>NZ_JBFBBS010000001.1:148180-299739 GCF_040682835.1 Streptomyces sp. NPDC051104 | reverse complement strand
GGCCGGTGCCGCTTCCGCGGTCTTGCGGGTGCGGCGGCGGGGCTTGGCCTCCGTGGCTTCGGCGGTGTCCAGGGCCTCCGCGGCCTCGCTCGCGGTGTCGGCGGCCGGGACCGTCTCGGCGGTCCTGCGGGTACGCCGACGCGGCTTGACCTCGGTCGCCTCGGTCGCGGTGTCGGTGGCCGGTGCCGCTTCCGCGGTCTTGCGGGTGCGGCGGCGGGGCTTGGCCTCCGTGGCTTCGGCGGTGTCCAGGGCCTCCGCGGCCTCGCTCGCGGCGTCGGCAACCGGCGCCGTCTCGGCGGTCTTGCGGGTGCGGCGGCGAGGCTTGGCCTCCGTGGCCTCCGCGGTGTCCACGGCGGTCTCGGCGGCTGCCGGGGCCGCCTCCGTCGCGGCGGTGGCCTCGGGCGCGACCGGGACGGGCTCGGACGTCTTGCGGGTGCGGCCGCGGCGCGGCTTCGTCTCCGTGGCCTCGACCGTCTCCGCCGCCTTCGTGGCCTCCGTCGCGGCCGGCTCCGCGGTCACCGGCGTCACCGGTGCCGCTGTCGCCTCCACCGGCGCACCGCCGCGCATACGGCGGCGTCGGCGGGGGGTACGGCGTTCCGCCGACTCGGTCGCCTCCGTCGCGGCCGTATCCATGGTGGCCGTGTCCGTGGTGGCCGTGTCCGTGGTGGCCGACGAGTCCAGCGGCGTACCGCTCCGCGTACGGCGGCGACGGCGCGGCGTACGCGCCGGGCGCTCGCCCTGCGCGGACGCGTCCGGGGAGCGGCGGCCGCGTGAGCCCCGGCCGCCCGTCTCGCCGAGGTCCTCGAGCTCCTCCGCCTCGAGCCCGGCGCGGGTTCGCTCCGAGCGCGGCAGGACGCCCTTGGTGCCCTCGGGGATGCCGAGGTCGGAGAAGAGGTGCGGGGAGCTCGAGTACGTCTCCACCGGGTCGTTGAAGTCCAGCTGCAGCGCCTTGTTGATCAGCTGCCAGCGCGGGATGTCGTCCCAGTCGACGAACGTGATCGCCGTACCCTTGGCGCCCGCGCGGCCCGTACGGCCGACCCGGTGCAGGTACGTCTTCTCGTCCTCGGGGGACTGGTAGTTGACGACGTGGGTGACGCCCTCGACGTCGATGCCGCGCGCGGCGACGTCGGTGCAGACGAGGACGTCCACCTTCCCGTTGCGGAAGGCACGCAGGGCCTGCTCGCGGGCGCCCTGGCCGAGGTCGCCGTGGACCGCGCCGGAGGCGAAGCCACGGCGCTGCAGCTGCTCGGCGATGTCGGCGGCCGTGCGCTTCGTACGGCAGAAGATCATCGCCAGTCCGCGGCCCTCGGCCTGCAGAATGCGGGCGACCATCTCCGGCTTGTCCATGGAGTGCGCGCGGTAGACGAACTGCTTGATGTTCGCGACCGTCACGCCCTCGTCGTCCGGCGCGGTGGCGCGGATGTGCGTGGGCCGGGACATGTAGCGACGCGCCAGGCCGATGACCGCGCCCGGCATGGTGGCCGAGAACAGCATGGTCTGCCGCTTGGCCGGCAGCATGTCGATGATCTTCTCGACGTCGGGCAGGAAGCCGAGGTCGAGCATCTCGTCGGCCTCGTCGAGCACCAGGCACTTGACGTGCTTCAGGTTCAGCTTCTTCTGCCCGGCGAGGTCGAGGAGCCGGCCGGGGGTGCCGACGACCACGTCGACGCCCTTCTTCAGGGCCTCCACCTGGGGCTCGTAGGCCCGGCCGCCGTAGATCGCGACGACCCGCACGTTCCGCACCTTGCCCGCGGTCAGCAGGTCGTTCGTCACCTGGGTGCACAGCTCGCGCGTGGGGACCACTACGAGCGCCTGCGGCGCGTCGGTGAGCGCCTCGGGCTCCGCGCGGCCCGCCTCCACGTCGGCGGGGACGGTGACACGCTCGAGGAGCGGGAGTCCGAAGCCCAGCGTCTTACCGGTACCGGTCTTGGCCTGACCGATGACGTCGGTGCCGGAGAGGGCTACGGGGAGCGTCATCTCCTGGATGGGGAAGGGATTGATGATGCCGACGGCTTCCAGGGCCTCGGCTGTCTCGGGAAGGATACCGAGTTCTCGAAAAGTCGTAGTCAGGGTGCTGCCTCTTCTGTGTGGGCGGCGCGAGGCGAGCGCGGGGGTCGTGACCGTGCCGGATGAACGTCGGCCTGCTTGGGGGACGGGCTGTGGCACGGGACCACGCCGACGCTCCAGCGCTCGTACCGCTGAGGGTCCCTCCGAACGCGTACGTCAGGTGCCGTACGCCCGTGGAGGGCTGTCGGGTCGGAGCCGATCGGGCCACCGACCGGGCATCCTCATACATGCGGCCCGTAGAGATACGTAGTCTTCATAGACGTACGCACTCAGCAGGCGCATTACCACCATACCCCGGAATCGCGCACTCGCGGTGGCCGATTCGGTCACGTAGCCGTCATCACACTGATTGACCAGGGACTTCCAGGCGGCGGTGAGCGGGCTATTGTGCGCTTCATGACGACGCCTGACAACGCCCCCGACAGCCCCGAGGCCCCCGCCGGACCCACCGGAGTGTCCGCCCAGGACTGGGCGACCGCCTCCGCCGATCCGCAGTACCGTGCCGCGATCGTGGACCTGCTGGGCGCGCTCGCGTACGGAGAGCTGGCGGCGTTCGAACGGCTCGCGGAGGACGCGAAGCTCGCGCCCACGCTGACGGACAAGGCTGAGCTGGCGAAGATGGCGTCCGCCGAGTTCCACCACTTCGAGCGGATCCGGGACCGGCTGAAGGAGATCGGGGCCGAGCCCACGGAGGCGATGGAGCCGTTCGTGGCGGCGTACGACAGCTTCCACAGGCAGACGGCGCCCTCCGACTGGCTGGAAGGGCTTGTCAAGGCGTATGTGGGCGACTCGATCGCGAGTGACTTCTACCGCGAGGTCGCGGCCCGCCTCGACACCGACACGCGCGAACTCGTCCTGGCCGTCCTCGACGACACCGGGCACGCCGGCTTCGCGGTGGAGAAGGTGCGCGCCGCGATCGACGCCGAGCCGCGCGTGGGCGGTCGGCTCGCCCTGTGGGCACGGCGGCTGATGGGCGAGGCGCTGTCGCAGTCCCAGCGGGTGGTGGCCGACCGGGACGCGCTGTCCACCATGCTGGTGGGCGGTGTGGCGGACGGCTTCGACCTCGCGGAGGTCGGCAGGATGTTCTCCCGGATCACGGAGGCCCACACGAAGCGGATGGCGGCGCTGGGGCTGGCTGCCTGAAGCCGCCCACCACCGGCCGCCGGGGTGCCCTGGGCCGAGCCTGCTGTTTGTCCGGCCGTCCCGCACGCTTCGGCGACGGCCGGCCGTACGGCGCGGGCCAGGCGCCCCCTCACCACAGGTGCCCCAGCCGTCGCCGTCTGCGGCGGCCGGCCTTGGGTCGGCCCCGGCGGCGGCCCTCAGGCCGTCGCCGAGCGGCGGCGAAATCCTTCCGCAGGCCTCAGCAGCAGGGACAGCGACGCCGCCGAGACCACCAGCGCCCCGGCCAGGATCACCAGGAGACCCGCCGGGCCCAGCGCGCTGTGGGTGAGGAACGCCCCGAAGAGCGCCCCCGCCGCACCCGTCGACAGCACCATGACACGGCTGGGCAGACGGTGCGGCAGCCGGCGTGCGGCCACCCATGCCAGGGCGAGCCCGAGGACGGCGGAGCCGAGCGCTTCCAAGAGCATGACGAGGTTCCCTCCCGCACGGCTGCTGCCTGGGCAAATCGGTCGTAGCCGGTATTACCCGCGGCGCGCGGAACACAATCATCCCCTGTGGGGCTGATGTGCTCCGTCTGTGTGTTCCTGAGCGGCACGCTCCCCGGACAGCGGAAGGGGCCCGGCGGTCCATCGACCGTCGGGCCCCTTCCGCTGTCCGGAACTACAGCGCGCCGAAACCCACCTTGCGCGGGGTGGGCTCGCCGATCTCCACGTAGGCGAGACGCTCGGTCGGGACCAGGACCTTGCGGCCGTGCTCGTCCACAAGGGACAGCAGCTGCGACTTGCCGGCCAGCGCCTCGGACACGACGCGCTCGACCTCCTCGGCACTCTGCCCGCTCTCCAGAACGATCTCGCGGGGCGCGTGCTGCACGCCGATCTTGACCTCCACGGCTTTGTCCCTCCGACGGTCAGTGATGTGCGCGGCCGTCCGCGCCGTACCCGCACACATTAGCCCGGTGAGGGGACGTACACGCTCCGCTCCGGCACGCCAGGAGCGAACACCCGCCGGGAACAAAACAGCCGTACGGCCCCGTCCGGTGGTGTCCGGACGGGGCCGTACGGCTGTCGATCGGTCGCCGAGGGGTCAGTGCTGAGGTTCGCTCCCGTGCAGCGGGAAGCCCGCGATGCCCCGCCACGCCAGCGAGGTCAGCAGCTGCACCGCCTGGTCGCGCGGCACGCTGCGGTCGCTGTGCAGCCAGGAGCGCGCCACCACCTGGGCCAGGCCGCCGAGCCCCGAGGCCAGCAGCATCGACTCGGCCCGCGACAGACCGGTGTCCTCGGCGATCACGTCGCAGATCGCCTCCGCGCATTCGTTCGTGACCTTGTCGACGCGCTCGCGCACGGCGGGCTCGTTCGTCAGGTCGGACTCGAACACCAGCCGGAAGGCACCGCCGTCGTCCTCCACGTACGCGAAGTACGCGTCCATCGTGGCCCGTACGCGCTGCTTGTTGTCGGTCGTCGACGCCAGCGCGTTCCGTACGGCCTGCAGCAGGGCCTCGCAGTGCTGGTCCAGCAGGGCCAGATAGAGGTCGAGCTTGCCCGGGAAGTGCTGGTAGAGCACCGGCTTGCTGACGCCGGCGCGGTCGGCGATGTCGTCCATCGCGGCCGCGTGGTAGCCCTGCGCCACGAAGACTTCCTGCGCGGCGCCCAGCAGCTGGTTCCGTCGGGCACGGCGCGGCAGGCGGGTGCCCCGCGGGCGTGCCGCCTCTGTCTGCTCGATGGCTGTCACGCCGCCTCCCAAAATCGTCCACATGCGGTGTGCGCCGCGACGCCATCGTACTTTTCGGTAACCCTGCTGTGCGCGGTGCGAACGCAGAATTTCACGGACCGGACGGCGGCGAAAGCCGTGCGGAACGCGCCGTACACGGGCAGGGAGGGCGAACGGACGCCGCCGACCCGTGTGACGACCCGCGGACGCTCACCGCATGCACTCGCTCCATTACCCGGCGTGGTCGTCGTACCTCACCGATCTGGCGACCCTCCGAGCGCTCACCGGTAGTCGTCCTCGTCGAGGGCGACGATGCGTGCCTGCTCCGCGAGGTCCGCCTCGTTGGCGCGCAGGATGTCATCCCCGGTCGGGGTCTCGTCCCGCTCGGGGGCCAGTTCGGCGTGCTGTTCGGCGGCGTCGTTCTCCGGGGCCTCCACGTCGAGTTCGGCGGCGTCGTCCGCCTCGTCCTCGAACGTCTCGGGATCAGTGGGGTCTACGGCCATGATGGGCTCCCTTCCTAGAACTCCTGGCACTTCTGGAACGTCCCTGAAGAGGCGGGGTCCATGTGCGGGTGCCCTGCTACGAGCCTAGGAGACACAGGAACCGGACGCTATGTGTGGTGAGAGGCTGCGCGTGGGGCAGGGGACGCTTCACGCCGGGCGTCGCCCGGCCTGATCCGACGGGCGGACCCCGGCCGTTGTGACAGCGAACACACGAACCACTATGTGATCGTCTCGTAACATTGCCGCATGTCTCCGACCGAGTTGCCGTCCGTCGCGGCCGCCAATGTTCTCCCGAAGGTGGCACCCGTCAGGGTCGAGGAAGGCGAGCGGCTCAGGTCGGTGGCGCTGCCCGGGATCACGCTGACGGTGCGGTCGAGACCACCGCGGCACGAGGAGCTGCCGCCCGCGCTGTACGTCCACGGACTCGGAGGTTCCTCCCAGAACTGGTCGGCGCTGATGGCGCTGCTCGACGGTCACGTCGACGGCGAGGCCGTCGATCTGCCGGGCTTCGGCGACTCACCGCCGCCGGACGACGGCAACTACTCCGTCACCGGGCACGCGCGCGCGGTCATCCGCTATCTCGACGCGGCCGGACGCGGTCCTGTGCACCTGTTCGGCAACTCGATGGGCGGAGCCGTCGCCACGCGCGTGGCGGCCGTCCGCCCCGATCTCGTGCGCACGCTCACGCTCGTCTCACCCGCGCTCCCCGAGATCCTCGTCCAGCGGGGCGCCATACCGACGGGCCTGCTCGCGCTGCCCGGGGTCGCCGCCCTGTTCACCCGGTACACCAAGGAGTGGACGGCCGAACAGCGCGTCCGCGGGGTCATGGCGCTGTGCTACGGCGACCCCGGACGGGTCACGCCGGAGGGCTTCCGCAACGCGGTGGAGGAGATGGAGAGGCGGCTGAGGCTGCCCTACTTCTGGGACGCGATGGCACGCTCGGCACGCGGGATCGTGAACGCATACACGCTGGGCGGACAGCACGGGCTGTGGCGCCAGGCGGAGCGGGTCCTCGCCCCGACGCTGCTCGTCTACGGCGGCCGGGACCAGCTGGTGTCGTTCCGTAAGGCCCAGCGCGCGGCCCGTGCCTTCCGCGACTCCCGCCTGTTGACCCTGCCCGAGGCGGGGCATGTCGCGATGATGGAATACCCGGACGTGGTGGCCGGGGCGTTCCGCGAACTCCTCACGGACGCGGGCGAGTCGGGCGCGGGCGAGTCGGGCGCGGGCCCGGCGAGCGCGGGTTCGGCGGCGACGGGCGGGACTTCCGCCGGGACCCCCACGCAGGACACCGGGACCTCCACGCAGGACACGGCGAGCGACGACACCGGCACGGCGGACACGAGGAGCTGAGACGCGGCGTGGGACGACACAGCCGCAAGGGGCGGGGCGACGGGACGAACGGTGACACGGAGGTGGTGCCGGGCATATCCGCGGCGGAGGGTTCGCCACGGGGAGCGGCGGTCGGCGGCACGCGTCGTACGGCCGACGGGACGCCCGCCCTAGGAGTCCCGCGGTTCGCCGACGGCACCCCCGCCCATGGCGTGCCCCGCATTCCCGACGGTGCCCTTCAGGCCCGCGGCGGTCACCCAGAGCATCGCGAGGACGGCGGCGCCTGGGGAGACTTCAGGGCCGGCGCGGCCCAGGAGGTGCCGCGCCAAGGTGCCGTGCCCCGTATCCCGCGGCAGCGGTCGCAGCCTGGCCCCCGTCAGGAGTACCTCGACGCGTTCGACGAGGACGAGGACGTCTTCACGCCGCGTCGCACCGGTCGCGCCCCCCACGCACCCCTGACCGGCGAACGCCACCCCGGCGCGCAGACCGAGGAGGCCGCGTCGCCCACCGGGACCGGTGAGGCGGCACGCGGCAGGGGCGGCAGGGGACGCTCGTACGCCGGGATCGTGGCCGCCGCCGTGACCACCGTGCTCGCGGTCGTCGTCGCCGGCCAGTTCCTCGCCGGACAGCACCGCGCCGCCGCACCGTCCCGGGCCGCCACCGACCAGGCCCGCGACACCTCCGGCCCGGTCACCGGCGCCGACCCCACCGTCTCGGTCTCGCCCAGCGCGACTCCGCTGACGTACGAGCAGGCGATGGACACGACGTACCCGCTCAGCGCCACGCTGAAGGGACCCGGCACGTTCTCCGCGGTCCCCGGCACCGCCAAGGCACCCGGCACCGGACGGAAGTACACCTACCGTGTGGACGTCGAGAACGGTCTCGGCCTCGACGGCGAACTCTTCGCCCAGGCCGTGCAGAAGACCCTCAACGACGACCGCAGCTGGGCGCACAACGGCGCCCGTACCTTCGAGCGCATCCACTCCGGCAAGCCCGATTTCGTGATCACGCTGGCCGGCCCCGGCACCACCGCCGCCTGGTGCGCGAAGTCGGGTCTCGACACCACGGAGGACAACGTCTCCTGTGACTCCGCCTCCACCGAGCGCGTGATGATCAACGCCTATCGCTGGGCGCAGGGCTCGACGACGTACGGTGACGAAATTCACGCCTACCGTCAGATGCTGATCAACCACGAGGTCGGCCACCGCCTCGGCTACGGCCATGTGACCTGCGACAAGAACGGCGAGCTCGCCCCGGTCATGCAGCAGCAGACCAAGTTCCTCGACCACGACGGAATCCACTGTCGTCCCAATCCCTGGCCGTACCCCGGGAGTTGACGGTGGCAGCTCTCGTCACATTGACACACTGAAACTTCGTTTGCTCCCCATGTCGCCCCGTCATGCCACCCGTCGCGCCGCCATCGAGCTGGCGCTCATCGGCGTGACCGCGCTCTGCGTGGTCGACATCCACTGTCGCTGACGCCCGCCTCAGGCGTTCACGTCGCGCCTTTCCTCTCTCTTCCGTGACCGTCGGCATGCGCCGACACCGGTTCACGCTTTTTCGACGACCCGGCGCCGAGGCAAACGTCTGACCAGATCCGTCTCACAAGTTCGCCGCCGTCGACGACGTGTCGCTGACGGTGCGGCGCGGGGAGACCCTCGGCATCGTGGGGGAGAGCGGCAGCGGCAAGACCACCCTGGGGCGCATGCTGGTCGGGCTGCTGGAACCCACGGCCGGCGAGGTCCGCCACGGGGTCATCGCACGGGCAGGGGTGGACCCGGCCGTGCAGATGGTCTTCCAGGACCCCGTCTCCTCCCTCAACCCCCGGCGCAGCGTGGGCGAGTCCATCGCCGACCCGCTGCGGGCGCGTGGGGAGCAGGACGAGCAGCGCGTCCGAGGGCGCGTGCGCGAGCTGCTGGAGCGGGTTGGCCTCGACGGGGCGCACTACGACCGGTACCCGCACGAGTTCAGCGGCGGTCAGCGCCAGCGCGTCGGCATCGCGCGGGCACTCGCCGCCGAACCGCGCGTCATCGTCTGCGACGAGCCGGGCTCCGCGCTGGACGTCACCACGCAGGCGCAGGTCGTCGCCCTGCTCGCCGAGTTGCAGCGCGAACTCGCGCCGGCACTCGTGTTCATCGCGCACGACCTCGCCGTCGTGCGCCAGGTCAGCGACCGGGTCGCGGTGATGCGGCGTGGCCGGATCGTCGAGTACGGCCGCACCGAGGAGGTGTACGAGTCGCCCAGGGACCCGTACACCAAGCAGCTTCTCGCGGCCGTCCCCGCGCTGGATCCGGCGGTCGCGGCCGAACGGCGCACGGCCCGCAGGGAGCTCACCGCCGCGTGACCCGGCCGCACGGCCGAAAGTGAGCCATGAGCCGGCCCCCGGGTGAACGACGGGAGTCCGACGACAGGACCTAGCGCGATCGAACGCGGCCTGTGCGGGAAAGTTACGCCCGTTCACCCCTTTTGGTGGCGCGACGGACAACCGTCCGTCGCGCCACCGCCCCGTCCGCGTACGTTCGTCCCGCTGCGGGCCGCCGGACGACGGCGGCTCCCTACGGGAGATCGGGGGTGCACACGTGCGCATCGGACTGCTTACGGAGGGTGGCTATCCGTATGTGAGCGGTGACGCCAGGCTCTGGTGCGACCGGCTCGTGCGCGGACTTCGGCAGCACGAGTTCGACGTCTACGCGCTCTGCCGCACCGAGCGGCAGGAGGCCGATGGCTGGATCCCGCTGCCGCCGCACGTCGGCCGGGTACGCACGGCACCCCTGTGGACCGCGCAGGACGACGGGGTCGCTTACGGGCGCCGGGCGCGGCGACGGTTCACCGAGGCGTACGGGGAGCTGGCCGCCGCCCTGTGCGCGGCACCGGAGCCAGGGGCGCCGCAGGGGGCGTCCGAACCGGCCGGCCCCGAGGCGGACCGTTTCGGCAGTGCCCTCTACGCGCTCGCCGAACTCGCCCGTGACGAGGGCGGACTGGCCCGCGCGCTGCGTTCCGAGACCGCCGTACGCGCGCTGGAGGGCGCCTGCCGCGCGCCGGGTGCCCTCCGGGCGGCGCACGCGGCGGGCGTCCCCGATCTGCTGGAGGTGGCCGCATTCGTCGAACGCGCCCTGCGCCCCCTCTCGCTGGACTGGTACGAGGACGACGGACTCGGCTCCGTCGACCTCTGCCACGCCACGTCGGGCGCCGCCGCGGCCCTGCCCGGGCTGCTCGCCGGGCACTTCGCCGGCATTCCGCTGCTGGTCACCGAGTACGGCGTACGGTTGCGGGCGCACTACCTGGGCGCGAAGGACGAGACGCGCCCGGTGCGCGCGCTGCTCGCCTCCTTCCAGCGCCGTCTGGCCGCCGAGGTCTACCGGCGGGCCGCCTGCGTCACGCCCGGCAACGCCCACGCCCGGCGCTGGCAGGAGCGGTGCGGCGCCGACCGCGCCAAGGTGCGCACCGTCTACCCCGGCATGGAGGCGTCCCGCTTCGCGGAGGTGGGCGAGGCCGCCGACCGCGCGGATCACACCCTGGTCTGGGTCGGCCGTGTCGAACCCGCCAAGGACCTGGTCTGCCTGCTCCACACCTTCGCGGAGATCCGCAAGGCGGAGCCGAAGGCCAGGCTGCGTGTCGTCGGGACCGCGGCGGACGCTGAGGGGGCGGAGTACCTCGGACGGTGCAGGGCCCTGGCCGCGCAGCTGTTCCCGGACGAGGCGGAGGGCGTGCACGCCGTAGGCGACAACCCGGTGTCCTTCGAGGAGATCGGCGGCCCCGAGGTGCCCGATCTGGCGGAGGCCTACGCGGCCGGGGCGGTCGTCGTCCTGTCGAGCGTCGTCGAAGGGTTTCCGATCAGCCTGGTGGAGGCCATGTTCTGCGGTCGCGCGACGGTGTCCACGGATGTCGGCGCGGTGGTGGAGGTCATCGGAGGCACCGGCCTCGTGGTCCCGCCGCGCAACCCGCGGGCGCTCGCGGAGGCGTGCCTGGCACTGCTGCGCGACCCCGCGCGCCGTGAGCGCCTCGGCGCGGCCGCCCGCGCACGAGCCCTCGAACTGTTCACGGTCGAGCAGAACGTGGCGGCATTTCACGGCATTTACCTGGAGATCGTCTCCCACGCACCGGTACGGCGGGTCGTGGTGGACGACGCGGGCGAACCCCTGCCGTTCGGAGCGCCCGCGGAGGCCCATCTGCCCGGCGGCTGGACCGAGCCCCGGCTCCCCGGCGCCCGACCCCGCTGGGCATGCGCCCAGGACGCCGCGCCGACACCCGTACGCGCCGCCATGTGGCCGCACGCAGCCGTTCCGGCAGCGGAGGGCGCGCGATGAGAGACGTGAGAGACGTGGGCGAACGGCCCCGCTCCGACGCCTGGGACACAAGGCCCGAGGAATGGGACCTGGGGGCGGAGGGCGCGTACGCGAGCGCGGAGGAGACGACGGAGGCGAGCACAGGGGCCATCACGGCGGATCGAGCGCCCCAAGCCGTCGTAGCGGAGGCCGCGCCCCATACCGCCGGTGCCGTGCGCGCCGCGGACGCCGGGAGCGCGGACCCCGCCCGCAAGCCCCCCGCCCGCAGGGGCGCCGCCGACCCCGTCAAGGCGCTCATGCACCGGCACCGCGAGCTGTGCGAACGGGCCGTCGACCCGCTGGAGATCGCGGCCGGTCTGGAGGCCCACGGACTGACCGACCGGGCCGCCGCCCGCTACCGGCACCGGGACGTCTTCTCGCTCGCCGAGGAGATGTACGCGCGCGTACCCCGCGACGACGACCGGCCCCCACCGCGCCCCGCCCCCACGGGCGGCCCCCGCGAGCACCGGGCATGGGCCGTCCTCGCCCTGCTCCCGGGTGCCCTGTGCGCCGCCGCCGTCCTCGGCCTGCGGGCCACCGAGGGCCGGGCCCACCTCGCCGTCGCCGTACTCGGCGCCCTCGCGGTCGCGCTCGGCCTGCGCGTGGCGCTCGGCCGTGGCCCGCTGCGCGCACCCGCCCACACCATGTCCGCGCGCGTGTGGACACACTGGCTGCTCGCCTACGCCCTCCTCGGCGACGGCCTGTTGCGCGCCGCCCTGGAAGGCGGCCCCGACGGCCCCTGGCCCCTGGCGACCGCGCCCGTCCTGGCACTCGCTCTGGCCTGCGGCCCGGCCGCCTGGTGCGCCCGCCTCTTCGCCGTCCACGCCCGCCGCAGACTCGCCGCGAGCCGCGGCTTCGAGGAGTTCACGGCCTCCGTCACCCCGCTGTTCCTCGGCGTGTTCGCACTCTTCCTGGCCGCCCTCGCCGCGCTGCTCGCGCTCACCGGAGCCCTCCTCGGCGCACCCGCCGTCTCGTTGGGAGCCGGTGCCCTGGGCGCACTCCTGCTGCTCGCCCGGCTGCTCGCCGTCCACGGCGCCAGGCGGGCCCCGACCGTCGTCCTCGGCACCGCGGCCGCCGCCGAGGCGACCGCCCTGGCCACGGTCTTCGCCGCCCGGCTCCCCGGCTGCTCCGCGCTGGTCACGCCGGTCGAGACCCTGACCGACGCCTGGGGCGCCGACGCCGTGCCGGCCCTCGTCTGCGCCCCGGCCGTCCTGACCCTGCTGATCCACGCGACCCGCACCCTGACCCGGGCCTCGGCCCACGCCCGGCCGCCCGGATCACCCTGAGCCGTCGGCCCATGACCACTGGAACTCATGGAGCCGCGACTGCCGCCCGGGACCCGATCCCCGGCACCCCCTCCCGCGGGGCCGACACCGCGGGGCCTCTCTCATCCCACGGCACCACCCTCGTAAGGAGAAACGCCAGATGATCACCTCCCGAACCGGAGAGTCCGCCCCGGGAGCCGCCCGATGAGGGTCCTGCTGATCGGAGCCAACGGGTACATCGGCCGCTTCGTCGCCGACCGCCTGCTCGCCGACCCGGCCGTCCAGCTCACCGCGCTGGGACGCGGCGACGACGCGGACGTACGGTTCGACCTCGCCGCCGGCAGCCCCGGCGCACTCACCCGCTTCCTGGACGCCGTGCACCCCGGAGTCGTCATCAACTGCGCCGGTGCCATCCGCGGGGGCGCCCGCGAACTCACCCGGCACAACACCGTCGCCGTGGCCACCGTCTGCGAGGCCCTGCGCCGCAGCGGCTGCGGGGCCCGCCTGGTGCAGATCGGCTGCAGCGCGGAGTACGGACCCAGCCAGCCCGGCTCCTCCACGGCCGAGGACGCGGTCCCGCGCCCCGGCGGCCCGTACGGCGTCAGCAAGCTCGCCGCCACCGAACTCGTCCTCGGCTCCGGGCTCGACGCCGTCGTGCTCCGCGTGTTCTCCCCCGCCGGGCCGGGCACCCCCGCCGGATCCCCGCTCGGCCGCCTCGCCGAAGCCCTGCGCCGCGCCATGCAGTCCGGCGACGGCGAACTCAAGCTCGGCGGCCTCGGCGTCCAGCGCGACTTCGTCGACGTACGCGACGTCGCCCGCGCCGTCCACGCCGCCTCCCTCTCCGCCGCCCAGGGCGTTATCAACATCGGCTCGGGCCGCGCCGTGCGCCTGCGTGACGCCGCCGCCGTCCTCGCCCGCGTGGCCGGCTACGGCGGCGCCCTGCACGAACTCGACGGCCCTCCCAGCCCGGTGCGGCCGGTCCTCGGCCACCACCGGGGAGACCCCGAGCACGCCGTCCCGGTCGCCTACCCCTACCCGGACGGCTGCGGCAGCTGGCAGCAGGCCGATGTCCGCACCGCCCGCGACCGGCTCGGCTGGCGGCCCCGGATCAACCTCGAGGAGTCCCTCGCGGACATCTGGATGGAGGCGGCATGCCGCATCTGACCGACACCCCGGCGAGCACCGCGAGCACCGACCTGGGCCTGGGCCTCGGCACCCCCGGCTATGCGCACCCCCTCCTCGCCCCCGAGGAGTGGGGCGCACTCGCCCGTCCGGGCACCCCGGTGCACTGGGCCGCCCTCAACGTGAGCAACGGTCCCGGCACCCGGCCCGACCCGTACTGCCTGCAGGCCGCGGGGCGACTGCACACCGCCGGCGTCCGTGTTCTCGGTCACCTCGACGTCGTCTGGGGCGCCCGCCCCTTCAGCGAGTTGATCTCCGAGGCGTACCGCTATCTCGACTGGTACCAGGTCGACGGCTTCCTCCTGGACCGCTGCCCCACCGAACGCGCCCTCCTTTCCGAGACCGGCCGAACGGTCACCACGCTGCGTGCGCTCCTCGGCCACGGGCACATCGTCCTGGGCCACGGCAGCCACCCGTATCCCGGATACGCCGAACACGCCGACCAACTGGTCACCTTCTCCGGCTCCTGGAGCGACTACCGCTGGTCGCAGGTCGCCGAGTGGACCGCCGAGCACCCGCCCGAGCGCTTCTGCCACTTCGTGCACGGCGTGCCCCGCGGCCACCTCGAGGAGGCGCTGCGCATCGCCCGCTGGCAGGGCGCCGCCACCATCTGGTTCACCGACCGCACGGACCGCGGCGGCCGCACCGTCCCCTGGGAGGCCATGCCCGGCTACTGGGACGACATCGTCTCGCGTCTCGGAACGGGTGTCTCGGAATGAAGAAGGGCGTGGCAGTGTTACCAGGAGAACAACCGTAGTGATTGACCGACCAACGGAGTCCCCGTGTCGCTGCCACCCCTGGTCGAGCCGGCTTCCGAGCTCACCGTAGACGAGGTCCGCAGGTACTCCCGCCACCTGATCATCCCCGATGTCGGGATGGACGGGCAGAAGCGGCTGAAGAACGCCAAGGTGCTGTGTGTGGGCGCCGGCGGTCTGGGCTCGCCGGCGCTGATGTACCTGGCCGCGGCGGGCGTGGGAACGCTCGGCATCGTGGAGTTCGACGAGGTCGACGAGTCGAACCTGCAGCGGCAGATCATTCACAGCCAGGCCGACATCGGACGCTCGAAGGCCGAGTCCGCGCGCGACACGGTCAAGGGCATCAACCCCTACGTGAACGTGGTCCTTCACGAGGAGCGGCTCGAGGCCGAGAACGTGATGGACATCTTCAGCCAGTACGACCTCATCGTCGACGGCACGGACAACTTCGCGACCCGCTACCTGGTCAACGACGCGTGCGTGCTGCTGAACAAGCCGTACGTGTGGGGTTCGATCTACCGCTTCGACGGCCAGGCCTCCGTCTTCTGGTCGGAGCACGGCCCCTGCTACCGCTGCCTGTACCCGGAGCCCCCGCCGCCGGGCATGGTCCCCTCCTGCGCGGAGGGCGGCGTCCTCGGCGTGCTGTGCGCGTCCATCGGCTCCATCCAGGTGAACGAGGCGATCAAGCTTCTCGCCGGCATCGGCGAGCCGCTGGTCGGCCGGCTGATGATCTACGACGCCCTGGAGATGCAGTACCGCCAGGTCAAGGTCCGCAAGGACCCGAACTGCGCGGTCTGCGGTGAGAACCCGACCGTCACCGAGCTCATCGACTACGAGGCGTTCTGCGGCGTCGTCTCCGAGGAGGCCCAGGCGGCGGCCGCCGACTCCACGATCACTCCCAAGCAGCTCAAGGAGTGGATCGACGACGGCGAGAACATCGACATCATCGACGTCCGCGAGCCGAACGAGTACGAGATCGTCTCCATCCCGGGCGCCAGGCTGATCCCGAAGAACGAGTTCCTGATGGGCACCGCCCTGGAGACCCTCCCGCAGGACAAGAAGATCGTCCTGCACTGCAAGACGGGTGTCCGCAGTGCGGAAGTCCTCGCCGTCCTGAAGTCGGCGGGCTTCTCCGACGCCGTCCACGTGGGCGGCGGCGTGATCGGCTGGGTCAACCAGATCGAGCCGCACAAGCCGGTGTATTAATCAGCGGTCCCGCTGACCAGCGAGGCAGAAGAAGCCCACGGCTCTGACCAGGTCGGATGCCGTGGGCTTCTGTTGTTGTTGGTCGGCGTCGGCTGACCTCGCACGGCCCAGAGACGGCCCGGGGCGTTGATGGCTGACCGGGAACCCGCAAGGAAGCAGTGTCGTAGGGATCGGCTACGTTGCACGGATGACTGACACGGAGCCGCTCGTGCCGGCACTCACCGGCCTGCTCGTTGACATCGTTTGGTGGCTGGACAGCTGCGGCGACGAGGAAGTGGATCCGGACTCCGCGGTGAAGATGATGGAGAGCGTGGGCTGGGTGCTGCTGCAATTGCCCTCAGACCAACGCGAACGGCTCTTGCAGGTGCTCGTGGACTTGGCCGAAGCGGAGCAAGATCCGGCACGGCGCGAGTTCCTGGAGTCGTTTCCCGTCGCCATCGGTATGGTCGAGGACGAGGAAAGCTGACCCACGTCTGGCTGCTGGAGCCAGTTCAGCCACTTCTGGTTTCCCCGCAGTGGGCCACTGACCTGGGAAGTTGTACGGCCTGGAGTAGCCTCGCATGCCGACTTCGACACGCATTCGCTGGCCTTTTCGCGTGCGACCAAGCCGGTGGTAGTGCACACTTCTTCGCCGTGGAGATCATCAAGGGCGAGCTTCGGCGTCTGCGAACCGGCTTCGGAGCTGATGACAGTCAGCAAAGGCCGTTTCTCGTGCGGGTCCGGTTCGCTGCCGAAAATCCGGCACAGGTCATCGCAGATGCCCGTGCTGTGCTGACGTCCGTGGTCGAGCGGACGGATGACTGGCCCGCCTTCGAGCGGTGGTCGGAGCTGCTGCCGGCATGGTTCGTGCAGCGGTGCGCGCCGGAGCACGCGGAGTCGGGGGCTGGCCTGCCATTCGACGCCCAGGCCTGGCTCCGGAAGTGGCAGGCGATGACGCCCGAGCAGAAGGCGGAGTTCAGTCAAGGGCCTTGGACGCTGTCAGGCTGGCTCTACTACTTCGACCCAACCGAGGAGGGCATGGGCGACGACCGCAGCTGGTGGTGGTGGGACGCGGGGTCAGACGAGCCGGGCAGCGGCTGGGTTGAGGTAGCCACCACCGGTTGGCCATTCGGCAGCGGTTCGCTGTCTTGGCTGATCGAGGCCAGCGGTGGCAGGGATCTCACGTATGGCGCGTGAGCTTCGAGGACTCCGGTGGTGGTAGCTGCTGTACAGCACTCGTGTTGACCACCGCTTTACAAGTTCGATTCGAGCCGGTTCCGACTGCTGCCGTCGGCTGGAGCGAAGGCCGGGCAGAGGTGCTGGTGTACGCCCCCGTCCGGCGTCGTTGATGTCAGCTGTGGATGTCAGACCGCCCCTCGATTTGGGGGGTCACCGCCCGGGCCGCACCTCGTCTCCCTCATCGAGAGCGTCACGAGCTACTAGCGTGAAGTTCGTCAGCAGCTGCTCGACTTCCTCTTTCAAAGCCATAAGGTCTGTGGGAAGGGCTTCTAGCTCAGGGTGACGCTGCTGAAATTCCCCAGCGTAATGCTGCATCAGCACAGCTCCGTCCCAGTCGCCAAGGGCGTACGCGAGCTCGCGGGCTACCACGGCGGCCCTCGAGGGGCCCTCAAGCTGAACGGTGATGCTGGCATCCCATAGCTCGGCCATCAGCTGACTGGTGTCGAAGGTACCGGGCAAGCGCGTGTCTTGCCTGAGGGCGCTACTTCTCGGGGCTAGCTCCCTGCGCACAGCATTGGCCACACGCAGCAGATCCTTGTAGGCATCCCTTCGCACCTGTCGACGCCAATGCGAGTGTTGCGCCCGGCTCTGACTCCGGCCGCTGATGATGGCCGAGAAGATCGCCCCAGCAGCCCCGACCGCTGCGCCCAGCACTCCTGCACACGCGCCCACCAGTGCTACGCCCCCTGTGTCCATGGCAGGCATTGTGCCGATCATCTCGGCAGGCACGGAGTCACCGTGCGCATCGGCAGCGATCCCGGCGCACACGCTAGGCGCCCCGGCAACACTCAACCGCGGCCAGGCGCTTAGAAGATGCGGGCAGGCCTCGGTGCGCTGGGTCGCTGACGCTTCGCCAGCGCCGAGTTGGACTGTCGAGTGCCGCTGCCGTCCGGCGGTGTTGCCGTCACTGCTGCCGTCACTGCCGTCGACCGCACTCCTATGGGTGCCGCATCGGGAGTTCCACCAACGGAGCCTCACGAGCCCGGAGGCATGGGAGACGAGGCCGCCCACAGCCGCTCGGAGCTCCTGTTGTCGGGCGTCGTTGACGTCGGGTGGATGTCAGGCAGGGGTTTGATCGCGCTCGGCGAACTAGCTCGCCAACTCGCTGGCACCTGCGACGCGACGCATTGGGCGGCCCACGCACTGTTGGACGAAGGACCACGGGCCCGTCCTAACGACTGGCTAGTGTGACCGGCGCGGGCCCAGCCAGCCCCCGGAGTAGAAGGATCTGGAGCTGCGAGGTGACGTTCAGACAACACCTCAGGTCGCGTCTACCTGCAACGAAGGACGTGACTGACCCGCGAACGCAGGCGTCCTCAGCTTGTGGCGAACGGGTTCGACGTGCCAGGCAGATGCTGGTTCCGTGCCTGTTGCTCAGGGTACAGTCTCAGTGACCGATTGGACGAAAAACGTCAGCAGAAGCCTCGAAACTGCAAGCATAAGGGTGATGTGATCATGCTTCTCCGCTTCCGCGTCACCAACCACCGCTCCATCCGTGATTCTGTGGAGCTGGTGCTCACCAAGTCGACCTTCGAGGGAGTGAGGCCGTTCGACGGTGACTGGCGGTCAGCGACGAATCGCGTAGTGGGAATCTTCGGCTCCAATGCTTCAGGAAAGACCAATCTGTTGCATGCTATGTCCTTCGCCCTCAACGTCATTCGTAATTCCGCCGACTGGAGCGATAAGGAATCTTTCCCATATCTTCCGTTTCGGCTCGATGCCGAATGCGCGAGGTTGTCTTCTGCATATGAGTTTGACTTCACGCTGCGAGAAGTTCGCTACGTATACGGATTTGAGAGTGACTCGAGTGGCATTCGAGCAGAGTGGCTACATTCATTCCCTGAGGGGCGTCGGCGGATTCTATTCGAGCGTTCTGGGCCACTCGGCGCGGATGTGACTTTCGGGCGTCACTTGAAAGGCGAAAACGTCCGGATCGGCCGACTGGTCGACAGAATGAACCTGTACCTGTCGGTAGCCAGCAAGGTTAATCACGAAGAGATTCGACGTATTCATCATTACCTTGCGAGGCGCATTGATTATGCTGCCTACTCGGAGCGTGATCAGGATAGTCGCATCAGAGCGATTAAGCGCTGGATGGAAGGTGACGACGTTCGTCGCCGAGCCGAGCGGCTCCTGAAGTTCGCAGACCTCGGCATTTCTCGACTAACGGTTGAGAATGTTCAAATGAAGGAGGAGGAGCTGCAGAAGTTCGTCAAGATTGTGACCTCTATCGCCGAAGGGCTGTCGAATGAACAATTGACGAATGAGGACAACCTGAAGCCTTTCATAGAGGATGTGCAGCGCAAAATCATGTTCTGGCATAGGGGTGAAAGTGAGGATTACGTCCTAGACATTGATAGCGAAAGCAGCGGGACCGTTGCGTGGCTTTCTTTGGCGATCCCTGCCGTAAGGGCAATTGAGAGCGGCGATGTGTATGTGGTCGATGAAATCGACGCTAGCCTGCACCCCCGGCTCACGTCTGCGTTCATCTCGCTGTTCAAAGATGAGGAGATCAACTCACTGGGTGCTCAACTGATCTTCGCTTCGCATGACACATCCCTGATGGGACACTTGGCCGGCGGCGCATTGGAGAAGGAGGATGTATGGCTCGCCGAGAAGCGAGGTGACGGGGCGTCAGAGTACTACCCCTTGACGGACTTCTCTGTGAAGGCTGATCATAACCTGGAACGTCGCTACCTAAGCGGTCGCTATGGGGCAGTACCTAACGTCTCGTGGGAAGATCTTCGAGCTTCGCTGGTGGTTGGGGAGCATGGGTGAGTCGTCGCCAAGTCAGAGGTTCGCAGAAGATTTCGAAGTCGCGCAACAAGCGAACGGAAAATAGGCGCATTCTCATAGTTGCAGAAGGTGTCAAGACAGAGCCTCAGTACTTCGAAAGCTTGGCAGCTCATCTAAATGCACAAGCCGTGCAGGTCGTTTCAGTGAAGCCGGTTGGTATCGGCCGCGATCCGCTACGTGTTGTCCAAGAGGCAGAGTCTCGTCGGCTTAAGGAGATGCGCGACGGTGACCCTTACGACTCGGTTTGGTGTGTCGTGGACGTTGATGAACATGCCACACTTCCGCAGGCATGCA
This sequence comes from Streptomyces sp. NPDC051104, assembly GCF_040682835.1. Classification (NCBI taxonomy): domain Bacteria; kingdom Bacillati; phylum Actinomycetota; class Actinomycetes; order Kitasatosporales; family Streptomycetaceae; genus Streptomyces; species Streptomyces sp. NPDC051104. The sequence goes on along the minus strand of NZ_JBFBBS010000001.1, from coordinate 279,970 downwards.
GACTCGCGGCGAAAAGCAACTTAGGCCTTGCCGTGAGTAATCCATGCTTTGAGGTTTGGCTAGTCTGGCACTTTGAGGAACGCACCGCTTGGTCCACGGCAAGCGATTTATCTGAAAGATTGAAGAAGTTCGGGGTCCTTGGGAAGTCGTTGCCGCCGGATTTCCCTTACGATCGTGTCGGCTACGCAAAGGTGCGAGCAGGTAAGTGTGCTGAAATAAAGGACCAGCACAATCCCCCAAACCCAAGTAGCTCTGTAGTAAGGCTTGTGGAAGAGCTGGAAACTGCGTGTATGGGCAAGCAGGCGAAGTAGTTCGCAAAGTGCCGTACCTGCGTACGAATGTAAGCTCCGGCTTGTTTGGCGGAGTAGGGCAGAGTAGGCGGAGCGGCTTTGGGCTGGAGCTGCTTTGGGGCGAGTGATCATGGCCCCGTAAGCTTCCGGCGCGTCGGGCAGTCTGTGGACCTGCCCGGTAAAGCACGACGTTGGGGCCATGATCTTAGAGGCTCGCCCCAAAGTGGCTGCCTAAAGCCGTGGAGCCGACCGCCCCAGCCACAGACGGTTTCTCCCCACGACGTGCCCGCAGCCGCCGAGCGCGCCGCCGGGCGCGGCCAGCCGGGGCGCAGACAGGAGGCAGGCCGCGCCGCAGAGGCGGCGCGCGCCCGCGCCATGCGCGGGCCTTGATGATGTAGGGAAAGTCTGTCCGCGATCTTGGGACATCCCGTCCCAGACTGTCGGCGACCTGCCCGTCTGGGCTACGGTGCGATCTATGCCCTCTGGACTGGACACGCCCCAAGGCGCGGCCGAGCTGGCCGAGTCGCTCTTGCCTCCGCTCGGGAACCGCTGGCTGCACACTCAGGCCGTGGCGGCTCGAGCGCGCGAAGTATCCGCGGCTGTGTCCGAAGAGGACCGCGATCTACTCGTCGTCGCTGCATGGCTCCATGACATCGGCTATGCGCCAGAGCTGCGGGACACCGGGTTCCATCCCCTCGACGGCGCACGGCACTTGGAGAGGCTTGGGGCTCCGTCTCGTCTTGTGCGGCTGGTCGCTCACCACTCCGGCGCTGTGTACGAAGCCGAACAGCGTGGCCTAACTGAGGAGTTGGCCGTGTACGAGCGGGAGGACTCTCCCGTCTTGGATGCGTTGATCTACGCCGACATGACGACCGGTCCGGCCGGGCAGTCCTTCGACTTCGATCAGCGTGCGGACGAGATCTTGGAGCGGTACGAGGTGGGCAGCGTCGTGCATACCGCGATCAGCAAGGCGCGCCCGTACCTCGCCGCTGCCATCGAGCGGACTCGCGCTCGCCTCGGTGATCAGCCGATGTAGGGCTCAGCTCGCTTGGCCAATCCGTGGTCGATCCGCATCCGCATCGACGGATGGATGTTCAGGCTGTCCAGCTGGCTGGGGTGGACGAACGCCACCTCCTTGCTCTCGCTGCTCGTGTGCAGCTCGCCGCCGATGATCCGGGCGTGGAAGCAGATCGAGAACTGTTGGCGCACTTCGCCGTCGTCGTAGGCCAGGACGTGGGCCGGGTTGGTGTAGATGCCGACCAGGCCCGTCACCTCGACGTCGAATCCGGTCTCTTCCTTGGTCTCCCGTACGGCGGCATCGGGGGCTGACTCGCCGAGATCGACTCCGCCGCCGGGCAGTGCCCAAAGGTCGTTGTCCGTTTTGTGGATCAGCAGGACTTCCCCGGCGTCGTTGAGCGCGACCGCGGTCACGGACGGGACGATGCTGTTCGCCTTCGGGGCGTTCGGATCGTTGAAGTAGTCGACTCGGGCCATGTCCCCAGCTTTGCACGCCGAGCTGCCGAACCGAGTCGGCCGGGGACCGGGTGCCGGTTCCGCCGGCACCCGCAGCCCCGGCCCCCGAGGGCGTTCGTGGTCAAGAAGGCCGACCGCGCTCCCACGCGTAGTCGAAGCTCCGCATGTAGTGCCGGAACGTGCGGGCGCCGGGGATGTAGCGGAAGTGCAGCACAGGGTTCTGCCCGGCCGGTGCGCCGAGTACGTGCGGGTTCACCAGCACATCGTCGTCGAACCGATAGATGGAGTTGTAGAGGATCGTGTCGTGTAGTCGCACTTCGACGCCGGGCGTCGTCATGGCGGGTTCGAGGTAGCGTCGCGTTATCCGGGCACGCGCGGCCAGGTCACCGCCGATGCCTTCCTCTTCGCCCCGCTGACGCACCATGTCCGAGTCGGGGTCGCCGAGCAGGACGCGGACCGTTGCCCCCGCCTTGGCCTTCTCGGCCAACTGGTCCGGAAGGTCGGGGTGGCTATCAAACAGGAACAACCCCGCGTAGACGAGGATCTCTACCTGGTCCCTCGCCTTCTCGATCAGTGATGACCACAGCGCTGCCGGTACCGCGCCGCGGTGCGGGTAGTAGGTGATCAGCTCGGAGGTGCTCGCCGATTCGGTCTGCTTCTCGACGGTGGGCCACAGGTAGACCTCATCGACGCCGAGGAAGCTCGCGGCCTTCCAGCGGTGTCCCCGGTGCGGTGTGCGGTTCGTCGTGATCCAGCGCTCCACGCTCTTCGGATCGACTCCGACGTGTTCGGCTACAGACTGAATCGTCTCTCCCTTCGCCGAAATCGCCGCGCGCAGACGCTCGTTCGCCATGACGTGCCCTCTCCTAGGACGTCTCGGGGACGTTTTGACGATAGCTCAGACGTCCCCAAACGTCCATACGGACCGTGATACGTCCACCACCTTCCGCGGTCTCCTGATCTCACCGACGAGCGGTCGGTTCGAAAGCCGCCAGAGATCAGGAGAACAGACGATGCGTCAGATTCCCGTCGACACCTCCGCCGCTACCGTGATGGTCGCCCAGCCCCCGCAGAAGAAGATCCGTGACCGCCGTTCCGGCGAGATCGCCACCGACGCCGAGACCGGCGCCGACCTGATGACGGTCGACGTGATGTTCGCGGCGAACGGTGAGGTCGAGATCCTGACCGTGACCGTGCCGGAGACCGGCATCAGCGGTGACCTGGTGATGGGTACTCCGGTGGCGCTGACGGGCCTGATCGCCCGGCCGTGGGAGAACGAGTTCAACGGGCAGAAGCGGCACGGGATCGCCTTCCGCGCGGTCGCGGTCACCTCGCTGGCTGCAGGTGCCTCAGAGCCGAAGACGGCCTGAGCCATGACGTGGCCGACTGTCGCCCTGGCGCTGGTCGTCGTCACTGCGGGTCTCCTGCGGTGGCGGCGCCCCGCCTGGTACTGGATGACCTTCGGGGTCACCCTCGCGACCCTCCGGGTCCTATTCCGCTACGGCTCTGTGATGGACGCCTGCGGGTTGACCGTCCCGCCCTCTCGCTGGCGCTTGAGCCTGGCAAGGATGACGAATCGCCCGGTCCCTGGCCCAAGGGCTCCGCGCATCGTGCGGATACGGCCGACTCGTACCGGCCTGGTCCTGCGGCTCAAGCTCCGGCCCGGTCAGGACGCCTTCGATGTCGCCGCCTCGTGTGACCGGCTGCGGCACTCGTTCGCGATGTACGGCGTCACCTCGCGTGAGCTGCGCTCGGGAGTGGTTGAGGTGCGGATGACCGGCTACGACGTGCTCAAGCGGGTGCAGATGCCCGCCAAGACCGACACCCGCCCCATGCGGGTCCCGGTCGCCCTGCGTGAGGACGGCTCGGTCCACTACCGGGACTACCGGGCCGTGCCCCACGCGCTCACGCTCGGCGCCACCGAGTCCGGAAAGTCCGTCTACCAGCGCAACCTCGTCGCCGCGCTCGCCCCGCAGCACGTCGCGCTGGTCGGGATCGACTGCAAGCAGGGAGTCGAACTCTTCCCGCTCGCTCGCCGGTTCTCCGCGCTGGCCGACAACCCCGACACCGCCGCCGAACTCCTGGAAGCGCTCGTTGCGCACATGCAGGAGGTGTATCAGCTCATCCGCGCCGAACAGCGGATCACCGCTGACGTGCCGGATGCTGAGATCGCCGCCGACATCTGGGACCTGCCCGACCACCTGCGGCCTGTGCCGATCGTGGTCCTGGTCGATGAGGTCGCCGAGCTGGCCCTGTTCGCCACGAAGGAGGAAGAGAAGCGCCGGGACCGGATCATCACTGCTCTTGCCCGGCTGGCCCAGCTCGGCCGTGCTGCCGGGATCTACCTGGAGATCTGCGGACAGCGCTTCGGCTCCGAACTTGGCAAGGGCATCACCATGCTCCGCGCCCAGCTCACCGGCCGGACCGCACACCGCGTCAACGACGAAACCAGCGCCAACATGGCCTTCGGCGACATCTCCCCGGACGCCGTCCTGGCCGCCATCCAGATCCCCACCGACATGCCCGGCGTCGCCATCGCCGGAGACTCCACCGGCGGCTGGACCCGCATCCGCGCCCCGCATACCTCGCTGCGGCAGGCCGTGAACACCTGCAACCGGCACGCCGACCTGACCCCGGACCTGCCCGCCCTGGCCCCGTTCCGGCCCGTCCTCGACGGCCCGACACCGGTCGACGCCCCGGCCGTCGAGTCCATCCCGGCCACTGCCTGATCCCTCTCGCTCCACGGTCGGCGCGACCGCTTCGCGCCCGGTCCCTACCCGAGCCATGCCTGAAGAAGGGAGAGCCCCGCCATGTGCCCCCAGCGCGAAGACTTCGCCCGCACGGTGCTGTTGCTCCTCCAGCTCGGCCACTACGCCCACACGGCGGACGCCGACCAGAGCTTCATCGAGGCCATCGGCCCGTCCCTGGCTGCCTCACTGCCCGAGCCGCCGCCCGGCCTCTTCCCGCCCGGCTACGACCCCAACGACGGCCCCCAGTACCCCGGCGAAGGGCGGTGACCGTGGCCACCGCGAAACGACCCGCCGCCCGCCGCAAGACGGCTGCGCCGAAGCCTGAGCCGGTGAAGTGCCCGGACTGCCACGGCAAGGGCGAGATCACCGAAGCCGTCCGGGTCGGCGCTCGCAAGGGCCGGATCACCGGCGACCACCAGACCGGCCTGTGCCTGGCCTGCTGGGGCACCGGCGAAGCCCTCACCGACTGAACGCCCGCCAGGGGTGGGGCGGCCGGACACCGCCCCCGCTCCCCGGCCCCAACACCGGAAGGAGGACCCGCGATGCGCCCCGCACTGCGCCCGGATGCCGTGCTCGTACAGGCCGTGATCGCCGGAGCCCTGTCCTTCGCCCACCTCCACGACCTCGCCGCCGCGGCCGGACAGTCCGGCTGGAAAGCGTGGGCCTACCCGATCTCGGTTGACCTGCTCCTGGTCGCCGCCTGGCGACGACTCCGCTCGGACGGCCCGTCCCGGCTGGCCTGGTGCTGGTTCCTGGTCGCACTGGTGGCCTCGCTCGGCGCCAACGTCGCCACCGCCGGATTCCTCGACCTCGCCAACCCGCCCGCCCTGCTTCGCCTCGGCGTCGCCGGGTGGCCCGCGCTGGCGTTCCTCGGCGGCACCCTCCTTGCCCACTCGCCGACACCGGCCGGGGACCGGGTGCCGGTTCCGCCGGCACCCGCAGCCCCGGCCCCCGCACCTGAGGAACAGCCGGAACCGGCTTCTTCTTCGGCCCCGGAGCGCGAGGCACTCTCGGCGGCCGACGACACCCCGGCTCTGCCCGTCGCCACTCCGGAACCTGCGCCCACTCCGGCCGTGTCCGTCCCGGCCGCGCTGGTCGACCACGCCCGCAAGGTCGCCGCCGACCACGAAGCCCGCACCGGTGACCGGATCGACGTCGACACCCTCCGCGCACGCCTCGGCGTCCCCGCACCGATGGCGGACGCCATCGCCGCCCAACTCGACTGACCGACAAGGAGATCAGCTCATGCCTGCGCGCGACTTCTTCCACTCCGTGATGCAGATCGGCCCGGTGCAGATCGGAACCCACCGCGACCGCCACGGCCATACCAAGCACGCCGCGGTGTGCACCTCTGACGGCTGCGGCTGGTCCGCCGACTACAGCAACCAGTCTGCCGCGCAGCTCGCCGCCCGCACGCACCGCTGCAAGGTCCGCTGAGGGGGCATCGCCATGCAGGTTCCGCTCTGGCTCGCCCTGCTCGTCGTCGGCTACCTCGGCGTGAAGCTCATCCGCCCGCCCTGGTGGCTGATCGCCGTCCTGCTGCTCGGCGGCTTCCTCCTCGCCGACAGCGTTCTCGCACCCGCCATCGACGCCTTCGTCAAGTAGCTCACCTAAGAGGGGAGAACCGCCATGCTCCGCCCGAAGATCCCGACCATGCCCACGCCGACCGGGCACGTCACCGCGCCCGCCGTGGTCGAGCCGACGACCGTCGTCCCGTCGGCCCCGACCCCGCCGCCTACGCCCGTGGCTCCGGCGCCGTCCCGGCCGGTGGTCCAGCTCACCCCCGGCGCCCTGGTCGCCCTCGTCGGCGGCGGCACCGCCGTGGTCCTGGTCGTCGGCGCCGTCCTGGTCTCCATGCTCCTGGCGGTCGCCATCACCGCCGCGTCGGTCGCCGTGTGCGCCGTCATCCTGCGCTCCCTGCTCGCCTCCGAGGCCAAGCGCCGCTGACCGGCCCCCGGGCGGCTCCGATACCGCCAAGCATCCGCCGCCCGGGCGCCGTCCCTGTCCGATCCCACTGAACCGGAAGGAACCTCCATCATGACCGGCCCGATCCCGGCCCAGACCGCTTCACCGAGGATCTGCCCGAACTGCGACGGCTTCGCCTCCGCGGCCGTATCCTCCGGCGCCCGCGATGCCCGCGGCCACCTCCCGACGATCACCGTCGACTGTCCGGCCTGCCACGGCACCGGCGCCGTACCCGCCCCCATCGCCCAGCTCGTCGGGGGCCGCGCATGACCAACCCCGCGACCTTCGCGGGCCTGGACCCGATCACCCTGGGGGACCTCCTCAGGGTGGCCGGGTCTCCGGGCTTCGACCGCTGGCAAGACCAGGTCCGCCGCACCGGCGGCTGCGCCGACCCGATCCATCTGCGGGGCTGGGTCGTGCACAAGGACAAGACGACCGGCGAGACCCTGCACCACTACAGCACCGAGAACGAGCCGGGCGGACGCCTCCGCGTCGCCTGCGGCAACCGCCGCGCCTCCCGCTGCCCCGCCTGCGCCTGGACCTACGCCGGGGACACCTACCACCTGATCCGCGCCGGGCTCGCCGGAGATCCGGACAAGGACATCCCGGCCACTGTTCGTGATCACCCCAGGGTCTTCGCCACCTTCACCGCTCCCTCGTTCGGTCCGGTGCACAACCGGCCCGATCGCGGTGACTGCCGCTGCGGCACCCGCCACGCACCGGATGATCCGGCCCTCGGTACGGCGCTTGATCCGACGACGTATGACTACGCGGGCGCCGTGCTGTTCAACAACCACGCGGGTGACCTGTGGCACCGGCTCGTCAACCGGCTCCGCCGCGAGATCGCTGCCCGTGCCGGGCTGACACAGCGAGAGCTGAAGGAGGTCTGCCGGATCTCCTACGGCAAGGTCGCCGAGTTCCAGAAGCGGGGCGCCGTCCACTTCCATGCCGTAATCCGGCTCGACGGGCCGGAGGGTCCCGACTCTCCGCCGCCGTCCTGGGCCACGGTCACACTCCTCACGGATGCGATCCGCGCAGCTACCCGTCACGCCTACACGACCGTGAGCGTCCCGGCCTCCGGTGACCAACCGGCCCGCACGTTCCGGTGGGGCCGACAGCTCGATGTCCGGCCTGTGAAGGCCTTCGGCGACGGCTCCGAGATCACGGAGCAGGCCGTGGCCTCCTACGTCGCCAAGTACGCCACCAAGGCCGCCGAGAACACCGGCACCCTGGACCGCCGCATCGGCGAACTCTCTGAGCTCGACCGCCACGGCGTCCCCGATCACACCCGCCGCCTGATCGAGGCGTGCAAGCTGCTCGACCCGCTGTACCCGGACCGCCGCCTGTGGGCCTGGGCTCACATGCTCGGCTTCCGCGGCCACTTCTCCTCGAAGTCCCGGCGCTACTCGACCACGCTCGGCGCCCTCCGCCAGGAACGCGCCGACTACCGCGCCGCCCAGGAACGCGAAGCCCTCGGCCTGAACGACACCGAGCCGGACACCGTCCTCGTCCTGGCCGACTGGCAGTACGCCGGACACGGCCACACCCCCGGCGAATCTGCCCTCGCCGCCACGATCGCCCGCGACCTCCAGCTCAACCGCGAAACCGCCCGCGAAGCCCTACGCGACCAACTCACCGACGAAAGGGAGTGCTGACCATGGCCTCAGAGCTGCCGAATCGGTTCCTGACTCCTGACGACCTGGTCGAGATGTTCGAACTCCCCAGCGTCGAGACCGTCTACCAGTGGCGCCGCAAGCACACCGGACCCCGCGGCTTCCGGGTCGGCCGGCACCTGCGGTTCGACCCGAACGACGTACGGGCCTGGGTCGATTCCCAGCTCGGGGAGGCTGCCTGATGGCTGGGCACATTCAAGACCGCTGGTACAAGGTCGAGCCGGGACCCAATGGCAAGTCTGTCAAGGTCAAGACTGAGCGGTACGGCGTCGGCCTGCGCTACCGCGCCCGTTACGTCGGCCCGGACGGCACCGAGAAGTCCAAGAGCTTCCCCGACCGCCAAAAGCGGCTCGCCGAGCAGTGGCTCGCGCAGATCGAGGCGGACATGTCGCGCGGGCAGTACATCGACCCGCAAGCCGGTCGCCTCACCGTTCGGCAGCACGCCGAACGGTGGTTGGCGTCGCTCACCATGGACCCGGGCACCTTCGTGGGCACTGAGCAGCGCATCCGCCTGCATGTCCTGCCGTATCTGGGCAGTCGCACCCTAGGCTCGCTCCGCCCGACGCACATTCGCGAGTGGCTGCGGAAGCTGCAGGACGCGGGAGTCGCGCCCGCCTATCAGCGGGTGATCTTCGCGAACCTCTCAACCATGCTGACGGCGGCAGTGGATGACCGCCTGATCCCCGAGAACCCCTGCCGCTCCTCGTCCGTGCGGGCACCGAAGCTCGACCCGCGCCGGATCGTTCCATGGCCGCGTGAGCGCGTGCTCGCGGTCCGCTCGGCGCTGCCGGAGGAGTACCGGGCCATGGTGGATCTGGCTGGTGGCTGCGGCCTGCGTCAAGGTGAGGTCCTGGGCCTGGCGGTCGAAGACGTGGACTTCATCGACGGAGTGGTCAACGTCATCCGCCAGGTCAAGCTCATCCGTAACCGCCCGGTCTTCGCGCTCCCCAAGGGGGCCAAGGCACGCACGGTGCCGCTTCCCGAGAGCGTTGCCCGGGCGATCGAGGAGCACATCAGCCAGCATCCGCCTGCCGCGGTGACGCTGCCGTGGCGGGCGGTCGACGGTGCTCCGGTCACGGCGTCCCTGCTCTTCCACAGGGATCAGGAACGCCCGGTCAACCGGAACGAATTCAACCGCTGGTCTTGGCGCCCGGCTCTGGACGCGGCGGGCGTCCCTCGCGGCCGGGCGAGCGGAATGCACGCACTGAGGCACTTCTACGCCTCCGTCCTGCTGGACGCGGGGGAGAGCATCAAGGCGGTGTCCCAGTACCTGGGGCACCACGACCCGGGCTTCACCCTGCGGACGTACACGCACCTGATGCCGAGCAGTGAGAAGCGGACCCGGGAAGCCGTGAACCGTGCCTTCGCGGACGGCCCGGCCACCGATGACGGCCCGACCACGGCCCAGGGGGAGTGAGGATGTAGGAAACGCGCAGGTCAGGCGATAGATGACCTGACTTGCCGGTGTACTAATCAGCGGTCCCGCTGACCAGCGGGACAGAAGAAGCCCGCGGCTCTGACCAGCTCAGACGACGTGGGCTTCTGTCGTTCCTGGGTGGCCACGGGCGCTCTCGCACGCCCCGTAGACCGCCCAGTGATCAGCCGTCAGGCACTCTGGTGCAGTCGAGTGAGCTAGCCACGTGTGATCATGCGATCGTAGGCTGCGTGGGTCGTGCCGGATGGCGCGCGCGCCGGAGGCTGAGACAGGAGCACCACAACTGACAGGGGCAGAGACCTGTCTGGAACAGCTTCATAAGCACCCTCCACAGCTTGGCGGCAGCGTTCAGTAGTGGCGACTTGGGAGCGGATATGGCTTTCTCAAGCGGTCCAGACCTTCAGTACCTGGAGTCACTTGACTCCGTACGGATGCCCTGGCCAGGTCCGACTGGCACCTCGGAATCCGAGCGGCAACGACGGGATGACCTTGAACTTCAGATCTTTGTCGAAGTGCTCATGACCCTTGCGCTGGGGCGCGATGTCGTCGTTCCTCAGTCCTATGCTTTCGACTCCACCGGATTTCTCACCCTCGCGCGCACCGTACTCCAGGCCCGCAATAGAGCAGCAATTGATGAACACCCCTTCCGGCTTCATCTGTTCAGTGCGGATTCTTTCGAGGGCGCCGCAGCAAGCATGCTCAGTCGCGCCTTCGACAAGAATCGCCCATTTTTCAGTTCCTTACTGCCGGAGCTTCACAAGCCGGAACAATATGGCCTCGATCCTCGCGATGTTCGCCAGCAGTCCGAGAACCTCGATCGTCTGCTCAATAGTGACTGGATAGGCGTCGACCGGGCGCAGGCGCTGAACGATATTCGTGCGGAATTTCGCGGCCTTCCCCGAGTGAGGGCAAAATCCCCGGCGGCACCATTGGGACTTGGAGAGCTGCTCGCCTCCACCATTGCGGAGGGATCCCTGATGGGCCGAGCGGTACAATCTCTTCCGGAGCCTTTCCGCGATGTGCATGCAGACCTCGTCAGCGCGATTCGTCGTCTTGATCCGACGCGGTCTCGGGCGTTCAACGAACGCAGTCGACTCCGAATCGCAGAACCATGGCCCAATGATTCAGATCGTAGGACGCCAGAGGAAATCGTCGGAAGCAAGGATACTCTCGACCTCGTAATCGAGTTCGTTGACACTTTGTACAATGCGATCGTGGCTGATTCAATCGGGGTTGCACCCGCGACCTTCAGTACTGATGTAGCCCTAGGGGATCGGATCCTCATCTCACGCGCCATTGCCCAGGAGCTCGCAATCGCGCAATATCGTTCCGGGGCGCACCAGGCAGCCTGGTTGCCGCGCGAGGATGTTTCGACAGGCGGGTCGGAGGAACACCCTTTGTTCGAAGTGTGGCTCAATTCACAAGCGGTCGCTACCGAAAGTCAAACCCGTGGCCAACTGTCAAATCTTCGGGACAGTGCGGTAGACGCCATCGCCGCACTCCTTGACGCGCGAGCGCAGCGGGGAGGCCAGGGCCGGGCCCGGTCGCCCTTCTGGAAGGGATTGGACAAATTGGCTGCGGCAGATGACGCGACAGCCGCCCGCAATGCACTCGATGATCACCTTTCCTGCGTCGCGTCGATTCTCGGCGGTCGGGGCGATGCCGGCCTGGTAGGCAAATTTGGAGTTCAGGTTTTCCTTACCGGTAGTGGTGCCGCCGGACCTGCAATTGCGGCTGCTCTCTGGCAAGTGCCGGGTATCCTTGAGTTCCCTGCGACAGCAATCGGGGCAGTCGCCCCTGCCGTGGCTAAAAAGGGAGTTCAATCCGTCCGTCGCTGGCAGGGCACGCGGCGCAGGGCCCATGCGCTTGGACGGGTTGTCGACGTGAGGGGATATCAGCCTTGAGAGGCCCGGAACGCCAAGAGCCAATCCGCCGGAAGCGCGAGGTCCTCGCTTATGCGAATCGCTTCGCCGAGGTCTTCGATGACGAGGTGGAGTTCCCGGACGGGACCCTTGGCCGATACCTGAGAATCGCAAATCGCGGCGAAGGTCCAGGTGTGGTGATATTGCCCATCCATGGAATGACCGTCGGGCTGGTCCATACATACCGTTACCCGGTGGGCTCGTGGCAGTGGGGCCTGCCTCGGGGTTTCTCGCATGATCACGATCCCCTTGTCAGCGCCCGGGTGGAACTCCGCGAAGAGCTTGGTGTGCAAGACGCCGAACTCGAACGCTTGAGCGCCATGACGCCAGATTCGGGAATGTTGGCGACCCGGGTTGCCATAGTGCTCGCACGAGTCAACAACCCCGTAGGGAACGTAGTTGATGTGCAAGAAGTGTCGGCCGTGCGCTGGCTTCACGTCCGAGAACTATGGCATTGGGTGGCTCAGGGGCGTATCGAGGACGGCATGTCTCTGGCTGCTCTGGCTCTTGCCCACGCACTCGATCACCTGCCCGGTCGATGATCATGCAAGCGGGCCGGGGCATCGAAGTCCACGAGATGCTCACCTTCTCCCTGGACGGCGGGGGCTTCGGGTGTCATGGGTGTCCGAAGCTCCCGCCGTCGTCATGAGCAGACCGTTCCGTCCTTCGGCACGGTCCCGTTGAGCAGATACGCGTCCACCGCGGAGTCCACGCAGGTGCTCCCGCTTCCGTACGCCCCGTGGCCCTCGCCCTTCCAGGTGAGCTCTACACCGACACCCTTGCCCAACCCGTCGGCCATCTTCCGGGCGCCCTCGTAAGGCGTCGCGGGATCCCCGGTGTTGCCCACCAGCAGCACCGGCGCGGCTCCCGGCGCGCTGACAAACGGGTGGTCGAACTGTCCGGCCACCGGCCAGTTGTGGCACCAGCCGGCCGTGTCCCAGCCCAGGAAGTCGCCGAAGACGGGTGAGATCTTCTCGAACTCCGGCAGCAGTTTCTTCACCGACTCGGATGCCGGCCGCTGCCTGTCGTCCAGGCACGATATGACCCGTTGCGCGTGTGTCGTGGTGCCGTAGTGGCCCGACGGGTCCCGCTCGTTGTAGTCGTCGGCCAGCGTCAGCAGCCCGGAACCGTCGCCCGCCTCGGCCGCCTGCAGGGCATCGGTGAGCATGGGCCAGCTCTGCTTGCTGTAGAGCGGCAGCACGATGCCGGTGACGGCCAGTGTCTGGGTGAGCTCCCGGCCCGACGACGTCGGCAGCGGCTTCGCGTCGATCCGCCGCAGCAACTCCGTGATCTCCTTGGAGCCCTGCTTCGGGTCCTGCCCCGTCGACCTCAGATAGTCGTCCAGCGCGCGCTGGAACCCGAGGGCCTGGTTCTTGGCGTGGCCGACGCTGTCCGCGGTGGGGTCGACGACGGCGTCCAGCACCATGCGCCCCACGTTCTTGGGGAACAGGTGGGCGTACACGCCACCCAGTTCGGTGCCGTACGAGATGCCGAAGTAGTGCGTCGTCCGGTCGCCGAGGACCTGGCGCATCAGGTCCATGTCCCGCGCGGTGTCGGTCGTCGAGACGTGCCCGAGCAGCTTTCCGGCTGCCTTCGCGCAGCCCTTGCCGAAGGTGGCGGCGTCATCGAGGTACGCCTTCTCCTCGGCAGTGTCGTCCGGTGTCACATCGATGCTCTCGGCGGCCTGGATCGCCCGGTCGCTGCGGCAGCGGATCCCCCCGCTGGCGCCGACGCCGCGAGGATCCCAGCTCACCAGGTCGTACCGCTGGTGCAGGGTGGAGACCGTGCTCGCGAACGACGGCATCATCGAGACCCCGGAGCCGCCGGGACCGCCGAAGTTGAAGAGCAGTGAGCCGATCCGGTTGCCCCCGTCGGCCCGGGACCGGATCAGCGCCAGGCCGATCGTCTCACCGTCCGGCTTCGCCCAGTCCAGCGGTGCCTTCAGCGTGGCGCACTGCCAGTCGCCGCCCGGCGCCGACGTGCCCTTGCAGCGGCCCCAGTCGAGCTTCTGCGCGGTGAGCGAGGCGGGCAGCCCCGAGGTCCGGCCTCCGCCGGAGGAACCGCCACCGCAGCCGGCCACCAGCAGCGCGGCGGCGATCACGGCCGTCCACCGTGGAAAACGTGACATCTGTACCCCCCTCCTCCGCTCCCCGCTCGGTGCCGCGGAAAGCAATGAGGCCATGGTAGGCGGGTCGAGCGGAGCCCATATCGGCCTGTGGACAACCATCTGACCTGGGGTTTCCGTAATGAGGGGTGGGATTTTCGTCTGTGGGTGGGAGGATGGGGGCCGGTTGGTCGGGTGCAGGCGCGTCGGTCAGGTGCAGACGGTGCCGGCCGCGGGGACCTTTCCGTTCAGCAGGTAGCCGTTCACGACGCTCTGCACGCACTTGTTCTTGCTGTCGTAGGCACCGTGCCCCTGGCCCTTGTACGTCACCTCCACGCCGACGCCCTTGCCCAGCGCGTCCGCCATCCTCTTGGCGCCCTCGTAGGGGGTGGCCGGGTCGCCGGTGTTGCCGATCACGAGGATCGGCGGGGCGCCGGGTGCGCTCACGTTCGGATGGTTGGCGGCTCCTGCCACGGGCCAGCCCGTGCAGCTGAGCATGCCCCAGGCCAGGAAGTCGCCGAACACCGGGGAGGCGGCCCGGAACTCCGGCAGTTTGGCCTTCACGTCGGCCGGCGTGTACCGCGGCTTCTCGTCAGCGCAGTTGATGGCGACGTTCGCGGGGATCAGGTTGCTGTACTGGCCGTTCTCGTCGCGCCCGTTCATCGCGTCCGAGAGCACCATCAGCACCTCCCCGTCGCCCGCGTAGGCCCGCTGCAGCCCTTCGGTCAGGTAGCCCCAGAAGTCCTTGGAGTACAGCGCCTGTGCGATGCCGTTGGTCGCCTCGGTCTGGGTCAGCCTGCGGGGGAAGATTCCGGGGATCGGCTTGGTGTCGAGTCTCTTCAGCAGGGCGACGATCCGGTTCTCGACATCCTGCGGGGTGCGGCCGACCGGGCATCCGGTGGTCTTTGAGGTGCAGTCCCGGGCGTAGTTGTCGAGCGCGAGCTGGAAGCCCTTGGCCTGTCCGAGCGCGCTCTGTTCCGGGTTCTGCGTCGGGTCGACGACCCCGTCCAGCACGGCCCGCCCGACGTTCTTGGGGAACAAGTGCGCGTAGACGCCGCCGAGTTCGGTGCCGTACGAGATGCCGAAGTAGTGCAGCTTCTTGTCGCCGAGCACCTGGCGCAGCAGGTCCATGTCGCGTGCCGCGTCGGTGGTGCGCACATACGGCAACACCTTGCCGGAGTGCTTCTGGCAGGCGTTGTTGAACTGCTTGGTGCTGTTGAGGAAGGCCGTCAGTTCGGTCGCGTTGTCGGGCGTCTCGTCCTGCTGGAAGAAAGCGTCGAGTTGCTGGTCGTCCTCGCACTTCACGCCCGCGCTCCGGCCGACTCCGCGTGGGTCGAAACTCACGAGGTCATGCCGGGTGCGCAGGGTCTCGTAGTCCTGTGCGAAGGCGGGCAGCGCGGTCACGCCGGAGCCGCCCGGACCGCCGAAGTTGAAGATCAGGGAACCGATCCGCCGGCTCGGGGGGCCGCTGGACTTGACCCTGATCAGCGCGATGTCGATGGTGCCGCTCGTGGGGTCGTCCCAGTTCAGGGGCGCCTTCATGGTCGCGCACTGCCACCGTCCGCCGTTCGGCAGCGGCGAGGGGGCGGTGCCGCCGCCCTCGGACGCGGACGGCGCCGGGCAGTTGTTCCAGATCAGCTTCTGACTCGACAGTTCCCCGTCCACGAAGCCGCTGGCGCAGCCCGTCAGAAGGGAGGACACAAGCACGGCGGCGGCGCTCACGGCGGCGGCGCGCTTCGAGAGACGGTTCGGCATGTCCCCATCGTGCGACCGCACGGCCCGGGGCGCTCGGGACGCGGTCCGTGCGGGTGACTCCCGGGCTGCCGTCACCGCGTGTCACCTGTGCCCAAGGCCGGTGAGGGCAGCACCGTATGTGCCTGCGAGCCCCCACGCGCGCGTGCGCGGCAGTCCTAGAGCGCGCCCTTGCGTGTCAGATGGTTGAAGAAAAGCCACCCGGGCAGCACCGGCAGCCACAGCGTCAGCAGCCGGTACAGCAGCACCGCCGGAGCCGCGACCTCCTTCGGGAGGCCGACCGCGATCAGACCGACCGTCAGGGTCGCCTCGACCGCGCCCACACCGCCCGGGGTCGGGGCGGCCGAGCCGAGGGCGTTTCCGGCGAGGAAGACGACCGCGACGCTGGCCAGGCTCAGCGTGGTCCTCTCCTCGTGCCCGAACGCCCGGATCGAGGCGTCAAGGCACATCACGAAGGACGCGGTCAGCAGCAGCATGCCGCCGATGCCGGTGACCAGTTTCTGCGGCCGCTGCAGTACGTCGAGCATGCGCGGGACGACACCCGCGAACAGCGACCGCACGCGCGTGACGACGAATTTCCGCAGGAACGGCACGGACGTGACCACCAGGACGAGCACCGCGACCGTCAGCAGGCCCGCGATGACCGTGCGGGACGGGGACAGGGACGGCGTCTTCTCGGTGCCCGTGAGGTAGCCGAAGGACAGCAGCATCAGGATGTGACAGCCCAGCCCGAACAGCTGCGAGGCGCCCACGCTCGCCACCGCGAGCCCCGGCCGCACCCCGGCGCGCTGGAGGAACCGCGTGTTGAGCGCGACGCCCCCGACCGCGGCGGGCGCCACGATCTTCACGAACGACCCGGCGACCTGCGCGGCCACGGTCCGCAGGAACGGCACCCGCTCGGGCACGAAGCCCAGCAGCGCCATCGCCGCCGCGAGGTAGCTCAGTGCGGAGAAGAACACGGCCGCCGCCACCCAGCCCCACTCGGCGTTGGCGAAGAGCGTGCCGAACTGGATGTGGGTGAGCTGCGTCAGCAGGAAGTACGCGCCGATGGCACCCGCCATGAAGCTGATCAGTGTGCGCGGCCGGACCCGCTCCAGCCGGGCCGGCTCCACCGGTGCCTGCGGCCGGATGCGCAGCACCTGGTGGCGGATCTGGGTGAGCAGGTCCTCCTCGCGGGCCTCCTCCAGCGCCTCGTCGATCGCCCGCTTCTCGGCCCGCTGCTCGGCGCGTACCGCCTTCTTGTCGGGCTTCTCGAGGACGACCACGGAGCCGTCGTGGGTCTCCTCCCCACGGGCCGCTTTGGCCTGCTGGGACGCCTCCAGGACCGCTTCCCGCTCGCGCTGGGCCCGTTCACGGGCCAGCCTCCGGAGCGTCGCGCGCGTGGAACGGGTCAGCGCGATGGGCTGCAGCATGGGCAGACAGTCGGCGACCGCGTCCGGGCCGAGCACGTCGAGCGCGGATGCCACCGCCCGCTCGGCGCCGACCCGGAGCCCGAGCGTGGTCAGCAGCTGCGCGATGTCCATGCGCAGCACCAGGTCACCGGCCGCGATCTCGCCACCGCGCAGATCCGTCAGGATGACGGTGCCGGAACGATCCACCATGAGGGCGTCACCAGCGAGCCGACGGTGCGCGATGCGTCGCGACTGCAGCGCCCGTACCTGCTGCCAGGTGTCGTGCAGCAGTTCGTCGGTGATCTCCTGATCGGTCAGCTGGTCCAGGGTGCGGCCGCCGGTGTGCTCGTAGACGAGCATCACGGCGTCGGGACCCAGCTCGGAGGTCGCGATCAGCTTGGGCGCGTTGGCGCCGGCCGCGATGGCCGCGTACGCGAGGAGCGCCTCCTGTTCCAGGGCCTGCCGCAGCGACTGCAGGCTGCGCCGCGTGGTGATCCCGCGCAGCGTCAGTCGCCGCCACACGCGGTAGAAAAAGCCCTGCGCCTGCTGTTCGCGGTCGACGACGGTGACGTCGAGGGGCAGGCCGTCCTCCAAGGTGACGAAGTAGCGGCGGCCGCGGTCGCCGTTGTCCGCCGTGTCGTGCATCTCCTCGCGCGCCGCGCTCACCGGGCGGAAGCCGACGGTGCGCAGCCCCGCCATCAGGGTCCGCCCGGTGGGCCGTACGTTCGGCGAGCCCACCGCGTACAGCGTTCCGGCCGCGACACTCCAGCCGATCAGCACCGTCAGGATGATCGAGAACGGTGTGGTGTAGCCGGTGACCAGCATCGAGAAGGCGTCGAGCAGCAAGACCACCCACAGCACGGCACGCCAACGCGGCCTGCGTGACATGCCCACGGCCGTCATATAGGCGATGACGGGTGCGAGATAGCCGTGCACCGGGTCGGTCAGGGCATGGATGTCGCCGGGGGAGGGCTGGGTGAGCGCTTCCTGGATGGAAGGCGGGGCGGCCCGGGCGACCCACAGATCCGTGGCGAGTGTCACTCCGTGGGCCAGGACTGCCGCGAGGACGCCGTCGGCGATGCGCACCCCGTCCCGCTTGATCAGCCGTTCGATCGCGAAGGCGACCGGTACCAGCAGGATCGCGATGCTCGATGCCAGACCCGCGATCTTGATCAGCAGATCGGGTGCCTGCCCTGTGCCCCTGTTGATGTCCTGCTCGAGCCCCGACGTGGTGCCGTGCGCGAACGCGGCGACCGCGAGCAGGACCACGATCCCGAGCACGCCCACCAGAAGCCGCATCAGGTCCGAGGGACGGTGCACGCGCGCGGGGAGCAGCGGTTCGTCGCCCTCCACCTCGTCGTTGTGGGTGTCGGCGCCCTCCTCGTCCCGCCGCGGTCCCCGATGGGCAGCCGCTGTCCGCGGCGTGTCGTCGCCGGGCGGCCTGGCGGGTCCGGTTTCGCTGTCGGGCGCCTTCTTGCCGTGGCTGTCGTGCGCCGTCTCGCGCGCGAGGCCGTCGGCGCGCCTCTCCTTGTTCGCTTCTTCGTTCGCCTCTTCGCCGGCGTGATGGCCCGCGGCGGCGGTGTCAGGGCGCGACGAACCCCCCGAGGTGCCCTCCGCGCCGTCGGGGTGCACGCCCTGCTGCTTCATCGTCTCTTCTTGGTCTCGTATCACCAGTCACCGCCCGCACGATGGTGGCATGCCCACCCGACACACGGGGGCATCAGGGTGCAAATGCGGGGGCGCACAGTCTGCCCGAAGAGCTGCGCCGGGGCGAGGGTCTCGCTCGGCCGCTCTCTCATCACATTGTCGGTGGCGTGGGGCAGGATGGGGCGGATGAGCGAGGAGAACCTTGCGGCGGACGCCCTTCCCGAGTACGCGGAACGGGTCCTTGACGTGGCCGAACGCATTCCGCCGGGGCGCGTGATGACGTACGGGGACGTCGCCGAGTGGCTGGAGGACGGAGGCCCGCGCCAGGTGGGCCGGGTGATGGCTCTCTACGGCGGAGCGGTCCCGTGGTGGCGCGTCATCCGCGCGGACGGCGTACTGCTCCCGGGCCATGAGCTGGAGGCGCTCGGCCACTACCGGGCGGAGGGCACCCCACTGCGGGAGGCCGGCCGCGCCTCGGAGGGGCATCTGCCGCGGGTCGACATGAGGCGGGCGCGCTGGGACGGCGTCGAACGCGCGGAGGGTCACATCTGACAGCTTCCGGCATTGGACGGGCCGAACGGGCACGCCTCGCTCGTACGGGTGAAGTAGGGCACAAGCGTGGCATGCCGTACGTTCATGGACTGGGCAACCACAGTGGCGTCGGTGACGGGAGGGGCATGCGGGAGGTCGGGGAAGCCCTGCTTCCGCGGACCGGGCGGGCGTAGCGTCGAGGGCGCGCGTCCCCTTCATCCCGCGACCACCGCCCGCCACACGCGGCAGCCCTGCCGGCCGCCGCCCGACCACCACCCCTCGACGACGGCGTTCCGCGCCTGCAGTGACCAGCACGAGTACGACCACCAGGACCGGCGAACCACGTGAGCTCCTCTTCCTCCACCAGGCGCCTGCCGCACCCCCGGGTGCGGGAGGGGAGCCGTGGCGCTTACCGACTGGTGCGTACCCCGCCCGTCCGGGTGGATCCCCCTCGACTGGACGCGAGCCAGCGCGCGGTGGTTGAGCACGGGTCCGGCCCCCTGCTCGTTCTCGCAGGTCCGGGCACCGGTAAGACGACCACGCTCGTCGAGTCCGTCACCGCCCGGATCGCCCGCGGCGGCGACCCGGAACGCATCCTGGTGCTCACGTTCAGCCGCAAGGCCGCCGTCGACCTGCGCGACCGGATGGCGCTGCGCACCGGCGCGGCGCACGCCCCGCAGGCGACCACGTTCCACTCGTTCTGCTACGCCCTGGTCCGCGCCCATCAGGACAGTGGCCTCTTCGCCGAGCCCCTGCGGCTGCTGTCCGGCCCCGAGCAGGACGTGGCCGTGCGCGAGCTGCTCGCCGGCCAGCCGGATCTGGAGCGCCTCGGCCTCGCACACGTGCGCTGGCCCGACGAGCTGCGCGCCTGTCTGACCACGCGTGGCTTCGCCGACGAGGTCCGCGCCGTGCTGGCCCGCAGCCGTGAACTCGGCCTCGGCCCGGACTCCCTGCGCCGCTTCGCCGAGCGTACGGGCCGCCCCGACTGGCAGGCCGCGTCCGCCTTCCTCGCCGAGTACCTGGACGTCCTCGACCTCCAGGGAGTGATCGACTACGCCGAGCTGGTCCACCGCGCG
Source organism: Streptomyces sp. NPDC051104 (assembly GCF_040682835.1). Taxonomy (NCBI): domain Bacteria; kingdom Bacillati; phylum Actinomycetota; class Actinomycetes; order Kitasatosporales; family Streptomycetaceae; genus Streptomyces; species Streptomyces sp. NPDC051104. The sequence continues at coordinate 259,961 of NZ_JBFBBS010000001.1, read as the reverse complement.
GTCCTGCTGGCCGGCCGCCCCGGCGTCGCCGAGCGCCTCGCCGGCCAGTACGACGCGGTCTACGTCGACGAGTACCAGGACACCGACCCCGCTCAGATACGGCTCCTGCGGGCGCTCGCGGGCGACGGCCGGACCCTGGTGGCCTTCGGCGACCCCGACCAGTCGATCTACGCGTTCCGGGGCGCCGACGTGAACGGCATCCTGGACTTCCCCCACGCCTTCCCGCGCACCGACGGCACACCGGCGCCCGTCGAGGTCCTCAGGACGTCCCGCCGCTCCGGAGCCGCTCTCCTCGCCGCGACCCGGCTGCTGACCCAGCGCATGCCGCTGACCCGGCTTCCGGCGGAGAAGGTACGCGCCCACCGGGAACTCGCCGCCGTACGGGACGGGGGCCGCGTCGAGGCCTGCACGTACCCCACCCCCGGCACGGAACTGGACAACATCGCCGACATCCTGCGCCGGGCGCACCTGGAGGACGGCGTTCCGTGGGGCGAGATGGCCGTCCTGGTGCGCGCCGGAGCCCGCACGATCCCGACGGTCCGCCGCGCCCTGACGGCCGCGGGAGTTCCCCTGGACATCGACGGCGACGACCTGCCGCTGCGTCATGAACCGGCGGTGACCCCGCTGCTGACGGCGCTGCGGGCGGTGGCGCGGGCGGTGGCGCGGGCGGTGGCGCGGGCGGAGGCGTCGGGAACAAGGTCGGAGGAAGCCCAGCAGGAGGGGGCCGAACCGGAACCCTGGCTGGACACCGAGACCGCGCTCACCCTCCTCGCCTCCCCGCTCGCCGGCATGGACGCCGCGGACCTGCGCCGCCTCGGCCGTGCCCTGCGCGAGGAGGAGCGGGCGGCCGGCAATCCCGTACCCCCGCCCTCCGACGACCTGCTCGCTCGGGCGCTGGCGGAACCCGAGCGACTGGTGACGCACGACCCGGCGTACGCGCGCGGAGCCCAGCGCCTCGGTGCGCTGCTCAGGAAGGCCCGCGAGCGGCTCGCGGACGGCGGCACCGCGGAGGAGGCCCTGTGGGTGCTGTGGGACGGCACGCCGTGGCCCAGGCGCCTGGAGAACGCCTCCCGGCGCGGCGGCGCGGCCGGGCGCAACGCCGACCGTGACCTGGATGCCGTGTGCGCCCTGTTCGCGACCGCCGCGCGCGCGGAGGAGCGCACCGGCGGCCGGGGCGCCCTGAACTTCCTGGAGGAGATCGAGGCCCAGGACATAGCCGCCGACACGCTCACCCGCCGCGTCGTACGTCCTGACGCCGTACGCCTGATGACCGCGCACCGCTCCAAGGGACTGCAGTGGCGCCTGGTCGTCGTCGCCGGCGTCCAGGAGGGCCTGTGGCCCGACCTGCGCCGCCGCGGCTCCCTCCTGGAGGCCGACCGCATCGGCCGTGACGGGCTCGCCGAACCCCTCACCTCGGGCGCGCTGCTCGCGGAGGAGCGCCGCCTGTTCTACGTCGCCTGCACGCGCGCGCGTGAGCGGCTGGTCGTCACCGCCGTCAAGGCCCCCGCCGACGACGGCGACCAGCCTTCCCGCTTCCTCGCGGAACTCGGCGTCGAACCAAGGGACGTCACCGGCCGCCCACGCCGTCCCCTGTCCGTCGCCGCCCTGGTCGCCGAACTGCGCGCCACGACCGTCGACCCGCGCGTTTCCGACGCCCTCCGTGCGGCCGCCGCCCGTCGGCTGGCCCGGCTCGCCGCCCTCACCGACGACGACGGACGGCCCCTGGTGCCGTCCGCCCACCCGTACCGCTGGTGGGGCATGTGGGACCCGACCGAGAGCAAGGTGCCGCTGCGCGACCGCGACCAGCCCGTCGTGCTCTCCGGAAGCGCCCTCGACCAGCTCGCGAACACCTGTGCCCTGCAGTGGTTCCTGGGCCGTGAGGTGAAGGCCGACGCGCCGGCGACCGCCGCCCAGGGGTTCGGGAACGTGGTGCACGTCCTCGCCGACGAGGTCGCCTCCGGTCGCACCCCCGCCGACCTGGACGTGCTCATGGAACGCCTGGACTCGGTGTGGAACGCGCTCGCCTTCGACGCGCCGTGGAAGTCCGCCCAGGAGAAGGACAACGCGCGCGCGGCGCTCGAACGCTTCCTGAAGTGGCACGTCGACTCCAATGGCGCCCGCGCCGGGCGCACCCCGGTGGCGAGCGAGCACGACTTCGACGTCACCCTCGAAGCGGGTGACTACCAGGTGCGCATCCGCGGCTCCATGGACCGCGTGGAGTCCGACGGCGAGGGCCGCGCCTACGTGGTCGACTTCAAGACCGGCAAGCAGGCGCCCGGCGCCGCCGAGGTGGACCGTCACCCGCAGCTCGCGGTGTACCAGCTGGCCGTGCGTGAGGGCGCCGTCGACGAGGCGTTCGGCGGCCGGCGTCCCGAGCCGGGCGGCGCGGAACTGGTCCACCTGCGGCAGGGCGCCGCGAGGAAGGACGGCGGGGAAACGCTGCCCAAGGTGCAGGCGCAGCACCCCCTGGAAGGTGAGTGGGCCGGTGAGCTGCTGGCCACCGCCGCCGGCAAGGTCCTCGACGAGCGTTTCTCGCCGACCACCGGGCAGCACTGCACGCACTGCGCGTTCCGGGCGTCGTGCAGCGCGCGGCCGGAGGGCCGGCAGGTCATGGACTGACAGGACGGGTGTGACCAGTCGCACCACCCGTGCTGACCAGCACATCGTCCGGCGCGGCAGGCAGTTCGGCACCCACTGTCAGTGGCCACCGATAGCCTCTCCGTCATGCCCGCTCGCATCACCGACCCCGAGCAGCTCAAGGAGCTCCTCGGCATCCCGTTCACCCCGGAGCAGACGGCCTGCATCACCGCGCCGCCCGCCCCGCAGGTGATCGTGGCCGGAGCCGGGTCGGGCAAGACCACGGTGATGGCCGCCCGCGTGGTGTGGCTCGTCGGCACCGGTCAGGTCGCCCCGGAGCAGGTCCTCGGCCTGACCTTCACCAACAAGGCGGCCGGTGAACTCGCCGAGCGTGTCCGCAAGGCGCTGATCAAGGCGGGCGTCACCGACCCGGACGTGATCGTCCCGGACGACCCGCCGGGCGAGCCGGTGATCTCCACGTACCACGCCTTCGCGGGCAGGCTCCTCACCGACCACGGCCTGCGCATCGGACTCGAACCCACATCACGCCTGCTCGCCGACGCCACCCGCTACCAGCTCGCCGCACGCGTGCTGCGCGAGGCACCGGGCCCCTATCCGGCGCTGACCCGGTCCTTCCCGGACCTCGTCGGAGACCTCCTCACGCTCGACGCCGAACTGGCCGAGCACCTCGTGGCTCCGGAGGACCTGCGCGCCCACGACGCCGAGCTGATGCGCACCCTGGAAGGCGTCCGGCTCACCAACGCCGACCTGCGCAAGGTGCCCGAGACGGCCGCCGCCCGCCGGGAACTCGCCGAGCTGGTGATCCGCTACCGGGCGGCCAAGCGCGAGCGGGACCTGCTCGACTTCGGCGACCAGATCGCCCTCTCCGCCCACCTCACGGGCCTCCCCGAGGTGGGCCGCATCCTGCGGGACGAATTCCGCGTGGTCCTGCTCGACGAGTACCAGGACACGTCGGTGGCCCAGCGCGTCCTGCTCGCCGGACTGTTCGGCGGCGGCAGCGGCCACCCCGTGACCGCCGTCGGCGACCCCTGCCAGGCGATCTACGGCTGGCGCGGAGCCTCCGTCGCCAACCTCGACGACTTCCCCGAGCACTTCCCGCACGCCGACGGCCGCCCCGCGACCCGCCAGGCCCTCAGCGAGAACCGCCGCAGCGGCGGCCGCCTCCTCGACCTCGCCAACGGCCTCGCCGCCCCCCTGCGCGCGATGCACGCGGGCGTGGAGGCCCTGCGCCCCGCCCCGGGCGCCGAGCGTGACGGCCTGGTGCGCTGTGCCCTGCTGCGGACCCACTCCGAGGAGATCGACTGGATCGCCGACTCCCTCGCCCACCTGGTGCGCACCGGCACCGCGCCCGGTGAGATCGCCGTCCTGTGCCGCACCGCGACCGACTTCGCGGAGATTCAGGGCGCCCTCGTCGCACGCGACATCCCGGTCGAGGTCGTGGGCCTGTCCGGACTGCTGCACCTGCCCGAGGTCGCCGACCTCGTCGCCGTCTGCGAGGTCCTGCAGGACCCCGGCGCCAACGCCTCCCTGGTCCGCCTCCTCACCGGTCCGCGCTGGCGCATCGGCCCCCGCGACCTCGCGCTCCTGGGCCGGCGCGCCCGGTTTCTCGTGTCGCACGCGCGGGTGGACGACGGCGAGGACCCGGACCGCAGGCTCGCCGCCGCCGTCGAGGGCGTTGACCCGTCCGAGGTGATCTCGCTCGCGGATGCCCTCGACACCTTCCTCGAACTGCCCATGGAGGCCGACCGGGAGGACGACGGGCTGCCGTTCTCGCCCGACGCGCGCGTACGGTTCGCACGGCTGGCCGCCGAACTGCGCGACCTGCGCCGCTCCCTCGCCGACCCGCTGATGGACGTCCTGCACCGCGTGCTCGCCGTCACCGGCCTGGAAGTGGAGCTGTCCGCGTCCCCGCACGCACTGGCCGCCCGCCGCCGCGAGACCCTCTCGAACTTCCTGGACATCGCCGCGTCCTTCGCCGCCAACGAACCGGACGCCAGCCTTCTCGCGTTCCTCGGCTTCCTGCGCACCGCCGCCCAGTACGAGAAGGGCCTGGACAACGCCCTGCCCGGAGGCGAGAACACCGTCAAGGTGCTCACCGCGCACAAGTCCAAGGGTCTGGAGTGGGACGTCGTCGCCGTCCCCGGGCTGGTCAAAGGAACCTTCCCGAGCGCCCAGGGAAGAGAGAAGTGGACCGCGCAGGGCAAGGTGCTGCCGCACGCGCTGCGCGGCGACGCCGACACCCTCCCCGACGTCGAGACCTGGGACTCCCGCGGCCTGAAGGCCTTCCACGAGGCCATGAAGGAGCACCAGCACACCGAGGAGCTGCGCCTCGGCTACGTCACCTTCACCCGCCCCCGCTCCCTGCTGCTCGGCTCCGGCCACTGGTGGGGCCCCGCCCAGAAGCGCCCCCGAGGCCCCTCGGACTTCCTCCAGGCCCTCTACGAGCACTGCGAGGCCGGATACGGCGAGATCGACGTGTGGGCCGACCCGCCCGCCGAGGACGAGGCGAACCCGGCACTCCACGAGGCCGCCACCGACCACGCCTGGCCGCTCCCGCTGGACGAGGCGGCCCTGGCCCGCCGCCGCGCCGCCGCCGCGACCGTACTCGCCCACCTGGAGCAGGTCGCCCCACACGAAGGCGCTCACCCGGCGGCCCACCACGCCCCCTCCGCGTACGACGACCCGGAATGGCCGCCACCGCCGGACGACGAGGACCTCTACGACGACTCCGACGGGGAGGAAACCGCCCACGGCGCGTTGCCGCCCGCCGAGGAGGAAGCCGCCCGGGACGACCACCACGAAGGGGATGCCTCCGACTGGGACTCCTGGACGACCCACCGTCCCACGCCCCCTTCCACGCCCCCCCACGCGCGCGTACCCGCGGGCGACGGCACTCCCACCGTCCCGCACGCGCGGCGGCACCCGCCCGAGGACGCCCCCGCGCTCACCCCGGAGGAGGCCCGCACCGTCGCCTCCTGGGACCGCGATCTGGACGCCCTCACCGGAGAGCTGCTGCGCGCCCGCGCGGCCGTCACCGACGTGCCGCTGCCGCCGTCGCTGACCGCCTCCCAGGTGCTGCGACTGACCGCCGACCCGGACGGGCTCGCACAGGAACTCGCACGCCCCATGCCCAGCCCCCCGCAGCCGGCGGCGCGCCGGGGCACCCGATTCCACGCCTGGGTGGAGGCACGCTTCGAGGAGCTGCGGCTGCCCATGCTGGAGCCGGAGGAGCTGCCCGGCAGCGACGCCGAGATCGCCGACGAGCGCGACCTGGAGGCCCTCAAGGACGCCTTCGAACGCACCCCGTACGCCCATCGGACCCCGTACCGCGTCGAGGCACCTTTCCAGCTCGGCATCGCCGGCCGCGTGGTGCGGGGCCGCATCGACGCCGTCTACCGCGTGGACGGCGAGGACGGCGCGCAGTACGAGATCGTCGACTGGAAGACCAGCCGGGCCCGCACCGCCGACCCGCTCCAGCTCGCCCTGTACCGGCTCGCCTGGGCCGAGCAGCAGGGCGTGCCCCTGGACGCCGTCAGGGCCGCGTTCCTGTACGTCCGCAGTGGCGAGGTCGTACGCCCCGAAGGACTCCCCGACCGGGCCGCCCTCGAGCGGCTGTTGCTGGCCGGCCCCTCCGGTGGGGAACCGGCGGACCAGGATGTCGGCGCCGGCCGATAGGCTCGTGACCATGAGCGAGACCCCGGACAGTGCCGTCCGCACGTACATCGACAGCCACCGCGCCGCCTTCCTCGACGACCTCGCGGAGTGGCTGCGCATCCCGTCGGTGTCCGCACAGCCCGAGCGCGCGGCGGACGTGCGGCGCAGTGCCGAGTGGCTCGCCGCCAAGCTCCGGGAGACCGGCTTCCCCACCGCCGAGGTCTGGCCGACTGCCGGAGCCCCCGCGGTCTTCGCCGAGTGGCCCTCCGACGACCCGCAGGCACCCACCGTCCTCGTCTACGGCCACCACGACGTCCAGCCCGCCGCCCGCGAGGACGGCTGGGACAGCGACCCCTTCGAACCGGTGATCCGCGACGGCCGCCTGTACGCGCGCGGGGCCGCCGACGACAAGGGCCAGGTGTTCTTCCACACACTCGGCGTCCGCGCCCACCTCGCCGCCACCGGGCGTACCGCCCCGGCCGTCCACCTGAAGCTGCTGATCGAGGGTGAGGAGGAATCCGGCTCCCCGAACTTCCGCACCGTCGTCGAACAGCACGCCGACCGGCTCGCCGCCGACGCGGTGATCGTCTCCGACACCGGCATGTGGTCCGCGGACACCCCCACCGTCTGCACCGGAATGCGTGGCCTCGCCGAATGCGAGATCACCCTGTACGGACCCGAGCAGGACATCCACTCCGGGTCCTTCGGCGGCGCCGTGCCCAACCCCGCCACCGCGGCCGCCCGCCTGGTCGCCGCCTTGCACGACGAGCACGCGCGCGTGGCGATACCGGGCTTCTACGACGGCGTCGTCGACCTCACCGACCGCGAACGCGAACTCTTCGCCGAACTGCCCTTCGATGAGGAGCAGTGGCTGCGGACCGCCCGGTCGACCGCCAGGTACGGGGAGGCGGGACACACCACGCTGGAGCGCATCTGGGCCCGCCCCACCGCCGAGGTCAACGGCATCGGCGGCGGCTACCAGGGCCCCGGCAGCAAGACGATCATTCCGTCCTCCGCCATGGTCAAGCTCTCCTTCCGGCTGGTCGCGGGCCAGGACCCCGACCACATCGAGAAGGTGGTGCGCGCCTGGGCGGCGGACGCGCTGCCCGCCGGGATCCGGCACGAGATCACGTTCGGCGCGGCCACCCGCCCCTGCCTGACGCCCCTCGGCCACCCCGCCCTACAGTCCGTCGTACGCGCCATGGGCCGCGCCTTCCAGCAGCGCGTCCGCTTCACCCGCGAGGGCGGGTCCGGACCCGCCGCCGACCTCCAGGAGGTCCTCGGCGCACCAGTCCTGTTCCTCGGCATCTCCATCCCCTCAGACGGCTGGCACGCCCCGAACGAGAAGGTCGAACTCGATCTGCTCCTCAAAGGCGTCGAAACCGCCGCATACCTGTGGGACGACCTGGGGGAGAACCGGCACGATGCCGACTGACGAAGGCGCGGGGCACAAGGTCGCCCGAGCGAACCGCCCGGCGCGGCACACTGGAAGGACCGCCCCGCCCGCCTCAGGCCCGCCCGACCCGGTCCCCGCCCGACCTGCGCCTCGCTGAACCGCCCGCCGAAACCACCCTTGCACCGGGGGAGTTGGAAGCACACGTGACCACCTGGACCGACCACACCGCCGACCGGCCCATCTCGCTCACCGCGCCGAGCGGCATCGACCGGGCCGCCCACCACCGGCTCGACGAGGCATGGCTCGCCGCGGCATGGAGCCACCCCTCGACGCGTTGCTTCGTGGTCTCCGGGGGCCAGGCCCTCATCGACGAGACGCCCGACGGCCGGACCGAACTCGTCATGACCCCCTCCTTCGAGGCACCGCTCACCGAGGCCCACCGTTACTTCCTGGGCACCGACGCGGACGGCGTCAGCTACTTCGCCCTTCAGAAGGACGCACTTCCCGGCCGGATGGACCAGTCGGCGCGCCCGGCCGGCCTGCGCGAGGCCGGACTGCTGCTGTCGCCACGCGACGCCGGCCTGATGGTGCACGCGGTCGCGCTGGAGAACTGGCAGCGCCTGCACCGCTTCTGCTCGCGCTGCGGCGAGCGCACGGTCATCGCGGCCGCCGGTCACATTCGCCGCTGCCCCGCCTGCGGTGCCGAGCACTACCCGCGCACCGACCCGGCTGTGATCATGGCGGTCACGGACGACGACGACCGCATCCTGCTCGGCCGCCAGGTGCACTGGCCCGAGGGCCGCTTCTCCACCCTCGCCGGCTTCGTCGAACCGGGGGAGTCCATCGAGCAGTCGGTGCGGCGCGAGGTGTTCGAAGAGGTCGGCATCACCATCGGCGAGGTCCAGTACATCGCCAGTCAGCCCTGGCCCTTCCCGTCCAGCCTGATGCTCGGCTTCCTCGCGCACGCCACCACCACGGACATCGACGTCGACGGGGACGAGATCCACGAGGCCCGCTGGTTCTCCCGGGAGGAGCTGCGCTCCGCGTTCGAGACCGGAGAAGTCCTGCCGCCCTACGGCATCTCCATCGCGGCCCGTCTGATCGAGCTCTGGTACGGCAAGCCCCTGCCGACCCGGAGCGTCTGACCCGGTGCCGGCGCGCACGAAGGACCCGTACTGGAACCACAACCTCCACTACCACCCAGCGGTCCTCGCCGCAGTCCCCGACGACTGCGGTGCGGCTCTGGACGTCGGCTGCGGCGACGGCCTGCTCGCCCGGAAGCTCGCGTCGAGGGCGGGATCCCACGTTCCTCGAGGCGGACTACCTCGATGACCCCTCGCTGCCGGAAGGCGGGTACGACTTCGTCAGCGCGGTCGCCGTCGTCCACCACGCAGCCTTCGAGGAGGCGGTGGGGCGTCTGGTGCGCCTCACGGCGCCCGGCGGCCGACTGGTGATCGTCGGGCTGGCGTACAACCGGACATCCCTGGACTGGGTGATCAGCGGCTGTGGCGTGCCGGCGAGCCGGCTTCACGCGCTGCTGCACGGAGGCAAGCGAGGCCCGGTCGGCATGCCGATCGAGGACTCGACCATGCACTGGGGTCAGGTCCGGAAGGCTGCCCGGCACCTGCTGCCCGGTTGCCGGTGCCGACGACGGCTCCTGTGGCCGTACACGCTGATCTGGGACGAACCACAAGAAGGCGGTCCCTGAGGCATCTCAGGAACCGCCTTCCGCGCAGGGCCGGCCCTGCGGCCGCTAGGCGCCGATCCTCTGCTTGACCTGTGCCATCGACGGGTTCGTCAGGGTCGTCCCATCCGGGAACAGCACAGTCGCACGGTCTGTAGACTTCCCTCCTGCTTGTGGCGGGCAGGGAGGGTCGGCCATGTCTTGGGGAGGGGCAAGGGTGAGCGACAAGCCCAGGGCGCTTGGCGTGGTCCGTCGTCTGTAGGTAACGAGAACCAGACAGGCGAGGAAACGCAGCGGACCCGCATCAGCAAGCGGGCAGACGCTGAAGAAGTGGAGTTGGTCGACTTCGCCGTGGACATCGATGTTTCGGCGTCGATCTCGCCGTGGATGCGTCCGTCTCTGGGGGACTGGCTCAACAACAAGAGGGACCAGTTCGACCACATCATCATCCTGGCCTGACGGCGGCGTTCGCCGTTCTGACCGGCGGCGGACAGGATCCGGTACATCGTCCGCGCCGAACACCAGTAGTTTCCCGCGTCCAGCTCACGCGCCCAGACCTGTGCGGGCGGCAGGTCGGCGTACTCCGGCCGGTTCAACAGCGCCAGGACCTCGGCCCGCTCGGCCGGCGAGAGGGCCGAGGCGGGCGCGGGTCTTGGGGACGGTTCGGACCTCGGCTTCGGGCTGAGGTGGCGGTAGTGGGTGGCGCGTGAGCGCCCGGTGAGCCGGCAGGCCGCCGCGGTCCCCAACTGCTCCTGCACACCAGTGAAAGCCTCATCGACCACCGGCGCGGCGGCGTGTTTCAGTCCGCGCTCTCGGAGAGCAGTTCCAAGAGCGCGTTGGCTTTTCCCATGACTTCCAGGGCCGCGTCCCGGCGAGCCAGGTCCCTCTCCAGCCGGGCGACCTTCTTACGCAGTCGCTCCAGCTCGGCCTGCTCGGCCGCCTTCTTCGGCCGTACCGCCGAGGTCCGCCGGTCGGTCAGCGCGTCCAGCGCGCCGGCCTCCCGGGCCTGGCGCCATTCGATGATGTGCGAGTGGTACAGCCGCTCACGCCGCAGGATCGCGCCCTTCTCCCCGGCCGGGGCGGCGTCGTACTCGGCAACGATCCGCAGTTTGTACTCCGCGGAGAACGTTCGCCGCTTCGGCTTCGGCGCCGGATCATCACCGGCGGCGGGTATCGGGGTGGTGCTGGCCATGCTGAAGGGATCTCCTGTCTCGCCCATCCAGACTAACCCGACAAACGGGGTGTCTCAGCCGAGACTGTCAGAGAGGGACACGCCGGCGAAGCGGTGGAAGGTGTCGACGTATGTCTGAACGTCCCTGGGGTCGCGTGTCGTGATCTCTGAGTGGAACGTCTCAACGATCACAAGCCGATCATCGTGGAGGCTGAAGCACGTCATCGGGAAGTCAGGCATCCGACCGGCCAGGGGCACCACCACAACGGTCACGTTGGGGAGCCGGGACAGGGACACGAGCCGGTCGAGTTGGACTGCCTGCTCGGGGTCGTTGATCACGTAGCCCTGCACGACGTAGTCATTGCCGTCGTCGGTCCCCCACAGCGTCGGGCACGTGCCGTTCTTGCACTCCGGATCTCCCGACAGTTTCCGCAGCGGTGCGCCCACGGCTTCCCCCTCACATCGACAGTCCTCGTCGCGTTCGATGCTTCCGACCCGCGGACGCCAAGGTCAAGATCCCCGGCTTTCCAGAACAGGAAAGGAGTACCGCGGCACGCAAAACCCCCGATCAGCCGTTGAAGCCGTCGGGGGTCGTGTGGCGCGAGGATCAGGCGGTGAGTGCCTGCTTCACCTGGGCAAGGCTTGGGTTCGTCATCACGACCTCGTTGCCACCCGAGGTGGGAACTACCCGAACGGTCGGGACCGTCTGGTTTCCGCCATTCGCCTTCTCCACGAACGCGGCCGACTCCGGGTCCTGCTCGATGTTGATCTCGTCGTACGCGATGCCCTCACGGTCCAGCTGGCTCTTCAGCCGACGGCAGTAGCCGCACCACGAGGTGCTGTACATCGTCACAGTGCCCGACATGTCGGTTGTGCTCCTTTACGGCTAGGGTGCGTGGTCGCTGAGAAGGCAACGTTCGTGAAGGTTCCACCATTCCCCGCCCGCGCCGACGTCTGCACCGACGTGACGGCCGTCGTATGGGCGCGATGGCTGTCGTAGTCGTATTAGTGCGACCGCGATCGTCCCCCTGTGGACAACCGCCGCACCCGCCTCCGCCGACCTGGCAGCATGGCGGGGTGACAGCAGCAAGGCATTCCACCCTCTTCTCCCGGGTTCCCGGCAGTTCCCTGTACTCGTCTCCGCCGAGCGGGGCGGACGCCGTGCTCGAGGGGCTCGACCCCGAGCAGCGCGAGGTGGCGACCGCCCTGCACGGACCGGTGTGCGTGCTGGCCGGCGCCGGCACGGGCAAAACCCGGGCCATCACCCACCGCATCGCCTACGGAGTCCGGGCCGGCATCCTCCAGCCCTCCAGCGTGCTCGCTGTCACCTTCACCAACCGTGCCGCGGGCGAGATGCGCGGGCGCCTCCGCCAGCTCGGCGCCGCCGGCGTCCAGGCCCGCACCTTCCACTCCGCCGCTCTGCGCCAGCTTCAGTACTTCTGGCCGAAAGCGATCGGCGGCACCCTCCCGAAGATCGTCGACCGCAAGGTGCAGATCGTCGCGGACGCGGCCGCCGCCTGCCGTGTCCGCCTCGACCGCAACGAGCTACGGGACGTCACAGCCGAAATCGAATGGTCCAAGGTCACCCAGACCGTCCCCGCCGACTATGCCGCCGCGGCCGCCAAGACCGGCCGCGAAGCGCCCCGCGACCCCGCCGAGATCGCCCAGCTCTACGCCGCCTACGAAGACCTCAAGCGGGAGCGCGGCGTCATCGACTTCGAGGACGTCCTCCTCCTCACCGTCGGCATTCTCCAGGACCGGCACGACATCGCGGAGGAGGTCCGTGCCCAGTACCAGCACTTCGTCGTCGACGAGTACCAGGACGTCAGCCCCCTGCAGCAGCGTCTGCTGGAGTTGTGGCTCGGCGACCGCGACAACCTGTGCGTGGTCGGCGACGCCAGCCAGACGATCTACTCCTTCACCGGCGCCACGCCCGACCACCTGCTCGACTTCCGTATCCGCCACCCAGGAGCCACGGTCGTCAAGCTGGTCCGGGACTACCGCTCCACCCCGCAGGTCGTCCACCTCGCCAACGGCCTGCTCGCCCAGGCCCGGGGCCGCGCCGCCGAACACCGCCTCGAACTGGTCTCGCAGCGCGACCCCGGTCCCGAACCCGTCTACACCGAGTACGCCGACGAGCCCGCCGAGGCGGAGGGCGCCGCCCGCCGCATCCGCGACCTGCTCGCCGACGGTGTGCCCGCGTCCGAGATCGCCATCCTGTTCCGCACCAACTCCCAGTCCGAGATCTACGAACAAGCCCTCGCGGACGTCGGAGTGCCGTATCAGCTCCGTGGCGCCGAACGGTTCTTCGATCGTCCCGAGGTACGCAAGGCGGGCGTCGCCCTGCGCGGCGCCGCCCGCTTCGGCGCGAACGACTCCCTCCTCGACGACGCCGTCGACCTGCCCTCCCAGGTGCGTGCCGTCCTTGCGGGCGAAGGGTGGACATCCGTGCCGCCCGCGGGCTCCGGAGCCGTCAGAGAGCGGTGGGAGTCGCTGGCCGCGCTCGTAAATCTGGCCCAGGACTTCGCCGCGGCCAAACCGGGTGCCACCCTCGGGGACCTGGTGGCGGAACTCGACGAGCGGGCGAACGCCCAGCACGCCCCGACCGTGCAGGGCGTCACCCTCGCCTCCCTGCACTCCGCCAAGGGGCTGGAGTGGGACGCCGTCTTCGTCGTCGGGGTCGCCGAGGGCATGATGCCCATCACCTACGCGAGGACCGACGAGCAGATCGAGGAGGAGCGCCGCCTCCTCTACGTCGGCGTCACCCGCGCGAGGGAACGTCTGCAGGTCTCCTGGTCCCTGTCCCGCTCACCGGGTGGCCGCCCGGTCCGACGGCCGAGTCGCTTCCTCGACGGACTGCGTCCCGGCTCCTCCGCCACCACCGGCCGTACCTCCATCGGGGGCACCGGAGGCATCGAACGGGGCGTCAGCGCCTTCAGTACGGCCGCCACGGCCCTCACCCCACGCCGGACCAGCAGAACTCCGGCCCGCTGCCGGGTCTGCGGGCGCACGCTGTCCGACGCGGGGGAGATGAAACTGATGCGCTGTGACGACTGCCCCTCCGACATGGACGAGGGCCTGTACGAACGGCTGCGTGAGTGGCGGGCGGTGCAGGCGCAGCGCAGTGGGCAGCCCGCGTTCTGCGTCTTCACCGACAGGACGCTGATCGCGATCGCCGAGGCCGTGCCCGCCGATGAACGTGAACTGGCCCGCATCCCGGGGGTCGGAGCGCGCAAACTGGGCCGCTACGGAGCCGAAGTTCTGGCCATCTGCGCAGGTCGCGATGTCGGGGAACAGGACAACGGTGACTGATACCAACTCGTCGAAAAAATAGTTTGCGCATGCCCCAGCGATCCCCATAGGTTCTTAGCCACGGGGACAGCGGCCTTCTCGGAGGCCCTGATTCCGTGTTGTACTTGCATATCCGTCGGACTGGCTCACCCCAGTCCCCCGAGACGCCGAGAGGAGGCGATTGAAGTGATCAGCATCAGCACCAGCTCCACCCGCACCGCCAAACTGACCGATCGCTCGGTCGTCTCCACGTGCATGCTCGGCGCCTCCGACCTGGGCACCGGTCTGTCCGGCATTCGTGCCGTCCGTCCGGCGTCCTCCCTGTCTCTCGCGGGTCTTCCCATCCGCGAGCGCAATGAGCGACCGACCAAGGCACTGGAAGCAGTAGTGGCACAGGCCCAGGCCTATGCCTTTGCGGCGGCCGGTGCCGGATTCCGGAAGCAGACGACGCAGCACCACCTGATGTGGGCCTTCCGTGGGCCAGAACCCTGGAGTGATCCAGCCTGATCGATGATCAGGCCGGCGCCTTCAGGGCCGCGGAACCCCATCCGGGATCCGCGGCCCTTCTGTTTTCCCCGAACGGGGACGGCAGAGCGAAGGGGCCTCGGGACAAGAAAAGAACCCGGTACCAGCCGCCACCCGGTCCGATCGGACCGGAACGACCAGACGAGGAAGACGAACCGTGCAACTCGAAGCGCACGCCCCGTCCGTACCGCCTTCCGAAACGATCCCCCCGCCCGGCCTCACGGAGGACTCCACCTTGACCCCGCTCACCGCGCTGACCGCGCTCGACGACGCCATCGAGAACCTCGGCGTACCCGTCCCGTGCCGCTCGTACGACCCGGAGGTCTTCTTCGCCGAGTCGCCGGCCGACGTCGAGTACGCCAAGTCCCTCTGCCGTACCTGCCCGCTGATCGAGGCCTGCCTCGCCGGGGCCAAGGAGCGGCGTGAGCCCTGGGGCGTCTGGGGTGGCGAGCTCTTCGTCCAGGGTGTCGTCGTCGCCCGGAAGCGGCCGCGTGGCCGCCCGCGCAAGAACCCGGTCACGGCATGAACACCGCAGGAACGATCGACCGCCCCCTCACGCACGACCCCAAGAAGCAGGCCCCGATGAAGCCGTCCACGAGTGAGCCCATGGGCTCCGCGATCCCAGACGTCACCACCACCGGCGCGAACGCCTCGCGTCAGAACAGGACCCGAGAGATGCAACTCATCCCAGAAGCCCTGGCTCGTGCGCATATGCATGAGCGGCTGCACGAGGCCGAGCGGGAACGCCAGGCGGTGCGTCTGGTGGTGGCCCGCCGGATGCAGCGCCGGGCCGAGCGCGCCTCGCTGCGCGCCCGCCGCGCGCTCGCCATGGCCGTGATGCAGTAGCCGACCGCCGTCGGCACAGGAGAACCACGCAGGGGCCGGCCCGAGGGGTCGGCCCCTGCGGCGCGTTGGGAGATCCGGGCCGAACCGGTCACCCGTGTGCAGCCTGGTCCGGTGCGGGTCCAGGCCGGTCAGGCCTCCGCTGCCGGCTCCTCCTCCGGTGCCTCATCCGGCAGGAAGCCCGGCAGCCACTCCTCCAGTTCGTCACGCAGGCGGACCGTCGCGCCCAGCTGGCACAGCACGCCGATCGTGCTCAGGGTCACCCGGTGGATGAGGAGGTAGGCCGGAGGAAGGTTGAGCTGCTTGCCCAGCTGGTGGGCGGGTGAGCGCGGGTCGGCGATACGGGCCGCCTGGCTGCGCATCCAGCCGCGGGTGAAGGTGAATTCGTCCGCCTGTGCCGGTTCGATGATCGGGAGGAGGTAGTCGAGGACCGCGTCGGGGTCGAGTGCGATGGACTCCTTGACGAAGCCCTCCTCGCAGAGCAGTTCGTACACCGACTGGGCGTCGCCCTCCAGGGTCATGCGCAGGGAGTGCCCGATCGGGGTGGGCAGGCCGCCCGGCAGGCGGTCGACCGTGCCGAAGTCCAGGACGCCGAGTCGCCAGCCGTCCTTCTCGTCACCGCGGCGGGGGCCGGGCAGGAGACGGAAGTTGCCCGGATGCGGGTCCGCGTGGAGCAGGCCCGTACGGGCCGGGCCGGAGAACAGGAAGCGGGCCAGCAACTGCCCGGCGCGGTCCCGCTGCTCCGGGGTGCCGTCGGCGATCACCTCCGACAGCGGTATGCCGTCGATCCACTCGGTCACCAGGATCTGCTCGCACTGGTGCACCACCGCCGGCACTGTGACGTCGGGGTCGCCCGCGAACTCCTCCGCGTGGGCCCGCTGCGCCTGCGCCTCCAGCCCGTAGTCCAGCTCCTCGGAAACCCGGTCGCGCAGCTCCGCGATCAGCGGCTTGATGTCCATGCCCGGGATCAGGGGGCCCAGCAGACGGGCGAAACGGCTGAGTTGGTTCAGGTCGGAGAGCAGGGCGTCGCCCGCGCCCGGGTACTGGACCTTGACCGCGACCTCACGGCCGTCGTGCCACACCCCGCGGTGCACCTGCCCGATCGAGGCCGCCGCCGACGGCTTGTCCTCGAATTCCAGGAACAGCTCCTGCCAGTCCGCGCCGAGCCTCGCCTCGAGGACCCCGTGCACCGTGCGGGTCGGCATCGGCGGGGCCGCCTCCTGAAGCTTGGTCAGGGCCGCGCGGTAGGGGCCGGCGACCTCTTCGGGGAGCGCCGACTCGAAGACGGACAGGGCCTGCCCGAACTTCATCGCGCCGCCCTTGAGCTCACCGAGCACCTTGAACAGTTGTTCCGCGGTGCGCTGTTGGAGTTCACGGCCGACCATTTCCGCGGACTCGCCGACGATCCGCTTGCCGAGCCCCCAGGTCGCCCGCCCGGCGAAGCCGAGCGGGAGCGCGGCGAGCTTGGCGGTCCGGGTGACCGCCTTCCGGGGAAGATCAGACATGCGCCCTCCAAGTCCCAGACAGCCGTGCCGCGTGTGCCTTGCGGGAGAGGTTCCTCGACGGCCGTTGCTCCGCCATTGTCTCGCGTGGCTCCTCGTCCTCCGAGGTGTGTCCCTCCTTACCTTTCTCCGCCGCGCCGCACCCGCATGCGGGATGCGCCCATACCGGCCGGGCGTGCCAGTCGAACCGGGGCACGGACGCCTCCCAGCGTGCGCCCGAGCTGGCGGGCTCGGAGCCGTCCAGGAAGGCCAGCGCGTGCCCGGCGGCGACCCCCGCGACGGCGGTGGCCAACGCCAGGTCGCACGCCTGGACCTGGGGCTGGCGCCCCGAGCGCCACTGGGCGACCAGACGTGGCCAGGTCTCGTCCCGGTCGGCGCGCCCCCGGTCGAGGCAGCCGGCGCAGCTCGTCTCGCCGGGCAGGACGAACGGGCCGACGATGCCCGTGCCTTCCGCGACACCCGCGTACAGATGGGGTGTTCCCGAGGCAATCAGCGGTTCCGCGCCGAGAGGGTCGGGAGCGTGCACGTCGACGCCGTCGCGCGGGGCGAGGATCACCAGCGAGAAGCCGGGGTCCGGGTCGTCGTGGAGAGAGCGGCGCGCGGTGCGTTCCCGTCGCGGGGGCCGGTCGGGGGCTGCCGCGCGGACCGCGCGGCGGGCCGCCTCCTCTCTGCGCTCGCCGATCGCGTCCGCCGGCAGGCCACCCGGAGCCACGTCCCACGGCTCGACGCAGCCAGTGTCGCGGACGTCGACCTCGCCGACGCCGGCGCCCGCGAGGAGCGAGGCGAGGAGGACGCCCACACGGCCCGCGCCGCGGACCTGGACGCGGAGGGAGCGGCGGGCGGCCAGACGCCGGGCGGCCCCGCCGGGTGAGCGGGTGACCAGGGACAGGGAGGCCAGATCGACACGGAGGCGGTCGAGGACGGTCGCCTTGCCGCGGAGGGTGTCGGCCTGCGGGCCACCGCCGGTGGCGTCGTCGAGCAGGCCAGCGCCCGACAGATTGCCCACGAGCGCGTCGACGTGTCCGTCCGGCAGGCCCATGCGGCGGGCCTCCTCGCGCAGCAGCGGGAGCCCGCGGGTGCCGTCGAGCAAGGTGAGGAAACTGCCCGTCGCGGTGTCCACCGGGCCCAGCACCACCGCGTGCGCGGGTGCCATCCCGAACTGGACGGTGTTCAGATCGCGCCAGCCGCGCCGCAGCGCGGGCTTCACCATCGGATGCATGACCGGCCCCCGTAGTCCGTAATGCGTCGGTACGTCGTCGTATGACGGCGGATGTGTCGGTCCGCCGACTCATGCCAGCATGCCTGGACGCAGCGGGAGCGTGCCGAAAGTTGTCCACAGGCGGAGGCGTTCGTCATATGAATCAAGTGCGCAGGGGCGGGGGGCAGCGCGGAACCGCGCCGGAGGCGGGACTTCCCCGGTGTGCAGCGGGTAACGTCGGGGCGTGTCCGCCGACCCACCGCACCATGCCGGAAAGCCACAGCGCAGCACGACGAGCCAGCCGCCGAGCGGCTCGGGGACGAGCGCGATCGAGGTTCGCAGAAGCGCGCGACGCCGCAGAACGGTGTCCGCGTACCGCGAGGGTGATCGCACCGTCGTGCTCATCCCCGCTCGGATGTCCAAGGCGGAGGAGCAGCGCTGGGTGACCGTCATGCTCGACAAGCTGGCCGCCCAGGAGAGCCGCCGGGTGATCGGCGACGCCGATCTGGCCGAGCGCGCCGAGCGGCTGTCGCTGCAGTACCTGGACGGCCGGGCGCGGCCCGCCTCGGTCCGCTGGGTCACCAACCAGAACACACGCTGGGGATCATGCACCCCGTCCGAGGGCAGCATCCGTCTGTCGCACCGGCTGCAGGGCATGCCCGAGTACGTCATCGACTACGTCCTGCTGCACGAGCTCGCACATCTGCTCGTACCGGGACACGGGCCGCGTTTCTGGCGGTTGCTGGAGGCGTATCCGCGCACCGAGCGTGCCCGCGGCTATCTGGAAGGGGTGGTCGCGGCCGACCGGCTGCCGTACCAGCCGGCGCAGGACGAGGAGTAGGGGCGATCCGCCCACACCGTCCTCAACGGTCGTACGGGTCATCTCCGTACTGCGCGCGCACGCCGTACAGCGCCGAGAAGCAGCCGGGTCCTCGCGACGATGCGGTTGTGTACCGGGTCTGTACCGGCCCACTCCGCTCCGCGCGTTTGCCGTTAGCCTGGCGCGACGCACTCACATTCGGGATGGGGGACGGTCGTTACGCATGGCCAGGGAATTCCAACGCGGCCACAAGGCCAGGATCAGTGACCTCACGGCGGGCACGGACCTGTACGTAGGTGTGCAGATCTCGGGGCCAGGACTGACCTTCGACATCAGCTGCTTCGGGCTGGACGCCGATGAACGGCTCTCGGACGACCGGTACTTCGTCTTCTTCAACCAGCCGAAGACGCCGGAGGAGGCCATTCAGCTCCTCGGTCCGCAGGCGGGGGACACGGAGTCCTTCCGGGTCACGCTCGACAAGATCCCGCCGCACATCCACAAGCTGTCCTTCACGGCGACGATCGACGGCGCCGGACAGATGTCGCAGATCGGCCCCGGATACCTGCGTATCGTCGCGGGCGGCGAGGAAGTGGCCCGCTACCCCTTCAGTGGCTCGGAGTTCACCACCGAACGCGCCGTCATGCTGGGCGACTTCTACCTCAAGGACGTCTGGCGGTTCGCCGCGGTCGGGCAGGGTTTCGACGGCGGCCTCGAGGCACTGCTGAAGAACTTCGGCGGGGAGGCCCTCGAGGAGGAGCAGACGCCCGCCCCGCAGCCGCAGACCGGTGCCGCCCCGGGGTTCGCCCCGCCGGCGTTCGCCGCCCCGGCCGCACCTGCCCCGGCGCCCGCACCCCCCGCACCTCCGGCACCCGCTCCCGCGCCCTTGCCGCAGCCCGCCCCCCAGGGCTACGCGCCGCCTCAGGGAGCCACTCCGCACGCCCCGGCGCCCGCGCCCTCCGTGCACGCCGCGCCCACCATCGTCGCGCCCCTGAACACTCCTCCCGCCGGAGCCGTGCCGCCGCCGGGCCCGGCGCCACACGCCCAGCCGCCCGCTCCGCCCGGCCCCCCGCCCGGATACGGACAGCAGCCGGCCGCGTCGATGCCACCCGGATACGCACAGCAGCCGCCGTACGGCCAGGCTCTCGGCCAGTACCCGGCCCCGCCCGGCGCCCCCTCCCCGTACGGCGCTCCCCAGGGCGCTCCGCAGGCCGCAGGTGTGGCCGCTGTTTTGCAGGCCTTCAAGGAGACGTCCACAGGGCAGCGGTGGACGCAGCAGAACAAGAAGCTCGTCCGCGTGGACCTCGGCATCGGCGGCCAGCCCGTACTGGCCCGCCAGGGCAGCATGGTGCTCTACCAGGGCAAGGTCGACTTCGGCTACAAGGGAGCCGGCTTCGCCGGGCGGATCGTGGGCAACGCAACCGGCCAGGAGATGCAGCTCATGCGCTGCACGGGCCAGGGGCAGGTGTTCCTCGCGGAGAACGCCACGGATCTGCACCCGATCGAGCTCCAGGGGGACGCGATCTGTGTCTCCGCGGAGAACGTCCTCGCCTTCGACGAATCCCTCCAGTACGAGGTGCGGCGCATCGAGGGGCACGGCATCCCCGGGGGCGCCCTGTTCACCATGCAGTTCCAGGGGACCGGCACGATCGTCGTCAAGACGCACGGCGCACCCGTGGTGCTGCCCGTCACCCCGACGACGTTCGTGGACTCCAACGCCGTCGTCGCCTGGTCGGCCGCCGCCCAGGTGATCGTCTCCAGCCAGGTGCGCATGCGCCGCAACGCCTATCCGGGCCACACCGGAGAGGGCGTCAACCTGCAGTTCCGCGCCGCGCCCGGCAATTTCGTCGTCGTCCAGCCGTACGAGGTCTGAGGGAGCCCGTCATGCACCAGCCGCTCGCGGGCTACGCCCCCGCGCCCGTCACCGCCCGCATGGAGAACCATGGCAGCCACATGCTGAAGGTCGCCATGCAGACCGGGAACGACCTCCTCGCACGCGTGGGCTCCATGGTCGCCTACGAAGGGTTCATCCAGTACGAGCCCAACCCGCCCGCCGTGCGCCAGATCGCGCGGGACTGGATGACCGGTGAGGGCGCGCCCCTGATGAAGTGCTCCGGCGACGGTCTGCTCTACCTCGCCGACTACGGGGCGAACGTCGTCGTCATCAACCTGGGCGGCGACGCGATCTCCGTGAACGCCACCAACCTGCTCGCCTTCGACGCCCACCTGCAGTGGGGTGTCGAACGCGTCAAGGGGCTCGCCAAGTTCGCCGGGCAGGGCCTGTGGAACACGAAGATCTCCGGGCAGGGCTGGGTGGCCCTGACCTCCCGGGGCACCCCCATCGTGGTCGACTGCGGCGGTGGCGAGGACGAGACCTACGTCGACCCGGACGCGCTCGTCGCCTGGTCCCCGAACCTCAAGGTGAAGGGCAAACGCAGCTTCAAGGCGCAGTCGCTCATCGGGCGCGGCAGCGGCGAGGCCTACCAGATGGCGTTCTCCGGGCAGGGCATCGTCGTCGTCCAGCCCAGCGAGGACAGCACCGACCGCCTCCGGATCCGGGGCTGAGGGGGAAACCGCACACCATGCAGAGCTCGCTTTTCGCCTACAACGAGCAGCAGACCCAGGAGCGCTACAGCCTGCAGAACCCGCAGATGCTGCGCGTCCTGATGCAGGGCCACGACGACGTCCTGGCGCGCAAGGGCACCATGGTCGCCTACCAGGGGCTCATCGAGTTCGACGCCGAGTACCAGAGCGGCGGTCAGCGGCGCGCGCGTGCACACACCGGCGAGGGCCTGGATCTGATGCGCTGTCACGGACAGGGCACCGTCTACCTCGCCAACCTCGCCCAGCACGTGCACATCATGGACGTCGAGCAGGACGGGCTGACCGTCGACAGCAGCTACGTCCTCGCGATGGACTCTTCGCTGCACCATGAGGTCATCGCCGTCGACAGCCTGTACGGGATCTCCGGCTCGGGCAAGTACCAGCTCAACATCACCGGCCGCGGCAAGGTCGCGCTGATGACGTCGGGTGCGCCGCTGCTGATGCAGGTCACGCCGGACAAGTACGTCAACTGCGACGCCGACGCGATCGTCGCCTGGTCCACCGGCCTCAGGGTGCAGATGCAGGCCCAGACGCACTCCTCCGGGGTGTGGCGGCGCCGCGGCAACACCGGTGAGGGCTGGGAGCTCAGCTTCATGGGCAACGGCTTCGCGCTGGTGCAGCCCAGCGAGCTGCTGCCGCCGCAGAACGCCCAGATCGGGCAGGGGCTGGCCGCGCAGTTCGGCATGGGGCAGCACGGGGCACGGGGACAGAACCAGGGCAACGTCTGGAGCTGAGCATGAGTGAGGGGTGACCGCAGTGGCGGTCACCCCTCACCCGTTCACACCTTCACAGCCTGGCGCGTGTCGCCTCCAGCAGCCGTACGACGGACTCGTCCGCCACGTCCGCCACCTCGGCGTACGGGAACCAGCGCAGGTCCAGGGACTCGTCGCTGATCGCCTCCACGGCTCCGGCCGCGGCGAGCGCCGCGTACTGGACGTCGAGGTGCCAGGCGCACGGCGTGTGATGCCGGTCCAGGCGCACCGGCCCGCCGGGCAGCAGGATCAGTCCCTCGATGCCCGACTCCTCGGCCGCCTCGCGGTGTGCGGCGTCCGCCAGCGTCGCGTCGTCCGGCTCGCAGTGGCCGCCCATCTGCAGCCACATCCGGATCTTCCTGTGGAGGGTCAGGAGCACCCGGCCGTGCTCGGGGTCGATCACCAGTGCGCTCGCGGTGATGTGCCCGTCCCCACAGGACTTCCACATGCCGTCCGGGTGCGCCTGGAGGTGGTCCAGATGGGCCTGGCGCAGTTCTTCCTGGTCCTCGTAGGACTTGAGCACGAGGACCGCGTCGTCGTAGAGGCTCACTCGGCGTCGTCGCCCTCGGCTTCGCCGTCGTCCTTCTTCTTCAGGTCAGGCTTCGGAGCGGAGCCGTCCGCCGCCTCGCCGAGCATCTTGTCCAGCTCGGAGAAGTCGAGCTGCTCGCGGTGCACGAAGCCGTCCGGGTCGTCCAGGTCGGAGGCCGTCGGCAGCATGTCCGGGTGGGCCCACAGGCCGTCCCGGCCGTCCACACCGCGCGCGTCCGTGAGCGACGCCCACAGACGGGAGGCGTCCCGCAGCCGGCGCGGGCGCAGCTCCAGGCCGATCAGCGTGGCGAACGTCTGCTCGGCCGGGCCGCCCGAGGCGCGACGGCGGCGCAGGGTTTCGCGCAGCGCGTCCGCGGAGGCCAGGCGCGGCTTCGCGGCCGCGTGCACCACCGCGTCCACCCAGCCCTCGACGAGCGCCAGCGCCGTCTCCAGACGCGCCAGGGCCGCCTTCTGCTCCGGGGTGTCCTCCGGCTGGAACATGCCCTGCTGGAGCGCCTGCTGCAGCTCCTCCGGGTTCTGCGGGTCGAACTGGCCGACCACGTCCTCCAGCTTGGCCGTGTCGACCTTGATGCCGCGGGCGTAGCCCTCGACGGCGCCGAACAGGTGCGAGCGCAGCCACGGCACGTGCGCGAACAGGCGCTGGTGGGCGGCCTCGCGCAGCGCGAGGTACAGCCGCACCTCCTCCTTGGGCACGCCCAGGTCCTTGCCGAGCACCTCGATGTTCAGCGGCAGCAGCGCGGCCTTCCCGGCCGGACCGAGCGGCAGACCGATGTCGGTGGAGCCGACGACCTCGCCGGCGAGCACACCGACGGCCTGCCCGATCTGTGTACCGAACATGGCGCCGCCCATGGAGCGCATCATGCCGATCAGCGGGCCCGCCATGGCCTGCATCTCCTCCGGCAGGACGTCGCCCATGGCCGCGCCGACGCGCTCGGCGACCGGGTCGACGAGCTCCTTCCACACCGGCAGGGTCGCCTCGACCCACTCCGCGCGGCTCCAGGCCACCGCGGAGCCTGAGCCGGACGGCAGCGACGTCGCGTCGTCGAGCCACAGGTCGGCCAGGCGGACGGCCTCCTGAACGGCGGAGCGCTCGCCGGGGCTCACGCTCTGGTCCTTGGTGCCGTCGGGGGTGCCCTGGGAAACCGTCTGGCGGGCGATCTGCTTGGCCATGTCCCAGTTCACCGGGCCGCCCTCGTACGAGAGCATCTGGCCCAGCTGCTGGAAGGCGGCGCCCAGGTCGGTGGGGTTCAGGGAACCGAACATCGCTGCGAGCGGGTTGTCGGCGCCGGCACCGCCGGCTCCGGGCGTGCCGAAACCGAACGGGTTGGCCGGTCCCTGGCCACCGCCGCTCTGCTGGTCCTTCTTCTTGCCCTCGTCGCCGTTCTCCGGCTCCTCCGGCGGAAGGCCGAATCCGAATGGGGTGTCACTCACGGGATTCCTCGGCTGGTAAGGCCACCGGTTCCTTCCGGCGGCTGGCTGCCCGACAACACCACCCAGCGTAGACACCTTGACCCGATCGGGCCTGGGTGCTTCGCCGACTCCCGGCCTGCGGCAGGATGGATGCCACCTGGTACGCACGCGTGCTTTGCGTCCGTATGGAAGACAACCGCTGGAGACGCCCGGTGAGTTCCCCAGATCCGCAGGTTCGCGCAGCGCGAAACCATTCAGCCCACCCGTCGCCCGACCACCGCCCCTCAAGGACGACGCTTCGCGTCGGCGAGTCGACTGCCATCCGCGGGCCCGTCGTCGCGGTCACCGGCGCCGCGTCCGGGGTCGGCGCGCTGCTCACCGAGCGGCTCGCCGCGTCCGACGAGATCAGGCAGGTCGTCGCCATCGACGAGCGGCGCGGGGAGTGCGCGGCGGCCCAGTGGCACATCCTGGACGTGCGGGACCCGGCGATCGCGGAGAAGCTGCGGGGCGCGGACGTGGTGGTGCACCTGGCGCTCGACCTGGACCTGGAGACGGACCCGGTGGCGCGCACGGCGTACAACGTGCGGGGAACGCAGACCGTGCTGACCGCGGCGGCGGCCGCCGGGGTGCACCGGGTGGTGCTGTGCACGTCCGCGATGGTCTACGGGGCGCTGCCGGACAACGAGCTGCCGCTCTCGGAGGACGCCGAGCTGCGGGCGACGGCGGAGGCGACCGGGGTCGGAGACCTGCTGGAGATCGAGCGACTCGCGCGGCGGGCGCCGAGGGCGCACCCGGGGCTCAACGTCACCATGGTGCGGCCTGCTGTGCTGGTCGGGGGCACGGACACGGCGCTGACCAGGTACTTCGAGTCGCCTCGGCTTCTGGTGGTGGCGGGCTCGCGGCCGGCGTGGCAGTTCTGCCACGTCGAGGACCTGTGCAGTGCGCTGGAGTACGCCGTTCTGGAGAAGGTGGAGGGGGAACTGGCCGTCGGATGCGAGGGGTGGCTGGAGCAGGAGGAGGTCGAAGAGCTGAGCGGGATCCGGCGGATGGAGCTGCCGTCCGCGGTCGCGCTGGGCGCGGCGGCCCGGCTGCACCGGATCGGGCTGACGCCGTCGCCGGCCGGGGACCTCGCGTACACGATGTACCCGTGGGTCGTGAGCGGGAGCCGGCTGCACGGCGCCGGGTGGCGGCCGAAGTGGACGAACGAGGAGGTGCTGGCCGAGCTGCTGGAGGAGGTGGCCGGGCGGCACACCGTGGTGGGGCGGCGGCTGGGACGCAAGGACGCGACGGCGGCGGGGGCCGCCGGGGCGACGGTCGCTCTGCTGGGTGCGGCGGCGGTGGTGCGGAGGGCGCGGAAGGCGCGGCGGCGGGCCTGAGGGGCGGTGCGGGGGCTTCGGCAGGAGCCTTCGGGCTGCGCCCCCAGACCCCCGCTCCCCGGGCTCGGCCTCGTCCTCGGCTGCGCTGAGAGTGCGCGCCGCTGGGAGAGCGGCCTGCGGTCGCCTCCTCCTCATGCGTCCTTCTCATCCCTCCTCCCGATACGTCCTCACAGACCGGACGGCCAGGTGTGGCTCGCCCCGTACCGCGACGCTTCGAATGGCCACGCGCGCGTGTCTCCTGGATCGTCTGTTCCTTCTTCTCCGGGGTGTACGGCACGATGGGGGCATGGCACCCAACAGTGATCACCCCGGTGAGCAGGTGGCGGACGAGCCGATCAAGCTGCTGGCCATTCGGGACACCCCGCTCTCCGTCGACGAGGTCTTCCGGGCCGTCGGGGACGACGCCGCCGGAGGGATCGCGCTGTTCGTCGGGACCGTGCGCAACCATGACGACGGGGCCGACGTCGACGCGCTCGGGTATTCGTGCCATCCGACCGCCGAGGCCGAGATGCGGCGCATCGCCGAGAAGGTCGTCGCCGAGTACCCCGTGCGGGCGCTCGCGGCGGTGCACCGCGTGGGGGACCTGCGCGTCGGTGATCTCGCCGTCGTCGTCGCCGTGGCGTGTCCCCACCGGGGCGAGGCCTTCGAGGCCTGCCGCAAGCTCATCGACGACCTCAAGCACGAAGTGCCCATCTGGAAGCACCAGAGGTTCTCCGACGGCACCGATGAATGGGTCGGCGCGTAGCGCCGTCGTCGAGGGGTGGTGGTCGGGCGACGGGAGGGCGGGTGGGTGCCTGCTGAGCGGGGGAGTGAATACCTCTCCTGGGGTTAACCAACCTCTCACCCGGGCTCCGGTTGCGTAACCGTACCCCTCGCGTGAGCGTTGACATTGCGGATGATTAATCTGCTGATCAGTCAGTTGCGGTCGCTCATCGGGGTTGGGAGGTCGGCATGGCGGCGCTCGCCTGGTTGCTGATTCCGCTTATGGCTGCGATCGGTGCAGGACTGTGGGGCAGTTGGGCCAGTCGGAACCGCAAGGCCGCGGGCGACGGCTCCGAGCTCGCCGGGTACGCGCGTTTCCGCGAGGCCATGGAGAGGTCCCACTCGGGCGGCTGAGCGCGCCGAGGATCCAGGGGCCGCCGTGCTCGTACGGACGGCCCTGACGGTCCGCTGACAGCACCGTCCCGTACTGTCGTTCCATGCCACGCCGCACCGCGACGATGCTCGCCTCCACCTTGATGCTGATCGCGCTCCTGTGTGCGGGAGTGTTCATCAAAGTGCCGTACTCGGAGATGTCCCCGGGGCCGACGGTGAACACCCTGGACGACAACGACGGCCAGCCGGTGCTGCAGATCTCCGGGCGCAGGACATACCCGACGACCGGACACCTGAACATGACCACCGTCCGGGTCACCAGCGCCGACTACAACATGAACCTGGTGGAGGCCGTCTACGGCTGGCTGGCGCACGACACCAAGGTGGTTCCGCACGACACGCTCTACCCGGACGGCAAGACCGAACAGCAGTCCACGCAGGAGAACGCCGAGGAGTTCAGCCAGTCCCAGGAGAGCGCCAGGGTCGCCGCCCTGAAGGAGCTGGGTGTCCCGGTGAAGTCCTGGGTGATCGTGTCCACCGTGCTCAAGGGGTCGCCCGCCGAGGGCAAGCTGCACGCCGGAGATGTCATCAAGGCCGTCGACGGCAGTGCCGTGAAGGTGCCCGAGGACGTCGCCAAGCTGGTCACCAAGCACAAGCCCGGCGAGAATGTCGTGTTCACGATCGTGCCCGCCAAGGAGCAGGCCGCCGCCGAGAAGGCGCGCAAGACGGCCACCGCAACCAAGGATGTGACGATCACCACGACGAAGTCCCGCGACACCGGCAGGGAGCGCGCCATCGTCGGGATCTCCGCCGGGACCGATCACACCTTCCCGTTCACCATCGACATCAAGCTCGCCGACGTGGGCGGACCGAGCGCAGGGCTGATGTTCGCGCTCGGGATCTACGACAAGCTCACCCCGGGCAGCCTCACCGGCGGCACGTTCGTCGCCGGCACCGGCACCATCGACGACGACGGCCAGGTCGGGCCGATCGGCGGCGTCGAGATGAAGACCGTCGGCGCGCGCAGCAAGGGCGCCCAGTACTTCCTCACCCCCAAGGACAACTGCGCGGCAGCCGCCAACGACACCCCCGAGGGGCTCACCCTCGTCAAGGTCAACACCATCGGGGACGCCCTGAACGCCCTCAAGGACATCCGCACCGGCAAGACAGCCGATCTGCCGAAGTGCACCACCAAGGGCTGACGAGCAGAGCCTTCACATGAGTGGGGGGCGCCCGGAAACCTCCAGGCGCCCCCCACGTGTACGCGGAGCCCTCAGTCCTCGAACGTCGCCGCCAGTGCCTCCGCCAGGCCCGGCACCAGGTCCGGGCCCGTCAGCACCTCCGTCGGCGAGTCCTTCTCGCGCAGCCGCAGCGCCGACTCCCGCGCGCCGTCCCGCAGCACCGCCACCGTCATCCGCACCTCCTGGCGCTCCGGGTGCTCGGCGACCCACGCGGCCAGCTTCTTCTCACCCAGTCCCTGGGGGACCTGCGACTCCGCGGACGGCGGCAGCATCAGCCGCTCCACCGTGAGCGCACAGCCGGCCACCGCGTCGGGCCAGGCGATGGTGCCGAGGAACTCGTCCAGCGGCCGGTCGGCAGGGATCTCGTCCTGCTCGATCGGGGTGAGACCCGCGGCCTCGGGCTCGACCTCCAGGCCGAGCTGGGTCGCGAGCGCGGGCTCCTCGGTCCGCAGACGCGCGGTGTCGACGAGGGCGAAGAGGCGAGCGGGCTGGTCCCAGCCGAGGCCGGAGGCGTACTCGTCGATCTCGAGCACGGCCCGGGTGAGCGGGTTCGCTGCCATGGGAGTGTTGGACATGGTCACAATCCTGCCTCGTTCCCACCCGGAAGCGGGAACCGAGTAAAGCGCCAGTAAGTTGCATAGGTGAGGCTCCGCGATCGTGGAGCCTCATCCATGGTCCGCGTTCACGGGGGCCTGACGGATCAACTCGGATCAACAGCGAACTTCGAGGTGCGCACCTTGGCTTTCCAGATGCCGGACCGCGGCGGAGGCCCGACGGGGCCACGGATCAGAGTGGGCCGCCCGTCCGGGCGGGCCCGGACCCTGCTCATGACGCTCGGGGTCCTCGCCGTCCTCGGTATGGCGTTCGTCATGTTCGCCGGCTTCTGGACGGACTGGCTCTGGTACCGGTCGGTGAAGTACTCGTCCGTCTTCACCACCACCCTGTGGACCAAGATCGGGCTCTTCTTCGTCTTCGGTCTGCTGATGGCGGCAGCGGTCGGCGTCAACATCTGGCTCGCGCACCGGCTGCGTCCGCCGCTGAGCGCCATGTCCATGGAGCAGCAGAGCCTCGACCGCTACCGGATGGGGATCGCGCCCTACAAGACGTGGCTGCTGCTCGGGATCACCGCCCTGGTGGGGCTGGTCGCGGGCGCGTCGGCGTCCAGCCAGTGGCGGACCTGGCTGATGTGGGTGAACGGCGTGCCCTTCCACCAGAAGGACCCCCAGTTCCACCTGGACGTCTCCTTCTACGCCTTCGACCTGCCCTGGTACCGCTTCCTGCTCGGTTTCGGCTTCGCCGCGACGGTCCTGTCGCTGATCGCCGCCGCGCTGACCCAGTACCTGTACGGCGGGCTGAGGATCACCTCCCCGGGAGCGCGCGCCACGGCCGCCGCCACCGGGCACCTGTCCGTGCTGCTCGGTGTCTTCGTCGCCCTGAAGGCGGTCGCCTACTGGCTCGACCGGTACGGACTCGCGGTCAAGTCCAGCGACTTCAAGGCGACCGGCAACTGGACGGGCCTGAGGTACGTCGACGCGAACGCCTACCTGCCGGCCAAGACGATCCTGTTCTGCATCGCGGTCATCTGCGCGCTGCTGTTCTTCGCCACCCTGTGGCGGCGCACCTGGCAGCTGCCCGTGATCGGCTTCGGCCTGATGGTGCTCTCGGCGATCCTCATCGGCGGGCTGTACCCGGCGATCGTCCAGAAGTTCCAGGTCCAGCCGAACGAGCAGGCCAAGGAGGCGCCGTACGTCGACAAGAACCTCAAGGCGACCCGCGAGGCCTACGGCATCGACGACGCCCAGGTCAGCGAGTACGCCGGGACGAGCAGCACCAAGGACAAGAGCACGCTGCGCGACGACGCGGACGCCACGGCGAGCATCCGCCTGCTGGACCCGAACATCGTCTCGCCGACGTTCCAGCAGCTCCAGCAGATGAAGAACTACTACGCGTTCCCGACCAACCTGGACGTCGACCGGTACACGAAGGACGGCAAGGACCAGGACACGGTCATCGGTCTGCGTGAGCTGAACCTGAACGGCATTCCGAAGAACAACTGGATCAACGACCACTTCCGCTACACTCACGGCTTCGGCGTGGTCGCCGCCAAGGGCACCACCGCCGACGCCAACGGCCAGCCCGTCTTCACCGAGTCCGACCTGCCGTCGACCGGTGACCTCGGGACGTACGAACAGCGGATCTACTACGGCGAGAAGACCTCCACGTACTCGATCGTCGGCGGCCCCCAGAAGGAGATCGACTACTCCGACGACAACGGCGAGAAGACCACCAGCTACCGGGGCAAGAGCGGGGTCAGCCTCTCCAACCCGATCAACCGGGCCGCATACGCGGTGGCGTTCAGCGAGCCGCAGATCCTCTACTCCGGCGCCATAGGCGACGGCTCGCGGATCCTGTACAACCGCACGCCCAAGGAGCGCGTCGAGGCGGTCGCGCCGTGGCTGACCATCGACGGTGACGCCTATCCCGCGGTCGTCGACGGCCGCATCCAGTGGATCGTCGACGCCTACACGACGTCGAACGGCTATCCGTACTCCTCCCGTACGACGTTGGGTGACACGACGGCCGACTCGCTGACGGCGGGCAACACCCAGCGCGCGGTGATGGCCCAGCAGAACCAGGTCAACTACATCCGCAACTCGGTGAAGGCGACCGTCGACGCGTACACGGGCGAGGTCAAGCTCTACCAGTGGGACACCGAGGACCCCGTCCTGAAGACCTGGATGAAGGCGTTCCCGGGCACCGTGGAGCCGCGGAGCGACATCTCGTCGTCGCTGATGTCCCATCTGCGCTATCCGCAGGACCTGTTCAAGGTCCAGCGCGAGCTGCTGACCCGCTACCACGTCAAGGACGCGCAGACGTTCCTCAGCGGCAGCGAGGTCTGGCAGGTGCCCGACGACCCGACGAACAAGACGGGCAACGCGGTGCCGCCGTACTACCTGAGCATGAAGATGCCCGACCAGCAGGCGCAGGCGTTCTCCCTGACGACGACGTTCACGCCGAACGGCCGTGACAACCTGAGTGCCTTCATGGCGGTCGACTCCGAGGCGGGCACCCCCGACTACGGCAAGATCAGAATCCTGAAGCTGCCGACGAGCAGAACGGTCGACGGGCCGAAGCAGGTCCAGAGCCAGTTCAACTCCGAGCAGAGCATCGCCGAGTCGATCAGGCTGCTGAAGGGCGGCGACTCCGACATCGAGTACGGCAACCTGCTGACCGTGCCGCTCGACGGGGGACTGCTGTACGTGGAACCCGTCTACGTCCGCGGCGGCGGGCTCAAGTACCCGCTGCTGCGCAAGGTGTTGGTGACGTACGGCGGCAACACCGCGTTCGAGGACACGCTCGACGAGGCGCTCAACAAGGTCTTCGGCGCACAGGGCCCCACCCCGCCGCCGGGCACCGGGACCGGCAACCCGCCGACGCCCGGCAACCCGACCGTCCAACAGGCGCTCCAGGACGCCCAGAAGGCCTTCGACGCCGGCCAGGAAGCCCTCAAGAAGGGCGACTGGGAAGCGTACGGGCGGGCGCAGAAGGACCTGCAGGACGCGCTGAAGCAGGCCGAGGAGGCCCAGACCAAGGCCGGGAAGACCAGTGGCGGTGGCAGCGGCGGCGCGAGCGGCAGCAGTGCCTCCGCCACTCCCGGCAGCTCGCCCAGTGGTTCGCCCAGTAGTTCGCCGAGCGGTTCCGGCGGGGGCTGAACCGGGGACCCTCCCGCGCCGTGGTACGGTTGAGGAACAACGGCGCGGGGTGGAGCAGCTCGGTAGCTCGCTGGGCTCATAACCCAGAGGTCGCAGGTTCAAATCCTGTCCCCGCTACTGAAGTCGAGGGCCCGGATCCTGATCGTGGATCCGGGCCCTCGGCGTGTGTGCGACACGAGGGGGCGTACGGCGTGACCAGGCGACTTGCCTGAAATGCGGCTACTTGTGGGGGCAGTTGGCCACTTCTGTGTTTGACTTGTCTCTCTGTGGGCATGTCGACAAAACGCTGAAGTGACCTCACTGGCTGCGGTATACCAGGTGTACCCAGGTTGCAGGTGGTGCGACGATGGACGTTATGGGGGACAAGGCAACTCTGTTCGGGACGGGCCGATTTGTGCGGTCCGCCGACCGGCTCGTGGACCGGCCGGCCGAGCAGTCCGCCGACATGTCCGCCCACCGGCTCGCCCACCAGTCCGTCGATCATTCGGCCGATTCCTCCGTCGACCCATCCGTCGACAAGGCCGTCGAGCAGGCCGTCGAGCGGGACGAGGCCGGTGAGGCGGCCGAGGAGGCACGGCAGCGGCTCGCCGCCGAGGCCGGCGACGTCCAGGCGATGAGCGTCCTCGGGGCCATGCTGCTGCGCCGCGGCGATCTCGACGGGGCCGAGCCCCAACTGCGCACCGCCACCGCCGCGGGTGACCGCGCCGCCGCCAACAACCTCGGCGTCCTTCTGCACCAGCGGGGATACGCGGAGGAGGCGGCCGGCTGGTGGCGCATCGCCGCCGTCGCCGGGTCCGCCGCGGCCGCGCACGCGCTCGGGCGGCACCACCGTGAGCGCGGCGACGAGCCGGCGGCCGAGTACTGGCTGCGCCAGGCGGCCGAGCAGGGGCATGTTCTGGGGGCGTACGCGCTCGCCGACCTGCTGGAGCACCGCGGTGACGACAGTGCGGAGCAGTGGATGCGGGCCGCCGCGGAGCGCGGGCACCGTGAGGCCGCGTACCGGTTGGCGAGAACGCTCGACCGCAGGACCCTGTGTGAGCAGGAGGCCGGTGCTGGCAACGGTGTCGAGTCGTCCGCGCTCGAGGAGGCCGAGCAGTGGTACCGGCAGGCCGCTGCGCGCGGGCACCGGCGGGCGGCGCTGCACCTCGGGGCGATCCTGGAGAGGCGGGGCGATCTGAAGGAGGCCGGTCGCTGGTACCTGACCAGCGCGAAGGACGGCGAGGCGCGGGCCGCCTGCGCGCTCGGCTTCCTGCTGCGGGACGCGGGGGACACCGAGAGCGCCGCGGTGTGGTGGCTCAGAGCCGCCCAGGAGGGCGACGGCAACGCGGCGAACGCACTGGGCGCGCTGCACGCCGAGCGTGGAGAGACGCAGACCGCCGAGCGGTGGTACCGGGCGGCGATGGACGCGGGCGACGTCAACGGCGCGTACAACCTGGGGCTGCTCTGTGCCGAGCAGGGGCGGACCGCGCAGGCCGAGCAGTGGTACCGGCGCGCGGCGTACGCCGGGCATCGCGAGGCGGCGAACGCACTCGCCATCCTGCTGCTGCAGGGCGGGGACGCGACGGGGGCGGAACCGTGGTTCTCCAAGGCTGCGGAGGCGGGGAGCGTGGACGCCGCGTTCAACCTGGGGATCCTCTATGCCGGGCGGGGCGACGACGACACGGCCCTTGGATGGTACGAGCGGGCGGCTGCCGCCGGGCACACCGAGGCGGCGCTCCAGGTCGGGATCGCCCGACTGCGTCACGGGGACGAGCAGGCGGCCGAACGGCATCTGCGCTGCGCCGCGGGGGGCGGCAGCGCGGAGGCGGCGTACCGGCTGGCCACGCTCCTGGACGCGCGGCGGCCCCCGGTGCCCGCGCACGAGCTCGGGGAGCCGTCGCATGAGAAGAGCGAGTGCGAGGAGTGGTACGAGCGGGCGGCCTCGCAGGGTCACCGTCGGGCGCAGGTACGGGTCGGGATGCTGGCCGCCGCGCGGGGGGACGTGGTGGAGGCGGCGCGGTGGTACCGGGAGGCGGCGGAGGGCGGGTCGCGGAACGGCGCGTTCAATCTGGGGCTGCTGCTGGCGAGGGAGGGGAGCGAGCCGGAAGCCGCTTTGTGGTGGACCCGGGCGGCCGACGCCGGGCACGGTCGGGCGGCGTTGCGGCTGGCGCTGGTCTACGCGCGTCGGGGGGAGCTGGCGGAGGGGCAGCGGTGGGCCGACCGGGCTGTGTCGCTGGGGCCGGCGGAGGTGGCGGAGCGGGCGGCGCGGTTGCGGGACGCTCTGCGGGAGGAGCTGTCGGCGTGACGGAGAGCGGCTCCGGGCACCGGAGGAGCGGGGCCGCTGAAGCGATTTGCCTCTGTCCGTGTCGTTGACGTAATGTTGCGTTCACCGACGCGGGGTGGAGCAGCTCGGTAGCTCGCTGGGCTCATAACCCAGAGGTCGCAGGTTCAAATCCTGTCCCCGCTACTGAAGGACCGAGGCCGGAAACCCAAATGGGTTCCGGCCTCGGTCTGTTGATGCCTCCATGCGTCCCTTGTGACGCTGTGATGTGTCCCTTGCGCAGGCGGACGCAAAGCCCGGCGAAGCGCCGCTACGCCGCCGCGCAGTTCGGGCACAGGCCGCGGTACGTCACCTCTACGTCCGACACCGTGAAGCCGAAGCGCTCCGAGTCGGGGAGGTCCGCCAGCGGATTGCCCATCGGGTGGACGTCGCGGATCGTGCCGCAGTTGGCGCACACCAGGTGGTGGTGCGGCCGGTGCGCGTTCGGGTCGTACCGCTTGGCGCGCTTGTCCGTGGCGACCTCGAGCACCTCGCCGAGGGACACCAGCTCACCCAGCGTGTTGTAGACGGTTGCCCGGGAGATCTCCGGCAGCTTCGCGACGGCACGCGCGTGCACCTCGTCGGCCGTCAGATGGACGTGCTCGCCGTCGAGGACCTCGGCCACGACGCGCCGCTGCGCGGTCATCCGCCATCCACGTCCGCGCAGCCGCTCCAACAGGTCACTCATACCAACCAGCCTAACAGCAAAGGACCAGTTTCCGAATAGGTGTGACTTTGGATGACTGCTTGACTTGGACTTTGTCCAATGTAGGATCAATTTCGGCACTGGTCGGGTGACCGGGCTGGAAGAAGGCAGTGCAGTGACTCAGGAGGCTGACGTGACGCAGGGACCGCTCACGACGGAAGCCGGTGCTCCGGTGACCGACAACCAGAACAGCGAGACGGCAGGCGTCGGCGGCCCGGTTCTCGTTCAGGACCAGCTCCTGCTGGAGAAGCTCGCCCGCTTCAACCGGGAGCGGATCCCGGAGCGAGTGGTGCACGCCCGTGGCGCGGGTGCCTACGGCACCTTCACGGTCACCGCCGATGTCAGCCCGTACACGCGCGCCGCCTTCCTCTCCGGGATCGGCAAGCAGACCGAGGTCTTCCTGCGCTTCTCGACCGTGGCCGGCAACCTCGGTGCCGCGGACGCCGTCCGCGACCCGCGCGGTTTCGCGCTGAAGTTCTACACCGAAGAGGGCAACTACGACCTCGTCGGCAACAACACCCCGGTGTTCTTCATCAAGGACGCCATCAAGTTCCCCGACTTCATCCACACCCAGAAGCGCGACCCGTATACGGGCAGCCAGGAGGCGGACAACGTCTGGGACTTCTGGAGCCTCAGCCCGGAGAGCACCCACCAGGTGACCTGGCTCTTCGGCGACCGCGGTATCCCGGCGTCCTACCGCCACATGGACGGCTTCGGTTCGCACACCTTCCAGTGGAACAACGAGGCCGGCGAGGTCTTCTGGGTCAAGTACCACTTCAAGACCGACCAGGGGATCAAGAACCTCACCTCCGAGGAGGCCGAGATCCTCGCGGGCAAGGACCCCGACTCCCACCAGCGTGACCTGCGCGAGGCCATCGAGCGGGGCGAGTACCCGACCTGGACCGTCTCCGTCCAGATCATGCCCGCGGCCGAGGCGGCGACCTACCGCTTCAACCCCTTCGACCTGACCAAGGTGTGGCCGCACGGCGACTATCCGCTGGTCGAGATCGGCAAGCTCGAGCTCAACCGCAACCCGGAGAACATCTTCGCCGAGGTCGAGCAGTCGATCTTCAGCCCCGCCCACTTCGTGCCCGGTATCGGTCCCTCCCCGGACAAGATGCTCCAGGGCCGCCTGTTCGCCTACGGCGACGCGCACCGCTACCGCGTCGGCATCAACGCCGACCAGCTGCCGGTGAACCGCCCGCACGCCACCGAGGCGCGCACCCACGGCCGGGACGGTTTCCTGTACGACGGCCGTCACAAGGGCGCCAGGAACTACGAGCCGAACAGCTTCGGCGGCCCGTTCCAGACCGACCGGCCGCTGTGGCAGCCCGTCCCGGTGCAGGGCGCCACGGGCAACCACGAGGCCCCGGTGCACGCCGAGGACAACGACTTCGTGCAGGCGGGCAACCTGTACCGCCTGATGTCCGAGGAGGAGAGGGAGCGCCTGATCGGCAACCTCGCGGACTCCCTCTCGCAGGTCTCGCACGACGACATCGTCGAGCGCGCGATCGACAACTTCCGTCGGGCGGACGGCGACTTCGGCAAGCGCCTGGAGGCCGGGGTGCAGGCCCTGCGCGCCCTTCGCGGCTGAACCGGCGCCGCTCACGCGGACCTGGTTGCCCACAGTCGGGCTCGGTCGGTCGATGGTCGGTCGGTCGATGGTCGCGGTCGAGTGCGGTGCCTGTGCGGATCCTGTCCGTACAGGCACCGTCGTGCATCAGCTCACCGCTGCCGGTCGGCGGGCCGGGGCCCAGCAGCGGATGATGTCGCGGACCGAGACGACGCCCACCGGTTCGTCGTCGTCCAGGACGATCAGATGCCGGAAACCGCCGTGGGCCATGGCCCGCGCGGCCTCCTCGAGGGTCCAGGACGGCGCGGCGAACACGACGTCCATGGTGGTGTGGGCCTGCGCCCGTTCGATGTCCGGGCTCTGGCCCAGGCCGACGGAGTTGAGGATGTCGCGCTCGGTGAGGATGCCGGGGCCGCCGGCGTCCGGGTCGAGGACCACCGCCGCGCCGACCCGGCGGGCGGACATCAGGGCTGCTGCCTGGCGGAGAGTGTGTGCGGGGCCGATGGTGAGGACCACGGTGCTCATGGCGTCGCGGACGAGCATGGGCGGAGCCACCTCCTACGAGTGCGCTGGAGCTACGAGTGCGCTGGACCGAACCCACTCGACCGCACTGGCTCAGGGCTCCGGAACCGTGGGATGCCGCCCGCCGGAAGCGCCCGCCCCAGGCTTCACAAATTCACAAGTGGGTGATGCCCAGGTTCCCAGGCAAAAGGCCGGTCAACAAGAGGGCGCGCGACGTGAGTTCAGGGGCGCTCGCGGTGCACACAAGCATCCCCGTGCACCCCTGGTGTCTCGTACCGGCCGGTAGGGCCAGTGCCGGTCGTTCAGATACCGGCAGGGGCTAGTACCGGTCGTTCAGATAGTCGAGCAGGGTGTCGTGGAGCAGTCCGTTGGACGCGGCCGCGTTGCCGCTGTGCGGGCCCGGGCGGCCGTCGAGGCCCGTGAAGGAGCCGCCGGCCTCGGTCACGATGATCGCGTTCGCCGCCATGTCCCACAGCGACAGCTCCGGCTCGGCGCAGATGTCCACCGATCCCTCCGCGACCATCATGTACGGCCAGAAGTCGCCGTAGCCGCGGGTGCGCCACACCGCGCGCGTCAGGTCGAGGAAGCCGTTCAGCCGGCCCTGCTCCTCCCAGCCGGACAGCGAGGAGTACGCGAAGGACGCGTCCGACAGCCTTGAGACGCGCGAGACGTGCAGCCGCGACGCCGAGGACAGACTGCGCCCGGTGAACGCGCCGTGCCCCTTCGCCGCCCACCAACGGCGGCCCAGCGCGGGTGCCGAGACGACACCGACGACGGGCTGGTAGCCCCCTTCGCCCGCCTCCATCAGCGAGATCAGCGTGGCCCACACCGGCACGCCGCGCACATAGTTCTTGGTGCCGTCGATCGGGTCGATCACCCAGCGGCGCGGACCCGTGCCCTCGACGCCGTACTCCTCGCCGAGGATCGCGTCGCGCGGCCGGGCGCGCTGGAGCTGGCCGCGGATGAGCTCCTCGGCGGCCTTGTCGGCCTCGCTCACGGGTGTCATGTCCGGTTTGGTCTCGACCTTGAGGTCAAGGGCCTTGAACCGGCCCGTGGTCGCGGCGTCGGCCGCGTCCGCGAGCACATGGGCGAGCCGCAGGTCATCGAGATAGTCGGGCATGACCGAACCGTATCTGCCCCTTCGCCGGACCGGCCACACGGGACGCGGGATCTTCCTGGGGCGCCTCCGCGGGCGGCCCCGCGCTGCCGTGCGATCGCGGCGTGTGACGGCCGGTACGCGCCCTTCAATGCGGCCGAGAACCCTTGACACTGTTGGTGCACGCGTCAACCCTGTGCGTCAGAGCCGCTGGTCCCGAGGGAGGCGATGATGCCTGCAGCGCGGGAATCCCTGCTGGACGCCGCCTATACGGCGCTCCTGCGCCGTCCGTGGTCCGCCGTGCGCATGGTGGACGTGGCCGCGGCGGCCGGTGTCTCCCGCCAGACGCTGTACAACGAGTTCGGCAGCAAGGACGGGCTCGCCCGGGCCCTGGTGCGCCGGGAGGCGGACGGGTACCTCGCCGGTGTCGAGAGGGCTCTCGCCGCGCACGGGGACGTCGGCGAGCGACTGGCTTCGGCCGCGGAGTGGACCGTCTCGGCGGCCCGCGAGAACGTCCTCGTCCGTGCCATGCTCACCGGATGCTGGAGCGAGTCGTTGCCGTCGCCGCCGCTCGCGGCCGTGCCGTCCGGCGCCGCCGTACCGGCACAGCGGCGAGCCGACGGGCCACTGCCCTCACCGGCGGATCTTGTGGGCCTGGTCCGTGATCGCGCCGTGGCGGCGGTGACCGTGCCCGGCATGGGCAAGGGCGAGGCTGCGGAGTTGGCCCGTGCCTGTGAGGTGGTCGTCCGGTTGTCGCTGTCGTGTGTGGCGGCTCCGCCGGGGGAGGGTGGGGTCGCGGAACTGGTGCGGGCTGCTCTGCCGCGGCAGGTTCGGTGACGGTGCGCCGCCGGCCCCGCGCCTTTTATAAAGGCGTGCCCCTCAGTCTCAGTGAGCCGAGCCCGAAAGCTGCAAGCCGATCACGCCCACGATCACGAACGAGATCGAGACGATCTTCAGCGTGGACACGAGGTCCCCCAGGAACACCATCCCGTAGATCGCCGTCCCCGCCGCCCCGATCCCCGTCCACACCGCGTACGCCGGACCCACGTCCAGCTTCCTCAAGGACAGCGTGAGGAGACCGAAACTGCCCAGCGCGAAACAGCAGAAGGCGATGGTCGGCCAGAGCCTGGTGAAACCGTGGGAGAGCTTGAGGCAGACGGCGAAACCGGTCTCGAGAAGTCCGGCCACGATGACCAGCAGCCACGCCATGTGTCGTCCTCCCGCGTCCCCACGCCGACTGCTCAGGTCCTGTCGGATCTCGATGCGAGTAAGCCTTTACCTGCGGGTGAGCGACGCAAACACCGGCGAGGTCAGTCGCCCTCCCTGCGTTCCCTTGTGGAGAGCAGCCTGCGCAGGGAGTAGAGCCGGGCCGGATCCGCGTGCCCCTCGGCGACCCACGCGTCGAGCGCGCAGTCCGGTTCGTCGTGGCTGCACGCTCGCGGGCAGCCCTCGGTGCCGGGCTCGAGGTCCGGGAAGGCGTGGATGACGCGGGACGGGTCGATGTGCGCCAGGCCGAACGACCGTAGGCCCGGGGTGTCGACGACCCAGCCGTCCGCCTCCTGCAGCGGCAGCGCCAGCGCCGAGGTCGTGGTGTGCCGGCCGCGGCCCGTGACCGCGTTGACATGCCCGGTCATACGGCGCCGGTCCTCCGGAACCAGCGCGTTGACCAGGGTCGTCTTGCCCACGCCCGAATGCCCGACGAACGCGGTGACCTTGCCGTCGAGGTGCTCGCGCACCCGGTCCGCGGCGTCGCCGGTCTCCAGTTCCTCACGGTTGGTGACGACGTAGGGGATGTCCAGGTCGCCGTACAGCTCCAGGAGCTTCTCGGGCGGGGCGAGGTCCGACTTGGTCAGCACCAGCAGCGGGTCCAGGCCGCCGTCGTAGGCCGCGACCAGGCAGCGGTCGATCAGGCGCGGGCGCGGCTCGGGGTCCGCGAGGGCGGTGACGATGGCCAGCTGGTCGGCGTTGGCGACGACCACGCGCTCGTAGGGATCGTCGTCGTCGGCGGTGCGGCGCAGCACCGACGAGCGCTCCCCGATGCGGACGATCCGCGCGAGAGTGTCCTTCTGGCCGGACAGGTCGCCGACCAGGGCGACGCGGTCACCGACCACCGCGGCCTTGCGGCCCAGTTCACGGGCCTTCATCGCCAGGACCGTACGGCCGTCGACGAGGCAGGTCAGCCGCCCGCGGTCGACGGTGAGGACCATGCCCTCCGCCGCGTCCTCGTGCTTCGGCCGGATGTTCGTACGCGGCCGGTTGCCCCTGCGGTTGGGACGCGTGCGGATGTCGTCCTCGTCGGTGTGCTTGCCGTAGCGGCGCATGGTCGTCAGTCCGCCCGTCAGTTTCCCAGCATCCCGGTCCACAGCTCGGGGAAGTCCGGCAGTGTCTTGGCCGTGGTCGCCACGTTCTCGATCCGCACGCCCTCGACCGCGAGGCCGATGACGGCGCCCGCGGTGGCCATGCGGTGGTCGTCGTAGGTGTGGAAGACCCCGCCGTGCAGGGGGCGCGGGCGGATGTGGAGACCGTCGGCGGTCTCGGTGACGTCACCGCCCAGCTCGTTGATCTCCTTGGTCAGGGCGGCCAGGCGGTCGGTCTCGTGCAGCCGCAGATGGGCCACGCCGCGCAGGGTGGACGGGGAGTCCGCGAGGGCCGCGACCGCCGCGATGCCCGGAGTCAGCTCGCCGACCTCGCCCAGGTCCACGTCGATGCCGTGGATGGCACCGGAACCGGTGAAGACCAGGCCCCGTTCGGTCAGTTCGCAGGAGCCGCCCATCTCCGTGAAGATCTCACGCAGGCGGTCGCCGGGCTGGGTGGTGCGGGCGGGCCAGTCCGGGATGACGACCTTGCCGCCGGTCACCAGGGCGGCGGCGAGGAACGGCTGGGCGTTGGACAGGTCCGGCTCGACGGTCAGGTCACGGCCGAGCAGGGCGCCCGGCGTTACCCGCCAGACATTGGGCTCACCACCCGACTCCGGGGTGTCCACCTGGGCGCCGACCGCGCGCAGCATGTCGACCGTCATGCGGATGTGCGGTAGGGAGGGCAGCGTCGCACCGGTGTGGCGGACCTCGACGCCCTGGTTGAAACGGGGGGCGGACAACAGCAGGGCGCTGACGAACTGGGAGGACGAGGACGCGTCGACCGACACCGGTCCGCCGTCCAGCGCGCCGCCGCCGTGGACGGTCAGCGGCAGCGCGCCGCGGCCGTCGTCGTCGATACGGGCGCCGAGGGTGCGCAGGGCGTCGATCACGCCGTTCAGGGGGCGTTCGTACGAGCGCGGGTCGCCGTCGAAGCGGACCGGGCCGTCGGCGAGCGCGGCCACCGGGGGCAGGAAGCGCATCACGGTGCCGGCGTTGCCGACGTCGACCGTGGCCGGGCCGTGCAGTGCGGCGGGGATGACGCGCCAGGTCTCGCCGGAGCCGTCCGGGCCGACCCCTTCTTCGATGCCGACGCCCATCGCGCGCAGGGCCGCGGCCATCAGCAGGGTGTCGCGGGAGCGCAGCGGGCGGCGCAGCCAGCCCGGCTCGGAGGCGAGGGCGGCGAGCACGAGGGCGCGGTTGGTGACCGACTTGGACCCGGGCACGTGAACCGTCGCGTCGACGGCTCCGCTCGCGTGCGGGGCGGGCCAGAGGGCGGTGTGCGGGGGGTTCGGGGCCATGGCCCCACTCTATAAGGGCGCTGTTGAGGGGAGCATCGTTCGGGAGCGGCACCGTCGTGGCTGGTCGCTCCCCCGAGTTCTCGGCTTTGTTCGGACAGGGGGGACGCCGTCGCGGCGGAGCCGCACATCGACACGGTGGCGCCCCGTTCGGTGTCACATCTCCAGCAGCCAGCGTCCGCCGCCCATCAGGGAGCACAGCGACACCGTGTGGAACAGGAACAGCCACAGCCCGGCGGGCACGTTCGTCAGCCGGGCGAGCTGGTCGGCGTCCGAGTCCCCGGCGCCCCCGCGGGACCGCTTGGCCTGCAGCTCGAAGGCGGGGCGTACGCCGCCGAGGAGCAGGAACCACACCGCCGCGTAGGCGAACGCCGCCTGCACCTGCGGGCCGGTCAGCCAGGACACCGCCAGGAACGTGCCGCCGGTCAGCAGCACGGTCAGCGCCCCGTACGCGTTGCGGATCATCAACAGCATCGACACGAGCAGTGCGGTGGCCAGCCACAGCAGCGCGGTGATGTGCCCGGCGGCGAGCAGCGCCGCGCCGCCGAGGCCGAGGAGAGGGGGAGCGGTGTAGCCCGCTGCGGCGGTGAGGATCATGCCGAGTCCGTACGGCTTGCCACGGCTGACCGTGAGGCCGCTGGTGTCCGAGTGGAGCCGGATGCCGGTGAGCGTGCGGCCGGTCAGCAGCGCGACCAGGCCGTGGCCGCCCTCGTGCGCGATGGTGATCGCGTTACGGGATATCCGCCACAGGCTGTGCGGGACGACCACGGCGAACGCCGCGACCATCGTGGCGATCACCATCCACAGAGCGGGGTCCGGTTGGCTGCCGAAGACCGCGTCCCAGAGATCGGGCAGCGAACTCAGCGAGGTCGAGGCGAGGCTGTCCATTGCGGTGAGTGGCTCCAGGGGTGTCGGCGGATCTGGCAGTGTGGCACGCATGTGCGGACGGTACGCAGCGAGTCGCAGGCCCGAGGATCTCGCAGGAATCTTTGAAATCGAGATGGGGGTCCCCCCTGCCGGAGCGGAGTCCGGAGCTTGGGGGAGGGAGCCGGAGGAGACACTGGCGCCCGACTACAACGTGGCTCCGACCAAGGAGGTCTACGCGGTCCTGGACCGTCCGGTGAAGGACGCCGACGACCCACGCCCGGTTCGCCAGCTGCGCCGGCTCAAGTGGGGCCTCGTCCCGTCCTGGGCCAAGACGCCGGAGGGCGGCGCCCGCATGATCAACGCGCGTGCCGAGACCGTGCACGAGAAACCGTCGTACCGCCGGGCCTTCGCCGTCCGGCGCTGCATCCTGCCCGCCGACGGCTACTACGAGTGGGTCACCGGCGAGGACGAGCGGGACCTGGAGGTCGAGGGCAGGCGCAAGCGCCCGCGCAAGCAGCCGTACTTCGTGCTGCCCGCCGACGGGTCGGTCTTCGC
The DNA here is from genome assembly GCF_040682835.1 of Streptomyces sp. NPDC051104. NCBI lineage: Bacteria > Bacillati > Actinomycetota > Actinomycetes > Kitasatosporales > Streptomycetaceae > Streptomyces > Streptomyces sp. NPDC051104. The sequence continues at coordinate 217,272 of NZ_JBFBBS010000001.1, read as the reverse complement.
GATGGCCGGGCTGTACGAGTTCTGGCGGGACAGGACCCTGCCCGACGACCACCCGCGGGCCTGGTGGGCGACCTGCTCGGTGATCACCACGGAGGCGGAGACGGCACCGCTGGCCGTGGCCCCGGTCGAGGGCCCGCGCACCCTGGCCGACATCCACCCCCGGATGCCGCTGATGCTCACCCCCGACCGCTGGGACGCCTGGCTCGACCCCTCCCGCACGGACCCCGACGACCTGCGCTCCCTGCTGGACCCGCCACCCCCGGGCCTGATGCGCGCCTACCCGGTCTCCACGGCGGTCAGCAACGTCCGCAACAACGGCCCGGAGCTGCTGAAGGAGCTGGCGGGGCCCGAAGAGGGCACACTGTTCTGACGTGACCGATGTGACACAGAGCGTCGAGACGGACGCCGGTACGGCCCGCGTCACCTGGCACCGGGCGAAGCGGGCGAGGCTGGTCCTGGCCGTGAGCCACGGCGCCGGCGGCGGCATCGAGGCACGCGACCTCCAGGCACTCGCCCGGGTCCTGCCCGCGCACGGCGTGAGCGTCGCGCTCGTGGAGCAGCCCTGGCGCGTCGCCGGCAAGAAGGTGGCGCCCGCGCCGAAGACGCTGGATCTGGGCTGGCGCGGGGTGTGGCCCGCGCTCGCGGCCCCCGGGCTGCCGGTGATCTCGGGCGGACGCAGCGCCGGGGCCCGGGTCGCCTGCCGCACCGCCGTCGAGCTGGGCGCGCACGCGGTCCTCGCCCTGAGCTTCCCGCTGCATCCGCCGGGCAAGCCGGAGAAGTCCCGCGCGGACGAACTGCTGGGCGCGGGCGTGCCCACACTGGTGGTGCAGGGCGGCAACGACCCGTTCGGCAAGCCGGAGGAGTTCCCCCGGGGCTCCTACGAGATCGTCGAGGTGCCGTACGGGGACCACGGCTTCGCGGTGCCCAAGCGCGCGGACATCACCCAGGAACAGGCCCTGGAGACCCTCACCGACGCCGTGGTGAAGTGGGCCACGTCACTCGGGTGACGCCGGGAATGTTGCGAGGCGGACCACTGTTGTCGGGATCAGACAGCACCGGGCGTGCTGTACGCACCGACGAGAGGAAGTCCGCCGCATGGGTTCGACCATCTGCCCACCCGTCGCCCACCACCACCCCGTGGACGGGCTGCGCCCGGCGGAGTTCGATCCGAGCCGCAGCAGCAGCGCTGACCTGGACTGGACGGTGCTGCACGCGGCCAAGACCGCTCCGATTCGAGCGGCGGCGGGCAACGATGTTCGTCTATCCTCCGATTCGAGTGGGATCGGTTTCGGTCCTGCCATGTCGCTGGAGGAGGTGGGTCCGGTCACCGGTACCGACGCAGGGACCGACTACGGCCAGGCGGAGCAGCCCGAGGGCCGGGGCACGGGCATGGAATCGTCCGCCGAGCGCAGTGCGCGCTTCGAGCGGGACGCGCTCGAATTCCTCGACCAGATGTACTCGGCCGCGCTGCGCATGACGCGCAACCCGGCCGACGCCGAGGACCTGGTGCAGGAGACGTACGCGAAGGCGTACGCGTCCTTCCACCAGTTCCGCGAGGGCACCAACCTCAAGGCCTGGCTGTACCGGATCCTGACCAACACGTTCATCAACTCGTACCGCAAGAAGCAGCGCGAACCCCAGCGCAGCGCGGCGGAGGAGATCGAGGACTGGCAGCTGGCACGCGCCGAGTCGCACATGTCGACCGGTCTGCGCTCGGCGGAGTCGCAGGCGCTCGACCACCTTCCCGACTCGGACGTCAAGGAAGCGCTGCAGACGATCCCCGAGGAATTCCGCATCGCCGTCTACCTCGCGGACGTAGAGGGCTTTGCCTACAAGGAGATCGCCGACATCATGGGGACACCCATCGGCACGGTGATGTCCCGGCTGCACCGGGGCCGTCGTCAACTGCGCGGCATGCTCGAGGACTACGCCCGCGAGCGCGGGCTGGTCCCGGCCGGCGCCGGAGAGTCGAACGAGAAAGGCTCGGGCTCATGAGCTGCGGAGAGCCGCACGAGACGGACTGCAGTGAGGTCCTGGACCATCTCTACGAGTTCCTCGACAGTGAGATGCCGGACGTCGACCGCTCCAAGTTCCAGCAGCACTTCAAGGAGTGCTCCCCCTGCCTGGAGAAGTACGGGCTGGAGCAGGCCGTGAAGAAGCTGGTCAAGCGGTGCTGCGGCCATGACGACGTGCCGACGGATCTGCGGGCGAAGGTCATGGGCCGTATCGAACTGATCCGCTCCGGCCAGACGGTCCCCGAGCACGATGTGACCGCGACTCCGCAGGAGTCCTGAACTCAAGTTCGGACGCTCGGTCAAGCCTCGGCAGTTCGTCACTCGAACGTGCTAATCCATGGGCCGGAAGCCCATGGATTCGGCCAATGCCACCCCGGTGCGCCACCTCCCCCTCTAGGCTCCCGAGCCTGAATGGGGCATGCCCGGGCCCGCCCGATTCCAGGGCCGGGCGCCGGTCGGCGGGAGGTGGCGTCGTGGGACCGGTTCGGCCTTGGGGCTATGTGTATGTCGGCTCTGCCGCCCTGGCCGCCTTGTTCTGTGTGGCTCCCGTGCCGGAGCTGCCCGTCCCCTGGTGGGCCGTCGCCCTGCTCGCCGTGCTCTACGCCGGCTGCGAGCAGGTCCCCCGGTGCTCCCTCGTGGGCCGCCACGCACCCGACGGCATGGGCACGTTCTTCCCCGTGCTGCTCGCCGGCGCCTTCCTGCTGCCGCCCCCGGCCGCCGCGCTCGTGCCGCTGCCGGGCGCCCTGCTCGCCCGGGTCGAGGGGCGGCCGGCCCGGCTGCGCCGGACCTGGCGGGCCGCACAGCTCGCCCTGGCCGTGTGGGCGGCCTCCCGGGTGCACTGGTCGCTCGGCGGCCACGACGCGGTCGTCGGCCCCCGCTTCCCGTACGCGCTCCTGCCCGCGGGCGCCGCCGTGGTGGCGTTCTGCCTGGCGCTCACCGCCCTCGACGGCGGGATCCTGGCGCTCGCCGAGGGCGTACCGGCGCGCACCGCCTGGCGCGGACTGTTCCTGCGCTCCCTCGCGCCCGTCGCCGTGCACGGCCTGGCCGGGCTGATGATGGCTGTGCTGTGGCGCAGCACGTACGGGCCGGTCTCGGCTCTGCTCGTGCTGCTGCCCATGTACGTCTCCTGCTGGGTCTTCGCCCAGTACCACCGCGAGCGGGCGGCCCATCAGGCCACGATCCGGGCGCTCGTCCAGGCGGTCGACATCAAGGACGGCTACACCCGCGGGCACAGCGAACGGGTCGGACAGGCCTCGATGATGATCGCCCGCGAACTCGGCATGGACGACGAACGCGTCGAGGTGCTGCGGTTCGCCGGGATCCTGCACGACGTGGGCAAACTCGGCGTGCCCACCCGGCTGCTCCGCAAGGACGGGCCGCTCACCCCCGAGGAGCGGCGGATCATCGAACTGCACCCCGAGTACGGCCACGAGATGGTCCGCGGCATCGAGTTCCTCGACGAGGCGCGGTCCGCGATCCTCCACCACCACGAACGCCTCGACGGCAGCGGGTATCCGTACGGGCTGACGGGCGACCGCATCCCCGAGTGCGCCCGTGCGGTCGCCGTCGCCGACGCCTTCGACGCCATGACGTCCACCCGCTCCTACCGGCGGGCCCGCCCCGTCGCCGCGGCCCTGGACGAACTCCAGCGGTGTGCGGGGTCGCAGTTCGACCCGGCGATGGTGAGGGCGTTCGTCCGGGCCCTGGCACGGCACGGCTGGCACCCGGTGGTGACCGCGGACGAGGAGCGGCGCGAGGAGGCCCGGGACGCCCGGGCGCACGGAAACGTACCGCCTCCGGCCCTGCCCGTGGTCGGCCGCCCGGCCGGGCGGGGACCCGGTGGGGGCGGTGCATGACCGCCCACCGCCTCCCCCTCGTCCTCGCCCACGCGGCGGCCGGGCTCCTCGGCGCCGGCTGTCTCGCCCACACCCTCTGGCACGGCCTCGAGGAACCCGGTGCCGCCCTCGCCTTCGGAGTGCTCGTCGGCGTCGGCGAGCTCGGCCGGTGGAGCGGCAGCGGCGAGCGGGAGCCCGCACCCCTCGGGGCGGCCGGGGCGCTCGCCTACGCCCTGCTCGGGGAGACCGCCGGCCGGCCCACCCACCACGGCGTGCCCCAGGTCGTCGCGGTGGTGCTCGCGGCCTCCCTCGCCGGCTGCGTGCCGCACGTGGCCCGCGGGCGCGGCCCCACCACCGACCACCTCACCCGCCGCCTGCTCACCGTCGGCTTCGCCGCCGTCTGCTTCCAGCCCCTCTACCACCACGGCGGACCGCATCACCGGAGCGGACCCGCGTACGCGCTGATCGTCGTCGCCCTGCTCGCCCTGACCACCCTCTGCGACGCGGTGCTCGCCGCCGCGCTCGCGCACTGCCGGACCCGCTGGCCGTTCGGGCCGCTGCTGCGCGACGAGCTGCGCGGCAGGCGCGGCATCGGCTCCGCCGTGTGCGCCACGGGAGCCGTGATGTCCCTGGCCGTCGCGGTCGCCGGCTTATGGGCGCTGCCCGTCTTCTCGCTGCCGCTGCTGCTCACCCAGCTCTCCTACCGGCGCTACGCGGCCGTGCGCACCACCTACCGGCAGACCATCGCCTCCCTGGCCCGCGCCACCGAGATCGCCGGGTACACGCTCCCCGGACACGCCCGCCGCGTGGCCGAGCTCAGCCGGGCCGTCGGCCGTGAGATGGGCCTCACCGAGCCCGAGCTGACCGTCCTGGAGTACGCGGCCCTCATGCACGACATCGGGCAGCTCAGCCTGGTCGATCCCGTCCCCGCCGGGGCAACCGCCCGGCTGCCTGCCGAGGAGCAGCGGCGCATCGCCCTGCTCGGCGGCGCCGTGGTGCGTCAGACCGGCGTGGACGCCGAGGTCGCCGTCGTCGTGGAACGGCAGGCCGACCCCTACCGGGAACAGCCGGTGAGCGCCAGAATCGTCCGGGCGGTCAACGCGTACGAGGAGATGGCGAGGGAAGAGACAGGACCGGGGGGACCGCTCAGCGCGCTGGAGCGGCTGCGGCTCGCCTGCGCCCGCGACTACCAGCCGGAGGTCGTGGAATCACTCGCACGAGTGCTGCAGCGAGACGGTCTGAGGGCCCCAGTGGTGGGGTAACCCATCGGTAATGAGCGCCCGTCCGGCCGTACGTGGTTGGATGCGAGGAGAGGGCGTTCGGGGGCACAGCTCGGTCCGTGGCCCCCGCAGACGGCAGCAATCCGGCAGGCGGGAATCGCAAGGGACTGGCAGGCGGAATCGTGAGGATCTTCGGGAAGGGACGGCACCGGCCCTCCGCCTCCTGGCGGCAGGCCACCGACCGCGCGTTCACCCTGATCGGTGACGGCCGGTACGAGGACGCGGGAGCGCTGCTGACCCGTGCCGCGGACCTGGAGCCCTGGCTTTCGGAGTCCTGGTTCAACCTGGCGCTGCTGCACAAGTTCCGCCACGACTGGGAGCAGGCCCGTACCGCCGGGCTGCGCGCGGTGGCGTTGCTCGAGAAGGAGACCGGGGCGCCCGACTGGTGGAACGTGGGCATCGCCGCCACCGCCCTGCAGGACTGGCCGCTGGCCCGCCGCGCCTGGCAGGCGTACGGGCTGAGGGTGCCGGGGGGTGCCGCGGTCTCCTCGGAGCCCGCCGGGATGGAGCTGGGCAGCGCGGCCGTGCGGCTGTCGCCGGAGGGCGAGGCCGAGGTGGTCTGGGGCCGCCGGCTGGACCCCGCCCGTATCGAGGTGCTCTCCATCCCGCTGCCGTCCTCCGGGCGCCGCTGGGGCGAGGTCGTGCTGCACGACGGGGTGCCGCACGGGGAGCGTACGACGGCCGCCGGGCACACCTACCCCGTCTTCGACGAGATCGAGCTGTGGGCGCCCTCGCCGGTGCCCACCTGGGTGGTCCTGCTGGAGGCCGCCACGGAGGCCGACCGGGACGCGCTGGAGCAGCTGGCCGCCGACGCCGGGTTCGCCGCGGAGGACTGGTCCTCGTCCGTGCGGCTGCTGTGCCGTACGTGCTCCGAGTCCCGGATGCCGGCCGACGAGGGCGACGGCGAGCATCTCGACCCGCACGACCACAGCGAGCCCGGCCACCCGGGGCCGCTGGGGCACCGTACGGACGGGCAGCTGTGGGTGCCCGAGCGGGAGTGCGGGGTGGCCGCGCCGGCTTCGCTCGTTCGGGGGCTGCTGGACGGGTGGGTCGCGGACAGTCCTGATTCCCGGGACTGGCGGGACCTCGAAGAGGTGTGTTGACCGGGCCTTCACCGGTCTCCCGGGGAAGTCACCCGACCACGCCCCGTAGGCTGTACTCGCAGATTTCCCATGGTTGCAGGAAGGCGTACGTCGGTCATGGCGCAGCAGGACACCGATCAGCAGCACGCGGGCGTGCTCCCCGTCGACGGCGAGGGTTTCGTCGTCGACACGGAGGACTGCGAGGAGCGCGAGACGGCCTGGCGGGAGCGTGGCACCTCGCGGCCGATCACGGTCGTCGGCAACCCGGTGCTGCACAAGGAGTGCAAGGACGTCACCGAGTTCGGCGAGGAGCTCGAGCAGCTGGTCGCGGACATGTTCGCCAGCCAGCGCACCGCGGAGGGCGTGGGCCTGGCCGCCAACCAGATCGGTGTCGATCTGAAGGTCTTCGTCTACGACTGCCAGGACGACGAGGGCGTGCGCCACGTGGGCGTGGTCTGCAACCCCAAGCTCGTCGACCTGCCCGCCGACAAGCGCCGCCTGGACGACAGCAACGAGGGCTGCCTGTCCGTGCCGACCGCCTACGCGCCGCTCGCCCGCCCCGACTACGCCGAGGTCACGGGGCAGGACGAGAAGGGCAACCCGATCAAGGTGCGCGGCACCGGCTACTTCGCGCGGTGTTTGCAGCACGAGACGGACCATCTGTACGGCTACCTCTACATCGACCGGCTCTCCAAGCGCGAACGCAAGGACGCCCTGCGGCAGATGGCCGACAACGAACCCCGCTACCCCGTGGTGGCCAACGACTGAACCCCAGGGGTGTCTCGGACACCCTGGCACTCCCTCGTCGACGGCGCCGGGCCGGGCACTCCGCGCTGCCCCGGCGCCGTTCGCGTAGGTGTCGCGTTCATGTGCGCGTCGCACATTCGATCCCTTGTACGCATGAACTGATACTTAATCAGTCACACAAGGGGAGAATCTCGGCACAGTAGGGGAGTGAGTGGAGCAAATCCGTTCCCATGCCGGTCAGTCGTAGTGCTGAATGGAATGCGCGGGACAACGCGACGGCGGTGCGCCCGGCACGACGGAGGGGGCGCGGCGCCAACCGGCCGCTGAGAGGGGTTTGTTCGTGCCAACTTTCCCACACAGCACTTCACCGACGGCGACCGCGGTCGCGGTTCCACCGGCGCTCCGACTGCCGGTGATCGAGGCCGCGTTTCCCCGTCGGCTGCACTCGTATTGGCCCTGCCTGCAGGAGAAGACGCGTTCCTGGCTGCTGGAAAAGCGGCTCATGCCGGCGGACAAGGTCGAGGAATATGCCGACGGACTGTGCTACACCGACCTCATGGCGGGCTACTACATCGGCGCCCCCGACGAGGTTCTGCAGGCGATAGCCGACTACAGCGCGTGGTTCTTCGTCTGGGACGACCGCCACGACCGGGACATCGTGCACCGTCGGCCCGCCGCCTGGGGGAGGCTGAGGTCGCGACTGCACACGGCCCTGGACTCTCCCGCGGACCATCTGCACCACCAGGATCCCCTGGTCGCAGGGTTCGCGGACAGCGTGCTGCGGTTGTACTCGTTCCTCGGCCCCACGTGGAACGCGCGCTTCGCCCGGCACTTCCACGCGGTGATCGAGGCGTACGACCAAGAGTTCCGCAACCGCACCCTGGGGCGCGTCCCGACGGTGGACGCCTACCTCGAACTGCGCCGACTCACCTTCGCGCACTGGATCTGGACGGATCTGCTGGAGCTGAGCGCCGAATGCGAACTGCCGGAGCACGTCAGGAAACACCCCGCATACCGGCGGGCGGCCTTGCTGAGCCAGGAGTTCGCCGCCTGGTACAACGACCTGTGTTCGCTCCCCAAGGAAATAGCGGGGGACGAGGTGCACAATCTCGGAATCAGTCTCATCCATCATGAGGGGCTGACGCTCGAAGAGGCCGTCACGGAAATACGGCGGCGGGTCGGGCAATGCGTCACCGATTTCGTCGCCGCCCAAAAGGAGGCACTGCGGTTCGCCGACACCCTCGCGGACGGAACGGTAGGGGAAAAGGAACTGGGCGTCGCGGTCAGGGCGATCGTCGCAAACATGCGGAACTGGTTCAGCACCGTGTACTGGTTCCATCACGAGTCCGGCCGGTACCGGGTCGACAACTGGGACGACCGGTCGACACCCCCGTACGTCGACAACGAAGCGGCAGGTGAGAAATGACTCTGGAATCGGTCAGCACCCGGGCGCCCATGGAGCCGTCTGTTCCGCCACTCGCCGCGGGCGGCGTCCCCGGTCTGGGACACGGCTGGAAACTGGCCCGCGACCCGCTCGGCTTCCTCACCCGGCTGCGGGACGACGGCGAGGTCGTACGGCTGAGGATCGGCCCGAAGACGCTGTACGCGGTCACCAGCCCCGAACTCGCCGGCGCCCTCGCGCTCAGCACCGACTTCCAGATCGGCGGGGCGCTGTGGGAGTCGCTCGAGGACCTGCTCGGCAAGCAGGGCGTGGCCACCAGCAACGGGCCGCTGCACAGGCGCCAGAGGCGGGCCATCCAGCCCGCCTTCCGGCTCGAGGCCATCCCCGCCTACGGCCCGATCATGGCGGAGGAGGCGCACGCGCTCGTGGAACGCTGGCGCTCCGGCGCCGCCCTCGACGCCACCACGGAGTCCTTCCGCGTGGCCGTCCGCGTCGCCACCCGCTGCCTGATGCGCGGCAGTTACATGGACGCGCGGGCCGAGCGGATCTGTGCGGCGCTCACCACACTGTTCAGTGGTATGTACCAGCGCATGGTCCTGCCTCTGGGGCCGCTTTATCGCCTGCCGCTTCCAGCCAACCGCGAATTCAACCGGGCATTGGCCGATCTGCATCTCCTGGTCGACGAGATCGTCGCCGACCGCCGGGCATCCGGTCAAAAGCCGGACGATTTGCTGACGGCTTTGCTGGAGGCGAAGGATGAGAATGGCGAGGCCATCGGGGAACAGGAGATCCACGACCAGGTCGTCGCCATCATCACCGCCGGAAGCGAAACCGTCGGTTCCATGATCATGTCGCTCCTCAAGGTCCTCATCGAGCACCCGGACCAGAGTGACAAGATCCGCGACGAGGTGAAAACCGTCGTGGGTGACCGGCCGGTCGCATTCGAGGACGTCCGGAAGCTGACGTACACCGCTCATGTCATCGTCGAGACAATGCGTTTGCATCCCGCCGTATGGATATTGACGCGGCGGGCTGTGGCCGACGCACAGCTCGGCGGGTACCGCATTCCGGCCGGGGCCGACGTCGTCTACAGCCCGTACGCGATCCAGCGTGATCCTCGCTCGTACGGGCGGCATCTGGAGTTCGACCCCGACCGGTGGCTTCCGGAGCGGGCCAAGGAGGTCCCCAAGCACGCGATGACCCCGTTCGGTGTCGGCAACCGCAAGTGCCCGGGCGACCACTTCTCGATGGCCGAACTCACGCTCCTCACCGCAGCGATGGCCTCTGCCTACCGCTTCGAACCGGCACCCGGGTCCGAGCCCGGGCCCCGCATCGGCATCACGCTCCGCCCACGCCGACTGCTGCTGCGGGCCCTGCCCCGCTGACCACGCGCACCGGACGCAGGTTCAGGCGGCCCGAGGGCCGCCTGAACCTGCGTCCGGCAGGCGTTCAGAAGTCCTCGTCGAGGTCGACGGTGCCCTCCACCGCGACCTGGTACGCCGACGGACGCCGCTCGAAGAAGTTGGTCAGCTCCTGGACGCCCTGGAGCTCCATGAAGGAGAAGGGGTTCTCCGACCCGTACACCGGGGCGAACCCGAGGCGTGTGAGGCGCTGGTCGGCGACGCACTCCAGGTACTGCCGCATCGAGTCGGTGTTCATGCCCGGCAGGCCCTCACCGCACAGGTCGCGGGCGAACTGCAGCTCGGCCTCGACGGCCTCGCGGAGCATGTCGGTGACCTGCTGCTGGAGCTCGTCGTCGAAGAGGTCCGGCTCCTCCTTGCGGACGGTGTCCACGACGTCGAACGCGAACGACATGTGCATCGTCTCGTCGCGGAACACCCAGTTGGTGCCGGTGGCCAGACCGTGCAGCAGGCCCCGGCTGCGGAACCAGTAGACGTACGCGAAGGCGCCGTAGAAGAACAGGCCCTCGATGCACGCGGCGAAGCAGATGAGGTTGAGGAGGAACCGGCGGCGGTCCGCCTTGGTCTCCAAGCGCTCGATCTTCTCGACCGAGTCCATCCATGTGAAGCAGAACTCGGCCTTCTCGCGGATGGAGGGGATGTTCTCCACGGCCGCGAAGGCCGCCGCCCGGTCGTCCGGGTCCGGAAGGTAGGTGTCCAGGAGAGTCAGGTAGAACTGGACGTGGACGGCCTCCTCGAAGAGCTGCCTCGACAGGTACAGCCGCGCCTCGGGGGAGTTGATGTGCTTGTAGAGGGTCAGCACCAGGTTGTTCGCGACGATCGAGTCACCGGTCGCGAAGAAGGCCACCAGGCGGCCGATCAGGTGCTGCTCGCCCGGGGTGAGCTTGGCGAGGTCGGCGACGTCCGAGTGGAGGTCGACCTCCTCCACGGTCCAGGTGTTCTTGATGGCGTCCCGGTAGCGCTCGTAGAAGTCCGGGTAGCGCATGGGGCGCAAGGTCAGCTCGAAGCCCGGGTCGAGCAGGTTCTGGAGTCGGGTGGTCATTACTGGCAGGCCTCGCAGGACTCGGGGTTCTCCAGGGAGCAGGCGACCGCTTCGGGGTCGGCGGCCTGCTGGACGGGGATGGGCTTGTGGGACTGGGCCTGGCCCTGGGCGGCGCGGGCGATACGGGTCGCCGGGCGGGAACGCAGGTAGTACGTCGTCTTCAAGCCCTGCTTCCAGGCGTACGCGTACATCGAGGAGAGCTTGCCGATGGTCGGCGTCTCCATGAACAGGTTCAGTGACTGAGCCTGGTCCAGGAACGGGGTGCGCGCGGCGGCCATGTCGATCAGGCCGCGCTGCGGGATCTCCCAGGCCGTGCGGTACAGCGCCCGTACGTCGGCCGGGATCCAGGTGAAGTCCTGCACCGAGCCGTTCGACTCGCGCAGCGCCTCACGGGTCCGGGCGTCCCACACGCCCAGCTCCTTCAGGTCCTGCACCAGGTAGGAGTTGACCTGCAGGAACTCCCCGGACAGCGTCTCGCGCTTGAACAGGTTGGAGACCTGCGGCTCGATGCACTCGTACACGCCGGCGATCGAGGCGATGGTGGCGGTCGGGGCGATGGCCAGCAGCAGCGAGTTGCGCATCCCGGTCGTCGCGATCCGCTCGCGCAGCGCCGCCCAGCGCTCCGGCCACGTGAACTCGACGCCGTAGTGGTCCGGGTGCAGCACACCGCGGGCCGTGCGGGTCTTCTCCCAGGCCGGCAGCGGGCCGATGGGAGTCCCCCCTGCACCGGAGCTTGTCGTAGGTGCTTGGGGGCGCTCGGCGAGGTCGGCGGAGGCCTCGTAGGCAGCCAGCATGATGCGCTCGGCGATCCGCGTGGACAAGGCCTTGGCCTCGGGGGAGTCGAAGGGCAACCGCAGCTTGAAGAAGACGTCCTGCAGGCCCATCGCGCCGAGGCCGACCGGGCGCCACTTGGCGTTGGATCGGCCCGCCTGCTCGGTCGGGTAGAAGTTGATGTCCACGACGCGGTCGAGGAAGGTCACGGCCGTGCGGACCGTCTCGTCCAGCCGCTCCCAGTCGATGTCGCCGGTCGCGGTGTCGACGAAGGCACCGAGGTTGACCGACCCCAGGTTGCAGACCGCCGTCTCCCCGTCGTCGGTGACCTCCAGGATCTCCGTGCAGAGGTTGGAGGAGTGGATCACGTGGCCCGGCTCGGCCGTCTGGTTGGCGGTGCGGTTGGCGGCGTCCTTGAACGTCATCCAGCCGTTGCCGGTCTGCGCGAGGGTGCGCATCATGCGGCCGTACAGGTCCCGGGCGGGGATCGTCTTCTTGGCGAGACCTGCCGCCTCGGCTCTGCGGTAGGCGGCGTCGAACTCCTCGCCCCACAGGTCGGCCAGCTCGGGCACGTCCGAGGGGGAGAACAGTGACCACTGCTCGGCGGCGCCCACCCGGCGCATGAACTCGTCCGGGATCCAGTGCGCGAGGTTGAGGTTGTGGGTGCGGCGGGCGTCCTCGCCGGTGTTGTCCCGCAGCTCCAGGAACTCCTCGATGTCGGAGTGCCAGGTCTCCAGGTAGACGGCGGCGGCGCCCTTGCGCCGGCCGCCCTGGTTCACGGCGGCGACCGAGGCGTCGAGGGTCTTCAGGAACGGGACGATGCCGTTGGAGTGCCCGTTGGTGCCGCGGATCAGGGAGCCGCGGGAGCGGATGCGGGAGAAGGCGATGCCGATCCCGCCGGCGTGCTTGGAGAGGCGGGCGACCTGGTGGTAGCGCTCGTAGAGGGAGTCCAGCTCGTCCTTCGGGGAGTCGAGGAGGTAGCAGGACGACATCTGGGGGTGCCGGGTGCCGGAGTTGAAGAGGGTGGGGGAGGAGGGGAGGTAGTCGAGCCGGCTCATGAGCCCGTAGAGAGCCGCGACGTCGTCCACCGCCCGGCTGCCCGTCCGTGGATCGAACGCGGTGTCCTCGGCGAGCCCGGAGGCGACGCGGAGCATGAAGTGCTGGGGCGTCTCGACGACCTTGCGGGTGATCGGGTGTCGTAGGAGGTAGCGGCTGTGCAGGGTGCGCAGGCCGAAGTAGCCGAAGCGGTCGTCGGCCCGCTCGTCCACCAGGGCGTCGAGACGGTCGGCGTGCAGGCGTACGAACGTGGCGGTGCGGTCCGCGATGAGCCCTTCCCGGTGGCCGACGGCGATGGACTCGGTGAACGACGTGACGCCCTGGGAGGCGGCCTCGGCGCGGATGCCGATGGTCAGCAGGCGGGCGGCCAGCTTCGAGTAGGCGGGGTCCTCGGAGATGAGGCCCGCGGCCGCCTCCGTGGCCAGCTCGCGCAGCTCGGCCTCGTCGGCGCGGGCGGACCGGCCGCGCAGCGCGGCGGCGGCGACCCGGCCGGGGTCGGCGTCGGGAAGGTCGGTGGTCAGCTCGGTCAGGGTCCGCAGCAGCGCGGCACCGGGACCGTCGGGTTCCAGGCCCGCGGCTGAAGCCGGATCGACTGGCGCGATGGTCACGTGGGGCTCTCCCTCGCTCGGCACAGGGCCTGGCGGAGGGCAGGGGGCAGCTCACGAGCGCACGCGGCGTCGCGTCCACCGGCCCATTCCACGAGGCCCGGACGTCAGGACACCCGGACCGGACGGCCGGGCGCACTGTCGGCAGGTCCTCGGACTGACGCTCGTACGACGGCATGTGGGCATACGTGTACGAGTACACCGTTGCGGGACAGTTCCGGATTCGCACCGGATTCCCCTGCGGCGACAGCGAGCATGAGCATACATCTTGTGCCGGGCTGCGACGCCACCCCCAGATGTTGTGTCGCAGTGGCCTCAGAGCGTCAACTCGTAGGTGAGGAGAGTGATGTCGTCGAGATGGGGGAGGGGCTTCCAGTCCCGCTCGGGTGTGCGAGCGAAGCCCAGACGTTCATAGATGCGGTGGGCGGTGTGCATCGTGCGCTGGGTCGACAGGACGACCCGTACGCAGCCGTCCGTGGCCCGTGCGCGGTCGACGCAGGCCCGGACGAGAGCCTCTCCTGTGCCCCGGCCGCGGGCGGCGTGAGCGACCGCGAGCATCCGTATCTCGGCCTCCTCCGGGCCCGCGATGTCGGCCATGGGGCCGCCGCCGGTCGGTACGAAGGCGACGCCGCCGAGCACATGCCCGCCCGCCACGGCCACCAGCACCTCTGCCGCGGCCGCCCGCCCTGCCACGTCCTTCAGTTCGTCGAGGTAGGCGTCGCTCTCCCCGAAGTCGAGGAGGCCGTCCCGGAGGTAGGCCTGCGCGGTGATCTCGCCGAGCGTGTCGTACTCGTCGGGGGTCGCCTGCCGGATGGTGAGGTCCATGGGGCCGAGTGTGCCGGACGGGTACGACAACGGGCCGCCGGATTTTCTCCGACGGCCCGCTGACCGGTGTACGACGTGGACTCAGTGCGAGGCGCCGGCCGTGGCCGGCGGCAGCTCCACCTGCACCCCCGGGTCGCCCGCGTCCGCCGTGTAGTCCTCCGGCTTCGTCTCGTCGATGCCCTCCGGAGCCTTCAGCGCCTTCAGGACGAACGTCAGCACCACCGTCACCACCACGTTCATCACGAACGCCGTCAGGCCGATGTAGCCGATCTCGCCGATGCCGGGGATCTCCTTGGCGGAGCCGCCGAAGTGCGGCTGGGTCGGGGACGCTACGCCGTACGCCGCCAGCGTGCCGTAGACCATGCCGACCGCCCAGCCCGCAAGCAGCGCCCAGCGGTGGAACCAGCGGGTGAACAGACCGCCGACCAGGGCCGGGAAGGTCTGCAGGATCCAGATGCCGCCGAGCAGCTGGAAGTTGATGGCGACCGTCTTGTCCATGGTCAGGACGAAGACCAGGGCGCCCACCTTCACCAGCAGCGACACGATCTTGGAGACCCTGGTCTCCTCTGCCGCCGTGGCGTTCGGCTTGATGAAGTCCTTGTAGATGTTGCGGGTGAAGAGGTTCGCGGCCGCGATCGACATGATCGCCGCGGGCACCAGCGCGCCGATGCCGATCGCCGCGAAGGCCACGCCCGCGAACCAGTCCGGGAACATGTTCTCGAACAGCTGCGGAATCGCCAGCTGCCCGTTCTTGACCTTCACGCCCGCGGCGATCGCCATGAAGCCCAGCAGCGCCAGCAGGCCCAGCATCAGCGAGTACAGCGGCAGGATCGTGGTGTTGCGGCGGATCACCTCACGGCTGCGCGAGGACAGCGTCGCCGTGATCGAGTGCGGGTACATGAACAGCGCGAGCGCCGAGCCCAGCGCCAGCGTCGCGTACGTCCACTGGGTCGCCTCCGAGGGCGCGAGGGCCCCGCGCGGCTTGCCCGTCACCGGGTTGACCTGCGCGAACGCCTGCCCTGCCTTCGCGAAGACGTCATCGAAGCCACCCAGCTTGATCGGGATGTAGATGATCGCCACCGCGATGACGATGTAGATCAGCGCGTCCTTCACGAACGCGATCAGGGCGGGCGCCCTGAGGCCCGACGAGTACGTGTACGCGGCCAGCACGCCGAAGGCGATCAGCAGCGGCAGGTCCTTCACGAACCAGTTGGTGTTCTCGCCGCCGCCCACACCCATCACGTCCAGCACGGCCTGGATGCCCACCAGCTGGAGCGCGATGTACGGCATGGTCGCAAGGATGCCGGTGAGCGCCACCGCCAGCGACAGGCCCTTCGAACCGAACCGGCCGCGCACGAAGTCCGAAGTCGTGACGTATCCGTGCCGGTGCGAGACCGACCACAGGCGCGGCAGGAAGGTGAAGATCAGCGGGTACACCAGGATGGTGTAGGGCACCGCGAAGAACCCCGAGGCGCCCGCCGCGTAGATCGCCGCCGGGACGGCCACGAACGTGTACGCGGTGTAGAGGTCGCCGCCGAGCAGGAACCAGGTGATCCAGGTTCCGAACGAGCGGCCGCCGAGGCCCCACTCGTCGAGGCTGGGCTCGTTGTCGGCCCTGCGCCAGCGCGCCGCCAGGAAGCCCATGACCGTGACGGCCAGGAAAAAGAAGATGAAGACGCCGAGCGCGACGCCGTTCACGCCGTCCTTCACTGCGACGCACCCCCCTTCTGGCCGGAGCGGGCGCGCTGGTCACGCTGCCACAGCTTGTACGCGAGCATCGTCAGCGCCGTCGAGATGAGCACCCAGAGCATCTGATACCAGTAGAAGAACGGGATGCCGATGAACGCGGGGTCCGTCTTGGCGTACGAGCCGACCCACAGCATCGCGACGAAGGGTGCTACAAGGCAGAGGGCGATGACGACGCGCACCGGCGTCATCACCGCCGCTCTGGCTGCATCTGGCTGATCGGACATGCGGCTCCGTCCCCTCACTGTCACCTGTGTAATGCGCAGGCAATGTAGGTGACCCCGTCATGAAAGCGGAAGCCCTCGTCCGCATATCGGTCGTGACCAGGTCCGGAAGGCGCTGCTTGGTTTACTCCGCGGGCCGCTTCAGCCGGGCCACGAACTTGTAGCGGTCCCCTCGGTAGACGGACCGCACCCACTCCACCGGCTTGCCCTCGCGGTCCAGCGAGTGGCGGGAGAGCATCAGCATCGGCAGGCCCACGTCCGTGCCGAGCAGACCCGCCTCGCGCGGGGTGGCCAGCGAGGTCTCGATGGTCTCCTCGGCCTCCGCGAGATGGACGTCGTAGACCTCCGCGAGCGCCGTGTAGAGGGAGGTGTACTTCACCAGCGAGCGGCGCAGCGCCGGGAAGCGCTTGGCGGACAGGTGCGTCGTCTCGATCGCCATCGGCTCGCCGCTCGCCAGCCGCAGCCGCTCGATGCGCAGCACCCGGCCGCCGGGCGAGATGTCGAGCAGCCCGGCGAGCGTGTCGCCGGCCGTGATGTAGCCGATGTCCAGCAGCTGCGAGGTCGGCTCCAGGCCCTGCGCGCGCATGTCCTCCGTGTACGAGGTCAGTTGCAGCGCCTGGGACACCTTCGGCTTGGCGACGAACGTGCCCTTGCCCTGGATGCGTTCGAGCCGTCCCTCGACGACCAGCTCCTGCAGCGCCTGGCGCACCGTCGTACGGGAGGTGTCGAACTCCGCGGCCAGCGTGCGCTCGGGCGGCACCGGCGTGCCCGGCGCCAACGTCTCCGTCATGTCGAGCAGATGCTTCTTCAGACGGTAGTACTTGGGCACGCGCGCGGTGCGGACGGTCGTCCCGCCCTCGCTCTCCGCACTGCTGACGTCGGTGCTCATGCTCTGCCTTCCCGGCTCCGGATGCCGAAGCGACCGACAGCCCGTCGGTCACGGCTCACATCGTGGCACGGCTTCATGGGGAGCAGAGCCCCACGCTCCGTGATCCCCGTTCCACGGACGGGGATCCCCTCTGTATACCGTCGGCACCCTCGCTGGTCTAGTCCACACCGCCGAAGTGGTCCAGTCGCGGCCGCAGGAATCCGGGTGCCCGTTTTCGCTGGGTTCCTACTTAAAGGTCCTTTCATATGTAGGTCGCATAACGAACGCCCTGAGCGGCTCGAACACCCTTGACGCGCCTATTGGTCTGAGCCAAGCTCCCCCCTACTGGTCTACACCATTGGTCCAGGTCCCGGCCCCACGGGCGGTGCGCGTCGTCACGCCGCGGGGACAAGGGGGGTTTGTGGCATCCCTGAGGAGGATGGCGTGAAGCGCAAACTGACAGTCGCGATCGGTATCGCGGGCATGATGGTCTCCATCGCGGCGTGCGGGGGCGGGAAGTCCGGCGGGTCGAGCACGGGGGCGGACGCCAAGGAGCTCACCGTCTGGTTGACGGTCGACGCCCAGAACAACTGGCCGGCGCTGGTGAAGGCCGCCGACGACGCGGTGCTGAAGAAGCACCCGGACCTGAAGATCAACCACGAGTACTACGGCTGGCCGGACAAGAACACCAAGCTCGACGCCGTCCTCGCCACCGACAAGGCGCCCGACGTGGTCGAGATGGGCAACACGGAGATGCTCGGCTACATGGTCAAGGGTGCCTTCGCCCCCGTGGACGTGGCCAAGTTCGACAACTCCGCCCAGTGGCTGGACGGCCTCAAGGCCTCCGTGACGTACGACGGCAAGACCTACGGCGTCCCCTACTACGCCGGCGGCCGCGTCGCCAACTGGCGCAAGGACATCGCCGCTTCGGTCGGCGCCAAGACGCCGCCGAAGACGTACCAGGAGCTCACCGCCGACCTGGACAAGATCCAGAAGAAGGAGGGCAGCGGGTTCAGCGCCTGGTACCAGCCCACGCGCGACTGGTACGCGGCCATGTCCTTCGTCTACGACGCCGGCGGCTCCATCGCCAAGCAGGAGGGCGGCCAGTGGAAGGCCAACCTCTCCTCGCCGGAGTCCCTCAAGGGCCTCAGCGAGTTCAAGACGGTCATCGACAAGTACATGCACGGCGACAAGACCAAGGACGAGTCCGACCGGTACATCGTCTACGGCCAGGGCAAGTCAGCCATGATCTTCGCCGCCGCCTGGGAGGGCGCGACCACGGCCGACCCCAAGAACGACAAGACCGGCAAGCTGAAGAACAACCTCGAGAACTTCGTGATGCCCGGTCCGTCCGGCAAGAACATGCCCGTCTTCCTGGGCGGTTCCGACCTGGCGATCCCGGTGAAGTCCAAGGCGCAGGCACTGGCCGCCGAGTGGATCAACGCGTTCACCGGATCGCAGGGCCAGAAGGGCCTCATCGCCAAGGGCAACCTGCCCAACAACAAGACCGACCTCGCGACCCTGAAGAACGACCCGGCGACGGCGGTCCCGGCCACCGCGGCCGAGTCCAACTGGTTCGTCCCCATGGCACCCGGCTGGGGCCAGGTCGAGAAGGCGCAGGTCCTGCAGACGATGCTGCAGGACATCGGCACCGGCAAGAAGTCGGTCGAGGCCGCCGCGAAGGACACGGACGCCGCGATCGACAAGGTCATCAACACCAAGTGAGCCGACGGCAGGGCCCCGTGGAACCCGGGGGGTGTTCGGGGAGGGGCCCTGCGTCTCGTACGACCTACAGGGACCGCTGAGGAGCGCGCGATGAGTGCCGCAGACACGACCACCCCTGCCAAGGTGCCGCCGCCGCGGCCGGCGCCTCCACCACCGGGCGCCGTCGCCGCGAGGCCACGCAGAGGGCGGGCGCCGGGCGCGGCCGCCGTCCCCTGGGCGCTGCTCGCACCCTGTCTGCTGGTCCTCGCCCTGGTGATGGGCTATCCGCTGGTCCGCCTGGTGACCCTGTCCTTCCAGAAGTTCGGCCAGTCCCAGCTGTGGGGGTTCCAGCCGGCCCAGTCGGCCGGGTTCGCCAACTTCATCAACGTGCTTGAGGACGGCGAGTTCTGGGCGGTGGTCGTGCGTACGACCGTCTTCGCGGCCGGCTCGGTGATCTTCACCATGGTCCTCGGCATGCTGATCGCGCTGCTGCTCCAGCGGGTCTCCGGCTGGATGAAGACGCTGATCAACATTGCCCTGGTGGCCAGCTGGGGCATGCCGGTCATCGTGGCCACCACCGTCTTCAAGTGGCTGTTCGACTCGGACTACGGCATCCTCAACGCACTGCTGAGCAAGCTGCCCGGTGTGCATCTGATCGGCCACAACTGGTTCGCGAGCGGACCGCAGGGCCTGGCCGTGATCATGCTGCTCGTGGTCTGGGGCGCCGTCCCGTTCGTCGTCATCACGCTCGGCGCGGGCCTCACCCAGGTGCCGAAGGAGCTGGAGGAGGCGGCCCGGCTGGACGGCGCGGGCTCCTGGGGGGTGTTCCGCCACGTCACCCTCCCGATTCTTAAGCCGATCATCGTGATGCTCGCGACCCTCTCCGTCATCTGGGACATGGGCGTCTTCCCGCAGGTCTTCGTGATGCGCGGCGGCCACCCCGAGGCCGAGTTCCAGCTGCTCACCACGTACTCGTACGACCGGGCGTTCGTGGTCGGCGACTACGGCCAGGGCTCCGCGATCGCGCTGATCACCGTGCTGTTGCTGCTCGGCGTCGTCGCCCTCTACATGCGCCAGATGCTGAAGATCGGAGAAGTCGAATGAGCGGCATGAGCGCGACGACGCTCACCGGGCGGGACCTTGCCCGCCGCCGGACCAGGTCCCGGCTCGGCTGGAACCTCCTCGGACTCCTTGTCTTCCTCACCGCGGGCTTCCCCGTCTACTGGATGGTCGACACGGCGTTCAAACCGGCGAAGGACGCCATCGACCCGGACCCGAGCCTGCTGCCCACGGGCGTCACACTGGCCAACTTCCGCCGGGCGCTGGACATCGCCGACTTCTGGGGACCGGTCGGCCGCAGTCTGATCGTGTCGCTGTCGGTGGTCGCGATCGGCATCGTCTTCGGCATGCTGGCCGCGCTCGCCATCTCCCGGTTCGCCTTCCGCGGCCGGAAGATCGTGATCGTGGGCATCCTGGCGGTCCAGATGGTCCCGCTCATCGCCATGATCATCCCGGTGTTCCTGCTGCTCAACGACCTCGGCCAGTACGACAAGCTGTCCGGCCTCATCATCACCTACCTGACCTTCATCCTCCCGTTCACGGTGTGGACGCTGCGCGGATTCATCGTCAACATCCCGCGGGAGCTGGAGGAGGCGGCGATGGTGGACGGCTGCTCGCGCACCGGGGCCTTCCTGCGCGTGGTCGTCCCGCTGCTGGCCCCCGGCCTGGTCGCCACCTCGGTCTACGGCTTCATCCAGGCCTGGAACGAGTACCTGTACGCGCTGATGCTGATGAGCCAGCAGAACCAGACCGCGACCGTCTGGCTCGGCAACTTCACCACCAAGCACGGCACCGAGTACGCCCCGATGATGGCCGGTGCCACGATGATGGCGGTGCCGATCGTCGTGCTCTTCCTCCTCGTCCAGCGCAAGATGGCCGCGGGCCTCACCGCGGGCGCCGTGAAGGGATAACGCCCCCGATGACGACATTCGCCAGCGGCACGGACACTCTGACGCGCGACGCGCTGACGGTCCTCCAACCCGGCTTCATCGGCACCACCGCCCCCGACTGGCTGCTGCGCCGCCTCGGCGAGGGCCTGGCATCCGTGGGCCTGTTCGGCCGCAACATCACCTCGCCCGGCCAACTCGCCGCCTTGACCGCCCAGTTGCGCGCCGAACGCGACGACGTGCTCGTCGCGATCGACGAGGAGGGAGGAGACGTCACCCGCCTGGAGGTGCGGAACGGCTCCTCCTTCCCGGGCAACCACGCGCTGGGCGCGGTCGACGACGCCGACCTGACTCGCGAGGTGGCGTACGCACTCGGCCGCCGGCTCGCCGAGTGCGGGGTCAACCTCAACTGGGCGCCCTCGGCCGATGTGAACTCCAACCCCGCCAACCCGGTGATCGGCGTCCGGTCCTTCGGTGCCGCCCCCGAGCTGGTGGCCCGCCACACCGCCGCCTACGTCACCGGCCTGCAGTCCGCCGGTGTCGCCGCCTGCACCAAGCACTTCCCGGGCCACGGCGACACCGAGGTCGACTCCCACCACGCCCTCCCGCGCATCGACGCGGAACCAGCGGTGCTCCATGACCGCGACCTCGCCCCGTTCCGCGCGGCGATCACCGCCGGCACGCGGGCGGTGATGAGCGCGCACATCCTGGTCCCGGCCCTGGACCCGGACCGCCCGGCAACGTTGTCCCGGCGCATCCTGATCGACCTGCTGCGCGACGAGCTCGCCTACGACGGCCTGATCGTCACCGACGGCATGGAGATGCGGGCGATCGCAGGGACGTACGGCATCGAGCGCGGCAGCGTCCTCGCCATCGCGGCCGGTGCGGACGCCATCTGCGTGGGCGGCGGACTCGCGGACGACGAGACGGTACGACGTCTGCGGGACGCCCTGGTGGCGGCGGTCCGCTCCGGCGAGCTGGCCGAGGAACGGCTCGCCGAGGCCGCGGAACGCGTACGGGAGCTGGCACGGTGGACGGCGTCGGCGGCCGCGGACGGCGCCGGCGCACACCGGCCGCCCGTCGCCGACATCGGCCTGCTCGCGGCCCGCCGCGCGCTGAAGGTCACCGGCGAAGAGGGCTTCACCCCGCTCACCGAGCCGCCCTATGTCGCCGCCCTCACCCCCGTGGCCAACATCGCGGTGGGCGAAGAGACCCCGTGGGGCGTGGCCGCCGAACTGCTCCGCCTGCTTCCCGGCACGGAGACGGGCAGCTTCTCCGGGGAGGTGGCGGGCCGCGCGGCGCTGGCCGCCGCCGGGCCCCGGCGGATCGTGGCGGTGGTCCGCGACGAGCACCGCCACCCCTGGATGGCCTCCGCCCTGGACACGCTCCTCGCGCAGCGTCCCGACACGGTCGTGGTCGAGATGGGCGTGCCCCAGGCCGCTCCTCGCGGCGCCCTGCACATCGCCACCCATGGGGCGGCACGGGTGTGCGGTCAGGCGGCGGCGGAGGCCATCGCGGGCCGTTGAGCCGTGGCGGGGAGGATGCCGGGTCCGGGTGCCGTCCGGTCCCGGCGTCATCCTTTTGAGGCGTCTTCCTTGTGAGGGTGCTAGATGCCCTGCCAGTCGGGCTTGTTGGCGTAGGTGTGGCGGAAGTAGTCGGCGAGCTTCAGCTTGGACGCGGCGGCCTCGTCCACGACGACGGTCGCGTGCGGGTGGAGTTGGAGCGCGGAGGCCGGGCAGACGGCGGCGACCGGGCCCTCGACGGTCGCGGCGACCGCGTCCGCCTTGCCCTCGCCGGTCGCCAGCAGCACCAAGTGCCGCGCCTCGAGGATGGTGCCTATGCCCTGGGTGATCACATGGTGCGGCACCTGGTCGATGTCGCCGTCGAAGAAGCGGGCGTTGTCGATACGGGTCTGCTCGGTGAGCGTCTTGATACGGGTGCGGGAGGCGAGCGAGGAGCACGGCTCGTTGAACCCGATGTGCCCGTCGGTCCCGATCCCGAGCAACTGCAGATCCACGCCACCGGCCTCGGCGAGCGCCCTGTCGTACGCCGCGCACGCGGCCTGAACGTCCTCCGCAGTGCCGTCGGGCCCCAGGAAGGCGTCCATGCCTATGCCGAGCGGCTCCAGCACCTCCCGCCGGAGGACGGAACGGTACGACTCCGGGTGGTCCGCGGGGAGTCCGACGTACTCGTCGAGCTGGGCGACACGCGCCCGCGAAACGTCCACGGCACCGGAACGCGCCCTCGCTGCGAGGGCCTCGTACACGGGCAACGGTGTCGACCCGGTGGCCACACCGAGCAGGGCGTCGGGCTTGCGTCGGAGCAGCTGTGCCATGGCCTCGGCGATGAGCTCGCCACCCGCCTGGGCGTCCGGAACGATGACAACTTCCACGCTGGGCCTGCCGATCTGAGGAGAGGGGACTGGGAACCGGGGAAAGGGACCATGTGGTTTAGACCAATCTAACAGAGCCGGGACCGTCGGAGGGGCTGCGGACAGGGGTGTTGGCGGGAGGTGGGGAGGTGGTCCGGCGGGAGTCGGCGGCGACCCGAACGCGGGGCCCGACCAAGGCCGCCTGCCTGGCGGATTCGGGCCGGCACGCTTACAGATCTGCGCTGCTCTGCCCGGTATCGCCCGGCGCAGATCCGCCACTGCCTCCCGCCGAGGCATCGCCGGGTCCGAGGGGGTGGAATAGGAGCCGTCAGGCCAGAGCGAGAGCACTGCCCACCCCGGGAGGAACCCCCATGACGCCGACGACACCGGACCCCCAGCGAGACCTCCCGGGACGGACCATGGCCCGGGAGATGGCCGAACAGCCCGCCGTGCTGCGCCGCCTCCTCGAGGAGGGGGCGCCGCGCATCCGGGAGGTGGCCCGCGAGGTCGCCGCCCGCAAGCCCCGGTTCGTGCTGCTGACGGCCCGCGGCACCTCGGACAATGCCGCGCTCTACGCCAAGTACCTCCTGGAGATCCGCCTCGGCCTGCCCTGCGGTCTCACCTCGATGTCCACGACCACGGCCTACGGCGCTCGCCCCGACCTCACTGACGTCCTCGTCATCACCGTCAGTCAGTCCGGCGGGTCCCCGGACCTCTCCGCCTCGACGCGGGCCGCCCGCGAGGCCGGCGCCCTCACGCTCGCCGTGACCAACAACCCGGACTCACCGCTGGCCGCCGTCTCCGAGTACCACATCGACGTCATGGCCGGTGAGGAGAAGGCCCTCCCCGCGACCAAGACCTACACCGCCTCCCTTCTCGCCCTCTATCTCTTCGTCGAAGGACTGCGCGGCGGCGACGGCGCCCCCGCGAAGGCACTGCCCGACCTCGCCGAGCAACTCCTCGCCCGCCAGGACGAAGTCCGCACCCTCGCCGCCCGCTACCGCTTCGCCGAGCGCATGGTCATCACCTCGCGCGGCTACGGCTACCCCACCGCCAAGGAAGCCGCGCTGAAGCTGATGGAGACCAGCTACATCCCCGCGCTCTCCTACTCCGGCGCCGATCTCCTGCACGGCCCGCTCGCCATGGTCGACAACGTCTCGCCGGTCATCGCCGTCGTGACGGACGGCAAGGGCGGCGCCGCGCTCCAGCCCGTACTCGACCGGCTGCGCGGCCGCGGCGCCGACCTCGTCGTCATCGGACCGCCGAGCCAGGTCGAGCAGGCATCGGCGGGGTTCGTCCTGTCGACCGAGGGCGTGGCCGAGGAGGTCCAGCCGATCCTGGAGATCATCCCGCTCCAGCTCCTCGCGTACGAGGTCACCATCGCCCGCGGCCAGGACCCGGACGCCCCGCGCGCCCTGGCGAAGGTGACGGAGACGCACTGAGAAGCCTCTGGATGTGCCGGAAGTCCGCGGGAGGCCCTACGCCAGCGAACCTCCTGTCGCGTCCACCCAGCTGCCCGTGACCCACCGGCCGGCGTCGGAGGCCAGGAACGCCACCACGTCGGCGACGTCCGCCGGGGTGCCCACGCGGCCCAGTGCCGATATGGAGGCGGCCCAGGCCGCGCCGTCCTGCGTGGCCTGGGCGTCGCCCGGCAGCCCCAGCTCGACGCCGATCGCGAACGCGGAACCGCCGGCCGCCTCGATCGCTGCCACCGTCTCCTTCGCCGCCGCCTCGTTCCGGCCGTAGTGCACCGCCACCCGCGCACCGTCACGAGCCAGCCGCTCGGCGATTCCCCGGCCGATGCCCCTGCTCGCCCCCGTGACGAGCGCGGTCCTCCCCGCGAGCACGCCCATGCCGACGTCCCTCCCATTCTCTAGCGATCGATACACAAAAGACCGTACTGCAGGGCGGCGTCATTTCTCTAGCACCCGCTATAAAATCCACCCCATGGTGGAGAGCCAGGACGGCGACCGACAGACCGATCCGCGATCCGAGGGGCTGACGCGGGCCGTGGCCGAGGGAGAGCCGACGACCAAGTCGACGCCTGCGCGCGGCGGTTCCGGGTCCTCCCGCCCGCGCGGACGCCCCCGTTCCTTCGACCGGGGGACCGCGCTCGAAAAGGCCCTCCTCGCGTTCTGGGAGCACGGTTACGAGGCCACCTCCGTCTCCGACCTCACCCGGGTCATGGGTATCGGCGCGCCGAGCCTGTACGCGGCGTTCGGTGACAAGCGGTCCCTCTTCGAGGAGGTCGTCGGCGTCTACGACGAGCGGTACGGATCCTTCGGTGACCGTGCCCTCGCCGAGGAGCCCACCGCTCGCGCCGCTGTCGAGCGGGTGCTCCGCGAGGCCGCCGAGATCTACACCGCCCCCGGGCACCCGCACGGCTGCCTCGTCGTCCACGCCGCCGCCAACTGCACGACGCCGGAGATCGAGGAGTCCCTGCGGGCGCGGCGCAACGCGAACATCGACGCCTTCGAGAGCCGCATACGGGCCGGAGTCGCCGCCGGTGAGCTGCCCGCGGGTACCGATGCCCGCGTCCTCGCCCGGTACGTCGGCGCGATCATCCAGGGCATGTCCCAGCAGGCGCGCGACGGGGCCACCCGGGAGGAACTGGAAGCGCTCGCCGAGGTCGCCCTCGCCGTCTGGCCCCACGCACGAACCGACGGGGACTACGCTCCGAGTGGGCCGTCGGGATGGCCGGGACGGATGCGTGAAGGCATGGATGTCTGATTGAGAGACAACAACAAACATCCTCAAACGCATGGACACACGCACCCGGACCCCGGCACCATGGTCTCGTCGGCGTGGTCTAGTCCATCGGGTCGACAATGCTAGGTAAGTAAGTAAATCCACAAGCCCCGTCTTCCCCGCACAGGAAGACGGACCGAGGAACCGGCGCTCTCTGCCCTGACTGCTCCGGCTCCTCGACCTTCGGCCGATCGGGACCGCACACCCCGCGGCCGTTGATGCTCCGGGCTGCGGTGCCGGGAGGGTTGAGGGTCCCTCCCAGGCGCCGCGGCCCGTGGGTGCTTTCGGGGGCTAGCGCCGCACCCGGACCGCCTCCCGGGCAGGGTCGTACCGGGGTACCTGCACCGGCCGATCTCGATCGATGTCCGAACGCCCAGGTACCCTCGCACACGTGCCCTCCATGAACGAACTGGTCCGCCAGCACACCGCCCTCAGCGACTCCGACCTGGAGTGGCTGCATCTGCTGGTGTCGGAGTGGCAGCTGCTGTCCGATCTCTCCTTCGCCGACCTGGTCCTGTGGGTGCCCACTCTCGACGGCACCCGGTATGTTTCGGTGGCCCAGATGCGCCCCAACACCGGCCCCACGTCCTACCAGGACGACATGGTCGGCCACCTCGTCCCCCGCGGCCGCCGCCCCATGCTGGACGCGGCCCTGGACGAGGGCCGGATCGTGCGCGAGGGCGACCCGGAGTGGCGCGAGGAGGTCCCGGTCCGGGTCGAGTCCATCCCCGTACGCTGCGGGGGGCGGGTCCTCGGCGTCATCGCGCGCAACACCAACCTGCTGACCGTGCGTACCCCGAGCCGCCTGGAGCTCACGTACCTCCAGAGCGCCTCCGACCTCGCCCAGATGATCGCGGCCGGCGCCTTCCCGTTCCCCGACCAGCAGGTCGACATGGACGCCTCACCGCGCGTCGGCGACGGCCTGATCAGGCTCGATGCGGACGGCATCGTCCAGTACGCGTCACCGAACGCGCTGTCGGCGTACCACCGGCTCGGCCTCGCCGCCGACCTCGTCGGCCACCACCTCGGCAAGACCACCGCGGAACTCGCCCCGACCAAGGGGCCGGTGGACGAGGCACTGGTCAAGCTGGCCAGCGGATGGGCGCCGCGCGAGTTCGAGATCGAGGCCAAGGACGGGGTGATCCAGTTCCGGGCGATCCCCCTCAAGCCCAAGGGCACGCGCATCGGCTCGCTGGTCCTGCTGCGGGACGTCACGGAACTGCGGCGCCGCGAGCGCGAGTTGATCACCAAGGACGCGACCATCCGGGAGATCCACCACCGGGTGAAGAACAACCTCCAGACGGTCGCCGCCCTGCTCCGCCTGCAGGCCCGCCGCATCGAGTCCGATCGCGGCAGGGAGGCCCTCGAGGAGGCCGTGCGACGGGTCGGCTCGATCGCCATCGTCCATGAGACGCTGTCCCAGAACCTGGACGAACGCGTGGAGTTCGACGAGATCGCCGACCGGGTGCTCGCCATGGTCGCGGAGATCTCGCCCGGCATGGTCACCGGCCGGCGCAGCGGCCGCTTCGGCATCCTCGACGCGGAGGTCGCCACCCCGCTGTCCATGGTGCTCACCGAGGTCCTGCAGAACGCGCTGGAGCACGGCTTCCGTCAGGGCGACACCGGCACGGTCGAGGTCTCGGCCGTCCGCGGCGGTACGCCGAAGGAGGCGCGCCTCCTGGTCACCGTCCAGGACGACGGGGTCGGCCTGCCCGAGGGCTTCGACCCGCAGACCGCGGGCAACCTCGGGCTGCAGATCGTACGGACGCTGGTGGAGGGCGAGTTGGGCGGGACCTTCGACATGGTCCCGGCCCCGGGGCGCGGCACTCGGGTGATCCTGGACATCCCGGTCCGTGCGCAGAAGTGAGCCCGGGCGGCGGCCGAGCGAGTACGGACACCGCAGTCCTCCCGGCCCCTCAGGCATCGTCCCCACAGCAATGAGCCCCGGACCACCAAGTGGTCCGGGGCTAAAGCTCGTTGGTGCCAGCTGCTGCTAGCGACTGCGCGCTGCGGCTCGGGGGCGGGAGAAGCGTACTCGCTGTACGCGCCGCCAAGCTCAGGCTCGTCGGGGCGGGTGTGTCAGGCGGAGGCCTGACGGGCCCGGTTGCGGGCGGCGCGGCGCTTCATGGCGCGGCGCTCGTCCTCGCTGAGACCACCCCAGACGCCGGAGTCCTGGCCGGACTCGAGCGCCCACTGCAGGCACTGCTCGATAACCGGGCAGCGACGGCAGACGGCCTTGGCTTCCTCGATCTGCAGCAGCGCAGGACCAGTGTTGCCGATGGGGAAGAAGAGCTCGGGGTCTTCCTCGCGGCAAACGGCGTTGTGACGCCAGTCCATGGCTGCTACCTCTCCGTGGTATTACGTGCAGATTGCTTGTGAATGTGAACGCTTTCACGAATCCCTCAACAAGTGAAGGGCCGATCGTCAGACTCACTGACGTGGTCCTGTGGATTGAGGAGGGGTTCGGGCACTCTCGATGGGAGCCGGTGTTGCGGGCTGCCCCGAGCGCCACGTAGAGACTCGCAAACCTCAGCGGCGGATACAACCCCTTCCGGAAAGTTTTTTTTGATTCCTTGGTGTCGACTAGGTCACAGCCGTACTTCCAAGGGGTGGATCCTGGCCTAAACGTTCGAGTGAAAGGACTTTGGCCCCTTCTGCTCACACAATCACACGCAGTGCACGGCGTACGCCTGTGAACGTCACGCTCGTACGCACCCCCAGGTGGTCGCCGTCCATCTGAAGGGGCAGTGGCGCCTTGGAATGCAAGGTGAAGCCCGTCAGGTCGTGCAGCGAGACCACATGCCTGCCCCGGGGTCCCCGTTCGGAGGACGAAGTGAGCAACTGGGTCGCATACCGGGCAACCGAGGCCGTCGAGAGCCGGCTGAAGGCCAGTACGTCGAGGCCGGTATCGAACGAGGCCTTAGGTGAGGCGTACACCGGACGATTGCCGAGAAACGTCCAGGGCGCGGTGTTGCAGATTATGGACATGACCAGATCGGTGACCGGCTCCTCACCCGCCCGCTCCAGGGTGATCGTGCCGTGCCTGCGATGCGGTTCGTCCAGGAACTGACGGACCATCTGGCGCAGATAGAGCGCATGCGTGGACCGCTTGCCCTGCTCCCGCTGCTGCTCCACCCGTCCGACCACTCCCGCGTCGAAGCCGAAGCCTGCGTTGAAGGTGAACCAGCGGGAGGGCACCGCCTCGTCCTCGGTGCCCGGGGTACCCGCGGCCAGACCGAGGCCGACCACACGCTCACGGCGCTCGCGCAGGCCGTCGAGGATGGCGCCGGTGGCCTCCACGACGTCGTTGGGCAGGCCCAGGGCCCGGGCGAAGACATTGGTCGAGCCGCCGGGCACCACGGCGAGCAGGGGGAGGCGGTCGGGGTCGGGGCCGTGGTGCAGCAGGCCGTTGACGACCTCGTTGACCGTGCCGTCCCCGCCGAGCGCCACGACCAGGTCTATGTCCTCGCTCTCCGCGGCCTGCCGGCCGAGGTCCCGGGCGTGCCCCCGGTACTCGGTGGTCACCGGCTCGAGCTTCATCTCGCTCGCCAGCGCGTGGATGAGGACATCACGGGTACGTGCGCTTGTGGTGGTTGCCGCCGGATTGACCACGAGGAGTGCACGCATGGTGTGCAGGGTACCTACTGGGCGGTATTCGGCCCCAGCCCGGGTAGGGATCCGGTAAGAGGGCCGGGAGTGGTCTTGGGTACTGCGGGGCCGAAGGCGTCGGCGGCGGTGAACGGGGCGAGGGCTACCCTTCAGGGGTGAGCGCTGAGCAGAACCCCACCCCTGAGACCCGCGAAGCCGGGCCCCGCCCCACGCGGCTGACCGCCGCGGCGGCGCTGGCCGGCTTGGAGGGGCTGGCTCTGGTCGCGGGCGGCGTCTGGACGCTCGTCCTCGGCCTCACGGGCTCGCCGGACGACCGTCAGCAGGCCGTCACCCTCGGCATCACCCTGATCGTGCTCGCGCTGCTTCCCCTGCTGGCCGCGCGGGGTCTGCTGCTGCGGCGCGGCTGGAGCCGGGGGCCCGCCGTCATCACCCAGATCATGGCGCTGCCGGTGGCGTACAACCTGCTTCGCGCCGACGGCGTCGCGATCCCGGTCGGCATCGTGCTCGCGATCGTCGCGGTGACGGCCCTGGTGCTCCTGGTGAACCCGGCGACGACGCAGGCCCTCGGAATCCGCGGGCCCGGCCGCGCGGAGGAGCCGAAGCGGTAGCCGGCGTCCGGCTCCACGGAGGAGCCGAAGCGGTGGCCGGTCTCGAAGGGGTGGCCGGCGTCCGGCCCCGCGGAGCAGCCGGAGGGTAGCCAACGTCCGGCCGGGCCGGCTTGGCGTCGCCGGGCACGGGACCGCGCCCGATGATTTCCCTGCCCGACTACAGCAGCGACCCCAGCGACATCGCGGCCGTCGCCGGCCTTCCGCGCCCCGAGCCGACGCGAGGGATGGGCACCGCCCGGCCGTCGCGGGGCGCCGCTGACCAGCAGCCCCGCGTGCCGTCGTCCTACTCCTCCACCAACAGCTTGTCCCGCAGCTGCGCCAGTGTCCGCGCCAGCAGACGCGAGACGTGCATCTGCGAGATGCCGACCTCCTGCGCGATCTGCGACTGCGTCATGTTGCCGAAGAAGCGCAGCAGCAGGATCCGCTTCTCCCGCGGCGGAAGATCCTCCAGCAGCGGCTTGAGCGACTCGCGGTACTCGACGCCCTCCAGCGCCTCGTCCTCCGCGCCGAGCGTGTCCGCGACCGCCGGGGACTCGTCGTCCGTGTCGGGGACGTCCAGGGACAGCGTCGAGTACGCGTTGGCGGACTCCAGGCCCTCCAGGACCTCCTCCTCCGAGATGGCCAGCTTCTCGGCCAGCTCGTGGACCGTCGGAGAGCGGCCGTGCTGCTGGGACAGCTCGGCCGTGGCCGTCGTCAGGGCCAGGCGCAGCTCCTGAAGGCGCCGCGGCACCCGCACCGCCCAGCCCTTGTCACGGAAGTGCCGCTTGATCTCGCCGACGACCGTCGGGGTCGCGTAGGTCGAGAACTCGACGCCCCGCTCCGGGTCGAAGCGGTCGACCGACTTGATCAGACCGATGGTGGCGACCTGGGTCAGATCGTCCAGCGGCTCGCCGCGGTTGCGGAAGCGGCGCGCGAGGTGCTCGACGAGCGGCAGGTGCATACGGACCAGCTGGTTGCGCAGCTCGGCGTACTCCGGGCTGCCTTCATTCAGCTTGCGCAGTTCGACGAACATCGCCCGCGCGCCGCTGCGGTCCTGTGGGTCGTGCTGTGCGCCGACCGGCACACCCTGCTCAGCGTTTCGCTCGTGCTCGCTCATCGTCCCGCCCGTCGTCCGCCGCCCTCCGGAGGACGTGCCCGTGGCTCCGCCTGCATCCCGTCGTGCGCCGCCCCGGACGGAGAGCGCCTCGTCCGCTCCGGCCGGACCCGTCTGCACGGGTGCCATGACCGCCGACGCCTGGCCCTCCGGGTGCGGACGGGCCTGCTCGGGGATGCCGTCCACGCCTTCCGCCATGCGCGGCGCCCCGCCCGGGCCGCCCACGCTCCCGGCGGAGAACTTCCGTGTGCCGCGCTCTTCGTCCCGCACCGGTCCGTCCCCGTTCGTCACGCCGGCCCGGGTCCCGCGCCGCGCTGTTTGTAGAGGCTGATGGACACGGTCTTGTCGTCGGAGACCGCGGAGGAGACCTTGCCGGCCAGGGCCGACAGGACTGTCCAGGCGAAAGTGTCCCGCGAGGGGGCATGGCCGTCCGTGGTCGGGGCCGCGACCGTGACCTCCAGCGAGTCGTCGATGAGCCGGAAGACACAGCTGAGCACCGAGCCGGGCACGGCCTGCTGCAGCAGGATCGCGCAGGCCTCGTCGACCGCGATGCGCAGGTCCTCGATCTCGTCGAGGGTGAAGTCCAAACGGGCCGCGAGACCGGCCGTGGCCGTGCGCAGCACCGACAGGTAGGCACCCGCAGCCGGCAGCCGGACTTCCACGAAGTCCTGGGTCGCGGGCTCGCCTGCGATCTGGGACACCCTCACCTCCAAGGTGGTACAAGCTGTTTCGGGGGCCGAGGGTCGCCCCCCGGGGTAACGCCCCTCGTGGTTCAGCGGTGACGCTATCGCGCTCTCAACGTACCTGTCCCCGGGACACCGACCCCTTGCTGTCACTGATAGTAAACCCATGTATACGCACAGTGGCTAGGGGTCTGGCGGAACCAATCGGGAAGTGCGCGCGCCGGATTGACGTACCCGGACGTCAGGCCGGCGAACCGTCCGGGTACAGGGTCACACGGGCGCCGGTCCGGGGTCACACGAGTACATGATCGACGAAGCACCAGCGCCAGTTCTCACCCGGTTCGAAAGTGCGCATCACCGGGTGGCCGCTGGCCTCGTGGTGCGCCGTGGCGTGCCGAAGAGGCGAGGAGTCGCAGCAGCCCACGTGTCCGCACTCCAGGCACAGACGCAGTTGCACCGGGTGCGTACCGGCGGCGAGGCACTCCAGGCAGGTCTCGCTCTGGGGCGTGGGCTCGGGGTCCGGCAGCGCGTCGCCGTGCGTGCACTGTTTCATGATGGCCAGATTACGACGGGTCCGCGGGAAGCGGCGCGGAAAAAGAGGGCGGGCGGAAGACGATGAACGTGGTGCCACTGCTGTTGCTGGTCGCCGGCAGCGCGGCCGTTGCCGGGGCGGCGCGCCGGACCCCGGTGCCGGCGCCGCTGCTGCTGGTCGCCGTGGGTCTCGCGGTCTCGTACCTGCCCGGGGTGCCCGAGTACACCCTCGTCCCCGAGATCGTCCTGCCGCTGGTGCTGCCCCCGTTGCTGTACACGGCGGCCACCGACAGCTCCTACCTGGACCTGAGGGCGCAGATGCGGCCGGTCGCCCTGCTGTCCGTCGGATACGTGCTCTTCGCGACGCTCGCCGTGGGCTGGGCGGCGTACCTGATCGTGCCGGGGCTGCCGCTGACGGCTGCGCTGGTCCTGGGTGCGGTGGTCGCGCCGCCGGACGCGGTCGCGGCGACGGCGGTCGCCCGGCGGGTGGGCCTGCCCTCGCGGATCACCACGATCCTGCAGGGGGAGTCGCTGGTGAACGACGCGACCGCGATCACCGCGTACAAGGTGGCGCTGGCCGCGGCGGTCGGCGAAGGCGCGACCTGGTCGGGCGGCGTGCGGGAGTTCCTGCTCGCGGCGGTCGGCGGGGTGGTGATCGGTCTGCTGCTGATGGTGCCGATCCACTGGCTGCGCACCCACCTGAAGGAGGCGCTGCTGCAGAACACGCTCTCCTTGTTGATCCCGTTCGTCGCCTACGGCGCCGCGGAAGGGGTGCACGCCTCCGGTGTTCTCGCCGTGGTCGTCGTCGCCCTCTACCTCGGCTACCACAACTATCAGGTCGATTTCGCGACCCGGCTCCAGGAGGAGGCGGTGTGGAAGATGGTCGCGTTCGTGCTGGAGTCGGCGGTGTTCGCGCTCATCGGACTGCAGCTGCCGGTCGTCCTCAGGGGGCTCGGTCCGTACGAGGGCACGCGCGCGGCCTGGTACGCGGTGGCCGTGTTCCTGGTGGTCGTCGTGTCCCGGTTCGCCTGGGTGTATCCGGCGACCTTCCTGCCGCGTGCGCTCTTCCGGCGCATCCGGGAGCGCGAGGAGAACCCGACGTGGAAGGGGCCGTTGATCATCGGCTGGGCGGGGATGAGGGGGGTCGTGTCACTCGCGATCGCCTTCTCGATCCCGCGGACCGTACACGGCGGCGTCCCGTTCCCCGACCGCAACCTGGTCCTCTTCCTGACCTTCACGACGGTGATCGGCACGCTGGTGGTGCAGGGACTGAGCCTGCCACCGATCATCCGGCTGCTGCGGCTGCCGGGGCGCGACCCCCAGACGGAGACGCTCGCGGAGGCGAACGCGCAGGCACAGGCGTCCCGGGCCGCCGAGCAGCGCCTCGAGGAACTCCTGGAGGACGAGCGCAACGCACTGCCGCCGCCACTGGCCGACCGGCTCCGCACCGTCCTGGAGCGCCGCCGCAACGCTGTCTGGGAGCGGCTGGGCTCGGTGAACCCGGTGACCGGCGAAACGGTCGACGACACCTACCGGCGGCTGTCCAGCGAAATGATCGGCGCCGAGCGGGAGGTCTTCGTCAAACTCCGCAACCACCGGTACATCGACGACGAGATGCTCCGCACCCTGCTGCGCCGCCTGGACCTGGAGGAGGCGGCGGCGTTCCGGGAGACGGCATGAGCCCCCGGCCGGGGCCAGGGCTCCCCCAGGGGAAGGGGCGACCCGTGATGACGGCCGCCACCGTCGTCCCTCTCGGGAACGCCCCCTCCCTGGTCAGCGTGACGAGTCCGTACAGCAGCTTGGCGACATAGAACCGTTCCACCGGCAGGCCGTGGCGGGAGGCGAAGTCGGTCGCGAACGCTTCGAGTTCGGGGGTGGTGCGGGCGTACCCGCCGAAGTGGAAGCGGTCGTCGAGGGACCAGGTGCCGCGGCGGGCGCCGAAGGCGCGGGTCTGCAGGGCGGTCACCTCGGCGGTCAGGAAGCCGCCCTTCAGGACGGGGATGCCGAGGGCCCGCTGGCCGGGGGCCAGGCCGGCCGAGAGGCCGGCCAGCGTGCCGCCGGTGCCGCAGGCCACGGCGACCACGTCCGCCCGGCCGCGCAGCTCCTTACCGAGCGCGCGGCAGCCGCGCACGGCGAGGGAGTTGCTGCCGCCCTCCGGAACCACGTACGCCTCCTCGGCGTCCGCCGCCCGCAGGATGCCGGTCAGCGTCTCCGGCTCCGCTTTGTGGCGATACATCGACCTGTCGATGAAGTGCAGTCGCATGCCGTCGGCCCTGCACCGGGCCAGCGAGGGGTTGAGAGGGCGGCCGGCAAGCTCCTCGCCGCGCACCACTCCGATCGTCTCCAGCCCCAGCAGCCGGCCCGCCGCGGCCGTGGCCCGCAGATGGTTGGAGTACGCGCCGCCGAAGGTGAGCAGGGGGCGGCCTGCCGCGGCCCTCAGGTTGGGGGCGAGCTTGCGCCACTTGTTGCCGACGAGGTCAGGGTGGATCAGATCGTCGCGCTTGAGCAGCAGCCGCACGCCGTACCGCGCGAACCGCTCGTCCACGATCTCCCGCAGCGGCGACGGCAGGCGGGGGCGCAGCGCGGTCGCCGGGTCGGGCGTGTCGCGATCGTCTCGCGCGTCAGGGCTGGTCACCCCGCCATTGTCGAACACCGGTGACCGGCCGAGGGTGCTCGGAAACGCGCGCTCAAGTGCCCAGAGCAGCCGTGATCCATTCCCGCTCTTTCGTGTAATGGTGCGACTACGTTGCGTGATGGAAGGCTTGTCCTCGCAGATCGGATGCATGACCGGGAGGGGCATTACCAATGTCGGTAGGCGAAGAGGTACGCGCCGAGGAGAACAGGCCGCAGCAGAGCCTCGGCACCGCGGCGGCGCGGAACCTGGCCACCACCACCAAGTCCGCACCCCAGATGCAGGAGATCAGCTCACGGTGGCTGCTGCGCACGCTGCCGTGGGTGAACGTGCAGGGTGGCACGTACCGGGTCAACCGCCGCCTGACCTACGCGGTGGGCGACGGCCGTGTGACCTTCGTGAAGACCGGTGACCAGGTGGCGGTCATCCCCG
The DNA here is from genome assembly GCF_040682835.1 of Streptomyces sp. NPDC051104. Lineage (NCBI taxonomy): Bacteria > Bacillati > Actinomycetota > Actinomycetes > Kitasatosporales > Streptomycetaceae > Streptomyces > Streptomyces sp. NPDC051104. The sequence continues at coordinate 181,996 of NZ_JBFBBS010000001.1, read as the reverse complement.
CGGAGCTGGGCGAGCTGCCCGCCCTGCGGGCGTACGACGACCTGGACGTGCTCGGCGAACTCGCCCAGCGCTGCCAGCAGCGCAGGTTCGCACCAGGAGACGTGCTCGCCGAGTTCGGCAGTCAGGCCGACGAGGTGTTCCTGCTCGCGCACGGCAAGGTGGAGAAGATCGGCACGGGCCCCTACGGGGACGACGCGGTGCTCGGTGTCCTCGCCGACGGTGCCTACTTCGGTGACCAGGCGCTGCTCGACCCGGATGCCATCTGGGAGTACACGGCCCGCGCGGTCACCACCTGCACGGTGCTCGCCCTGCCCCGGCGGGACGTCGACCAGATCGCGGAGCGGGCCCAGTCGCTGCGCGACCACCTCCACCGACAGCGCTCGATCCCCGCCCAGCGCACCAACAAGTACGGCGAGAAGGCGATCGACCTCGCCGCCGGCCACACCGGTGAGCCGGAGATCCCGCACACCTTCGTCGACTACGAGGCCTCGCCCCGCGAGTACGAGCTGAGCATCGCCCAGACCGTCCTGCGCATCCACACGCGCGTGGCCGACCTCTACAACCAGCCGATGAACCAGACCGAGCACCAGCTCCGGCTGACGGTCGAGGCCCTCAAGGAGCGCCAGGAGCACGAACTCATCAACAACCCCGACTTCGGGCTCCTCAGCAACTGCGAGTACGACCAGCGGCTGCAGCCGCACGACGGCGTGCCGAGTCCCGACGACATGGACGAGCTGCTCAGCAGGCGGCGCGGCACCAAGCTGTTCCTCGCCCATCCGCGTGCGATCTCCGCGTTCGGCCGCGAACTCAACAAGCGCGGACTCGTCCCGGAGACCATCGACATCGGAGGCAACCGCATCCCCACCTGGCGCGGGGTGCCGATCTACCCGTGCAACAAGATCCCGGTCACCGAGGCCCGTACGACCTCGATCATCGCCATGCGTACCGGGGAGGAGGACCAGGGCGTCATCGGACTCCGCCAGTCCGGTATCCCCGACGAGATCGAACCGAGCCTGTCGGTGCGGTTCATGGGCATCGACGAGCAGGCGATCATCAGCTATCTGGTGACGGCGTACTACTCGGCCGCCGTCCTGGTCCCGGACGCGCTGGGGGTCCTGGAGAACGTCGAGATCGGCCGCTGGAGGTGATGCTCTTCCTCGGCTCCTGCCTACAAGGCGCGTTCGATCTCGGCCCGGAAGCCGCATTCGGTGTTCCGCCCGTCACCGTGGGTAGATCCTCCGAGTATGCGCCCAGCGGCAGCGGAAGCGTCACCGTCCGCAGACTCAACGAGGCGGTTCCATGAGTGAGTTCATGACGGAGCCGAAGCGGGGCCCGGCCCTCGCGCGGCGCGGCCCGGCCGGTATCCCGAGGCGGCGTGACCCGATCCCCGGCCGGCCGGCACCGCCCGACGGACACGAGGCCGCGGCGATCCTGGAGCGTGCCCGCGCCACGGTCGACCCGGAGCTGCGCCGGGCCGTCGACTCACTGCCCGGCTCGATGCGCCGGATCGCGCGCTACCACTTCGGCTGGGAGCACGCGGACGGCACCCCGGCGACCGGCAACGCGGGCAAGGCGATACGACCCACGCTCGTGCTGACCGCCGTCCGGGCACTGGGCGGGCAGGAGTCGGCCGCCGTAGGGGCCGCCGCCGCGGTGGAACTCGTCCACAACTTCACGCTGCTGCACGACGATGTGATGGACCGGGACACCACCCGCAGGCACCGCCCCACCGCGTGGACCGTGTTCGGTGACGCCGACGCGATCCTCGCGGGAGACGCCCTGCAAGGCGCTGGCCCTGCGGCTGCTCGCCGAGGACCCGCACCCGGCGTCGGGCGCGGCCGCCGCCCGGCTCGCGGCCTGCGTCGTCGAGCTGTGCGCCGGGCAGCACGCGGACACGGCCATGGAGCGGCGCGGCCCCCACGAGGTCACCCTCGCGGAGGTGCTCGCCATGGCCGAGGCGAAGACGGGCGCCCTGCTCGGCTGTGCCTGCGCGCTCGGCGCGCTGTACGCGGGAGCGGACGCGGCGGACGTGGAGGCGCTGGACGCGTTCGGCCGTGAGGCGGGGCTCGCCTTCCAGCTCATCGACGACGTGATCGGCATCTGGGGCGATCCCAGCCGCACCGGCAAGCCGGCCGGCGCGGACCTCATGGCCCGCAAGAAGTCGCTGCCCGTGGTCGCCGCGCTCGCCTCCGGTACACCGGCGGCGGCCGACCTCGCGGAGCTGTACGAGGGGCCGTATCAGGAAGGGGAGTTGGAACGCACCGTGCTCGCCGTCGAGCGGGCGGGCGGTCGTGACTGGGCGCAGTCGCAGGCGGCCGACCGGATGGGCCGGGCGATGCAGGAGCTGTCCCGCGCGGTTCCCGACCCGGACGCGGCGGGTGATCTGCTGGCGCTGGCCGAGTTCGTCACCCGGCGCAGCACCTGACCGGCACCACCGCTGGACCCCGGAGACCCGGGCCCGCGCGGCTCCTGACCCCGCGCGGTCCCGGAGACTCCGGCCCGGGGCGGCCCTCCGCACCTCCCCACGATGTGCGGGGGCCCGCCCCTTCCCACCCGCGTCGCCCCGGCCGACCGAGTTCCGGCTAGGCTACAACTTCCGTACATACAAGGGGGAGTTGACGTGAAGGGGTGGGTTGATGGGCGTGGCCATTCGGGCGGCTGACCGAGGCGACCAGGAGCTGGTCGTCCGGCTGTTGGACGAGGCGTTCCAGAACGACCCGGTCAGCAGCTGGGTCTTCCCCGGCGAGGAGTACCGCCGCAGGACGCACCACCGGCTGATGGCCGCGTTCACCGACGTCGTGCTCGCCGAGGGACGCATCGACGTGACCGAGGACGGCACGGCGTGCGCGCTGTGGCTGTCCATACCCGCGGGCGACCACTCGGCGCAGGGAGGCACGGACGGGGCGGAGGCCGAGGAGGGGGACGACGGGGTGCGGCTGCGCGAGGCCGTCGACCCGGAGAACGAGCGCGTGGAACGGATCGCCCGGCTGATGGCCGAGGCGCACCCCGCGGACCGCGCTCACGAGTACCTGTGGATGATCGGCGTGGCCCCCGGACACCAGGGCCAGGGCCTGGGCACCGCGCTCATCCAGCACGTCCTCGACCGCTGCGACAGCGAGGGCCGGCCCGCCTATCTGGAGGCGAGCAGCGCCCGCAGCACCCGGCTGTACGAACGCCTCGGTTTCGCCTTCACCGGACGCACCCTGGACCTCCCGGACGGCCCGCGGATGTGGCCGATGTGGCGCGAGCCGCGCTGAAAAGCCGCTGAACCTGGCGACGCGGTCGACGGCGGGCGGGCGCACGCCCCCCGACCCGGCCTAGGCTGGAGGCATGGGCAGCCAGGACCCCGTCTGCCCGGCCTGCGGGCAGCCCGTCGCCACCGTCGTCGTACGGCGCCACAAGACGCTGGGCGCCGTCGTCCCCGTATGGCGCCCCGGCCCCTGCCGGAATCCGCAGTGCCCGGCGTATGCGTCCCGACAACCCGAGGAGACGCAGCCGAAACCGCACGGCGAACGCACCAGGAGAGACCGCTAGTCCGGCAGGCCGCCCGTCCAGGGGTCGCGGCCCGTCAGGCAGTAGGTGCCGCCCGCCGGGTCGGTCATCACGGTCCAGTGGGTACCGTCGGCGACGTGTGTGGCGCCGAGGCGCTCGTGCCAGGCCCGGGTCGCCTGGATGTCCGTGCACGCGAGGTCCAGGTGGGCCGAGGCGGGGCGGTCGGTGCCGAGGCGTTGCAGCAGGATACGGACGGGTAGGCCCGCGGGCGGCCTGACCACGTGGAACTCCGGGAGCGAGCCGGGGGAGGACTCCCAGCCGGTGAGCTCGGTCCAGAAGGCCACCTCGGCGTCGAACACGGCCGGGGCGAGGTCGAGGCACACCTGGTCGAGGCGCGTCGCCGCGCCCCCGGGGCCCTCGACGGCCGGCGGTCGCGCCGACTCGCCGTGCCAGGGCACCGCGCAGAACAGCACGCCCCCGGGGGAGCGGAGGACCGCCCAGCCGGGATGGTCGGAGACCAGGTGCGCGCCCAGCCGTCGCGCTGCCGCGACGAGCGCGGGCACGTGGCCGACGGCGAGATCGAGATGGGCGCCGCCGCCCGCTCGTACCGCCTGGGCCTTCACACAGGCGTCGCCCGCATCCGGCACCAGCGTGACGAACTCACCGTCGTCGCCCCGCGGTTCGGACGACTTGGTGCCGGTGACGGCGGTCCAGAAGTCGCAGGCCCGGCCGAACTCCTCGGCGGGCCGGTCGACGAAGACGTACGTCCAGCGGATCGGTTCGCTCATGAGGGGCATGCGGTCTCCCTGGCAGACGGTTCACGGGTTCGTACCGTCTCCCCGCGCCGTCCGGTCGCGCAAACGAGTTTCCCGTGGGTCAGGCGGCGCGGCGCTCGTTGAAGCGCAGCAGGTTGCCCGCCGGGTCGCGGAAGGCGCAGTCCCGCACGCCGTACGGCTGGTCCATGGGCTCCTGGAGGACCTCCGCGCCGGACGCCTGGACGCGGGCGAAGAGGGCGTCGCAGTCATCGGTGGAGAAGATGACACCGCGCAGAAGACCCTTGGCGAGCAGTTCCGCCATCACACGGCGGTCGGCGGGGGAGGCGTCCGGGTTCGCCGCCGGGGGCTCCAGGACGATCTCCACGTCCGGCTGGAGCGGGGAGCCGACCGTCACCCAGCGCATGCCCTCGAAACCGACGTCGTTGCGCACCTCCAGGCCGAGGACGTCCCGGTAGAAGGCGAGCGCCTTGTCATGGTCGTCGACGGCGATGAAGCACTGGGAGAGTTTCACGTCCATGAGGCCAGGCTAGAGCGCTATAGCTGCTCGCGGGGATCTGTCCGCGTGTCGCCCGGCCGCCCCCGGCGGGGGCGCGTCAGTCCCTTCGCCACGCACGGCGGTATCGCCGCCCCCTGCTCGTGCGACCGCGCCCGGTAGGCGCTCGGGGGCTCGCCGACCAGTTCCGTGAACCGTGAACTGAAGGATCCCAGCGAGGTGCAGCCCACGGCGATGCAGACCTCCGTCACGGTCAGGTCGCCGCATCGCAGCAGCGCCTTGGCCCGCTCGATACGGCGGGTCATGAGGTAGCTGTACGGCGTCTCCCCGTAGGCCTCGCGGAAGCTGCGCTGGAAGTGCCCCGGCGACATCAGCGCGGTGCGCGCCAGCGCCGGTATGTCCAGCGGTTCGGCGTACTCACGGTCCATGCGGTCGCGCGCCCGCCGCAGCCGGACCAGGTCCTCCACATCCACGCCGTCAGCATCGCACGGGCCACTGACAGCGGACCCTGGCAGGAGCGGCCCCCGTGCTCCGGCAAAGGGAGCCGCAAGATCCACGAGGCGCCTCTGACCTGCTCGGGTGACGACCGAGCTGACCTTCCTCGCGGGTGTCCTGTCGCGACCGGGAGATCAGCGGGCCCCGGCTGCGCGGACTGCTCGCGCTGCTCGCCGACGAGCAGCGCGCCGGGTGCAGCACCGCCCGGCTGGTGGACGGACTGTGTCCCGACGAACAGCCCGAGAACCCCACCAAGGCCCTCCAGGTCCTGGTCTCCCGGGCCCGCTCCCAGCTCGGCCACGACACCACCGCCGCCACCGGCTACCGGCTCACCCTGGACGCCGAGGCCGTCGACACCTCCGCCGTCCTGTTCGCCGCCACCCGGACCGCCCGCGCCGCACGGGACGGCGACCACATCGCCGCCCTCGCCCACGCGGAGGCCGGGCTCGCCCACTGGGACGCACCGCCCGGGCGCCCACGCCCCCGGCGACCCGGTCTCGGCGCTGCGGGCGGCGCGCGCGCCCGAACGGCACCGCACCCTGCTCGCCGTCGTCGACTGGAGCTGGCACCTGCTCGATCCGGCCGGGCAGCGCGCCCTGCGCGCCCTGTCCGTCTTCCCGGACGGCTTCACCGCGGACGCCGCCGAGCAACTCCTCAGTGAGAGCGACGAGTTGGAGTACCTGGTCGGCCAGTCGCTGCTCAAGGTCGCGGACACGCCGTGCGGGGCGCCTCTTGACACACCTCGCCCCTCAGCCACCGCCGCTGGAAGACGGACCGGAACCGCCCACGCGTGCGCCGTCATCACGCTGCGGATCTACGCCCATCTGTGGCCGGGCGAAGAAGACCGCACCCGGACCGTCATGGACGCCGTGCTCGGCGGCCTGCGGACCGGGTGCGGACAGGGAGACACTGAAACCCACATAATCGCAGGTCAGAGGGCATGATCAAAGATCAGGCCTTCTTGGTCTCCCAGAAGATCTTGTCGATCTGGGCGATGTAGTCCAGCGCCTTCTGGCCCGTCGCCGGGTCCGTCGAGCCCTTGGCGGCCGAGAGGGCCTTCAGGGTGTCGTTGACCAGTTGGTGCAGCTCGGGGTACTTCTCGAAGTGCGGGGCCTTGAAGTAGTCGCTCCACAGCACCGACACGTGGTGCTTGGCGAGCTCGGCACGCTGCTCCTTGATGGTGGTGGCGCGCGTCTGGAAGTGCGGGTCGTCGTTGGCGGCCATCTTCTCCTGGATGGCCTTCACCGACTCCGCCTCGATGCGGGCCTGGGCCGGGTCGTAGACACCACAGGGGAGGTCGCAGTGGGCGCTGACCTTGACCTTCGGGGCAAACAGGCGGGAGAGCATGAAGCTGTCCTTCCTCGTGATCGTCGTCTCAGGTGGGACATTACTCCGTAGGGGACCGGTTTTGGCGAGTGCCCCCAGAGGCTTACGCCAAAAGTCCAGGGTGAGACTGGGACTGGTGGAGGATCGGACCGGGGAGGTGCCGGATGATGCCGGAGCTGTCACAGGAGACCGAGCGCACGAGGGCGTTGCTGCCGCTGGGGGTGGCGGAGGTCACAGGGCCGTCCATGGTGCCCACGCTCCAGCACGGGGACCGGCTGCTCCTGCAGTACGGGGCCCGGGTGCGGCCCGGTGACGTCATCGTGCTGCGCCACCCCTTCCAGCAGGACCTGCTGGTCGTCAAGCGTGCCGTGGAGCTGCGCGAGGGCGGCTGGTGGGTGCTCGGCGACAATCCGTACGCGGGTGGGGACAGCACCGACTACGGCACCGTCCCCGAGGAACTGGTCCTCGGGAAGGTGTGGTTCCGTTACCGCCCGCTCAGGGACGGTCAGCGCTCGGCCTTCGCGCTGCTGCGCTGGGCGTTCTCCGCCGCCCGGCCCGTGCTCTCCGACCGGTCCGCCTCCAGGCGCTTGCGGGCCCGGTAGGCGGCCACGTTCGCGCGCGTCGCACAGCGGTCCGAGCAGTAGCGCCGGGAGCGGTTCGTCGAGGTGTCGAGGTAGGCGTTGCGGCAGGGGGCCGCCTCGCACAGGCCCAGGCGGTCCACGCCGTACTCGGTGAGGTGGAAGGCGAGCCCCATCGCGGCGATGGCCGCGTAGCCCGCGGTCGCGTTCGACGGGTGGTCCGCGAGGTGCATGTGCCACAGGGGGCGGCCGTCGTCGTCCCGGTGGTCGTGCCCGGAGATCTGCGGGCTCACCGGGAATTCGAGGAGCAGGGAGTTCAGCAGGTCCACGGCGAGCGTCTCGTCGCCCCGGTCCGCCGCCTCGAAGACCGAGCGCAGTCGGGCCCGGACCGAGCGGAAGCGGGTCACATCGGCGTCGGTGGCACGGCGGGCCGCCGAATGGTTGCCCCCGAAGAGGTCGCGGACGGCCTCCACCGAGGTCAGCGAGTCCTTGCCCCGGGCCGGTTCCTCGCTGTTCACGAGACGTACGGCGTAGTCGGAGTAATAGACCAGTTCCACTTGTAGTCCTTACGAAGGCGCTCTATCGTCGTGCGTGCGATGCGTAACAGATGACCCTGCGTCCAGGGTATTACGCGGTTCTGTGAAGAAGGGGGCTTCCCATGGACACGACGACCGGATGCACGACGGGCACCGACTGGCAGGCATGGCAGGAGAGCTGGGACCGTCAGCAGGAGTGGTACATGCCCGACCGCGAGGAACGCTTCCGGATCATGCTCGACATGGTCGAGGCGTTCGTGGGCACCGAACCCCGCGTGCTCGACCTCGCGTGCGGCACCGGCAGCATCACCGCCCGGCTCCTCGCCCGCTTCCCGAAGGTCACCAGCACCGGTGTCGACCTCGACCCGGCCCTGCTCACCATCGCGCGCGGCACGTTCGAGGGCGACGACCGCGTCACGTTCGTCGAGGCCGACCTCAAGGACCCCGACTGGCCGGCGCGCCTGCCGTACGACGCGTACGACGCCGTCCTCACCGCCACGGCTCTCCACTGGCTGCGCGACGAGCCCCTCGAGGCCCTCTGCGGTCGGATCGCGGAACTCGTCCGTCACGGCGGCGTCTTCATGAACGCCGACCACATGATCGACGACACCACGCCCCGGATCAACGCGGCCGAAAGCGCCCAGCGGCACGCCCGCATGGATCAGGGCATGCGCGACGGCGCCCTCGACTGGGCCGAGTGGTGGGCGTTGGCCGCCAAGGACCCCGTCCTCGCCGCCCCCACCGCCCGCCGCTTCGAGATCTACGGCGTCCACGCCGACGGCGACATGCCCTCCGCGGCGTGGCACGCGCGCGTACTCCGCGAGAAAGGCTTCGCCGAGGCCCGCCCGGTGTGGTGCTCCCCGTCGGACACGCTGCTGCTGGCACTCAAGTAGGCGGGCACGCGTGGCCTCGGTGGAGTCGTCCTCCCTCCGGAGAACCCGCGTTCACTTTCTCACGTGCGCAGATGACTGAGAGACCTGAATGATCTTCACCCGAAGGGCGGTCCCCGCACCGCCTCCAAAAACGGGTGGAAGGTTTGTCGTGCAACTCAAGAAGACGACCAGTCTGGCCGCGGCCACGTGCGCGATCGTCGCGTTCGCCGGGCTGACCACGGCCCCGTCGGCGTACGCCGAGTCCGGTAACGGGGGGTGCTACTCCTATTCGAACGTGGACACCTACCTCAACGACGACACCGTGGTCATCTGGAAGTCGTGCATCAGCAAGAAGTCCCAGGGCGTGGGGCAGCCGAGCGCGATCGTCTCCATGGGCAAGAACCACGCGAATTGCACGATCCTGATCAGGGTCCTGACCACGGGCGAGAAGGTCGTGTCCCAGAAGTCCTACCCCTGCCCGAAGGGGAAGGTGGTCAACAAGCGCTACCTGGGCAATGACTTCAAGGGCAAGGGACAGTTCACGACCTTCGTGCAGATGAAGGGCCTGAACACGGAGGGCAACCTGTCGCCGCGCAGCCCTTGGCTGAACCTGCACTGATCGGGAACGGTCGATGCCGCCCCCCTTCCCGGGTGGGCGGCATCGACCGAAGGCAAATCCCTCAGAGGACCTTCGACAGGAATGCCTGCGTCCGCTCGTGCTGCGGGTTCGTCAGCACCTCCCGGGGGTCGCCGGACTCGACCACCACGCCGTCGTCCATGAAGACGAGCGAGTCGCCCACCTCGCGGGCGAAGCCCATCTCGTGGGTGACGACGACCATCGTCATACCGGACTCGGCGAGGTCCCGCATGACGTCCAGGACGTCGCCGACCAGCTCCGGGTCGAGGGCCGAGGTCGGCTCGTCGAACAGCATCAGCTTGGGGTCCATCGCGAGCGCGCGGGCGATCGCCACGCGCTGCTGCTGGCCGCCGGAGAGCTGCGAGGGGTAATGCCCGGCCCGGTCGGCCAGCCCGACCCGGTCCAGGAGCTGCATGGCGCGCTCCCTGGCCTCCGCCTTGTTCACGCCCTTGACCTGCACCGGCGCCTCGATGACGTTTTCCAAGGCGGTCATGTGCGGGAACAGGTTGAAGCGCTGGAAGACCATGCCGATGTCCCGGCGCTTCATCGCCACCTCGCGGTCGCGCAGCTCGTACAGCTTGTCGCCCTGCTGCCGGTAGCCGACCAGCTCGCCGTCCACGTACAGCCGCCCGGCGTTGATCTTCTCCAGGTGGTTGATGCACCGCAGGAAGGTCGACTTGCCGGAACCGGAGGGACCGATGAGGCAGAACACCTCGCCGGCCTTCACCTCGAGGTCGATGCCCCTGAGGACCTCCACCTGACCGAACGACTTGTGGACACCCTCGGCCTTGACCATCGGCACGGACGGCTTCCCGTGGGCGGGGACGGCGTCGGCCCTGGTGAGCTTCTCGGTCATGCCATGCCCCCCTTCGGGCGGCCTATGGACAGCATGTTGGCCTTCACCTTCTGCCACGGCGTAGGCGGCAGCTGGCGGCTGGAGCCGCGGGCGTAGTACCGCTCGATGTAGTACTGTCCGACGCTCAGGACCGAGGTCATGATCAGGTACCAGGCGGCAGCGAGGAAGTACATCTCCACCGGGGCGCCGGACGTCTGGCCGATGTCCTGGGCATAGCGGAAGAGCTCGGGGAACTGGACGGCCGCTACGAGCGAGGTCGTCTTCAGCATGTTGATCACTTCGTTGCCCGTCGGCGGCACGATCACACGCATCGCCTGCGGGATGATGATCCGGCGCAGCGTCTTGCCGTGGCTCATGCCCAGCGCGTGCGCCGCCTCGGTCTGCCCCTCGTCGACGGCGAGCAGGCCTGCCCGGCAGATCTCCGCCATGTACGCCGCTTCGTTCAGACCGAGGCCGAGCAGCGCCGTCAGCAGCGGCGTCATGAAGTTCGACCAGTAGTCCTTGTAGAACGGCATGAGGTTGATGTACTCGAAGACCAGGCCCAGGTTGAACCAGAGGAACAGCTGGACCAGGACCGGGGTGCCGCGGAAGAACCAGATGTAGAACCAGGCGACGGACGAGGTCACCGGGTTCTTCGACAGGCGCATCACCGCGAGGATGATGCCGCCCACGATGCCGATCAGCATGGACAGGACGGTCAGCAAGAGGGTCTTGCCCACGCCCGTCATGATGCGGTGGTCGAAGAAGTAGTCCGGTACCGCGTGCCAGTTGATCCTGCCCTGGCCGAACGCATAGATGATCGCCACGAGGAGCGCGATCGCGATGAGGGCGGAGAGGTAGCGCCCGTAGTGCCGGACCGGGATGGCCTTGATGGCCTCCGCTCCGGCCGGGGGGGTGTCCTGGGGGTCCGCCGTCTTGTCGATGTCAACAGTCACGGATGATGCCTTTCAGTGCCGCTGCGGCGCGGTCACTTTCCGCCGTTGATGGCGGACTCCTTCACGGCACCGTCCTGGGCGCCCCACTTCTCGAGGATCTTCTCGTACTCGCCGCTCTTGATGACCGCGTTCATCGCGGCCTGCAGTGCGTCGCGCAGCTGCGTGTTCTCCTTGGAGACCGCTATGCCGTACGGAGCCGCTTCGACCTGGTCGCCGACGATCTGGAAGTCCTTGCCGCCACCCGAGGTCTTCACCGCGTACGCCGCCACCGGGAAGTCGGAGGACGCCGCGTCCGCGCCGCCCGAGCGCAGCCTCGTCTGGGCCTGCTGGTCGTCGTCGAAGGCCTCGATGGTGATCTTCTTGCCGCTCGGACACTTCTTGGTCTCGCTCTTGGCGAGGTCTTCCGAGACGGTGCCGCGCTCGACCGCCAATTTCTTGCCACACAGGTCCGACCACGTCGAGATGCCACCGGTGTCGCCCTTGCGGGTGTAGATGGAGACACCCGCGGTCAGGTAGTCGACGAAGTCGACGCCTTCGCCGACCTTCTTGCCGGTGCCCGGGTCGACACCGTCCTGGCGGCTCTTGTTGTCGGTCATCGCGGACATGGCGATGTCGTAGCGCTTCGAGCGGATGCCCGTGAGCAGGGCGTCGAACGTGCCGTTCTGGAACTCGAACTTCACACCGAGCTGCTTGCCCATCGCGTCCGCGAGATCCGGGTCCAGACCGACCGTCTTGCCGGAGCTGTCCTTGAACTCCACCGGCGCGTACGCGATGTCGGAGCCGACCTTGATGACGCCGGCCTGGCGGATCTGGGCGGGGAGCTTGCCGGCCAGCGGAGCCGAGGCCGAGGCGCTGCTCGAGCCGCTGCCGTTCTGGCTCTTCGTCTGGTCGCCGCAGCCGGTCAGCACCAGGGTGCCCGCGACCGCGAGGGCGCCGACCGCGGCTATTCGGGAGCGCGTGGCGGTCGTACGACGGGTGGAGCGTGCGGTCATGGTGGTTCCTCCGGCGGAATGGGGTTTGTGCCGACGGGTCGACGAGTACACACACCTTCGGGTGTCGCGACCTCGTGTGATTGAGGCATCTTGCCAGTCGCACCGCGGCATTCAGGTGACCCGCTATGTCAAAATCGGATAACGGGTGACCCCCGAACCGCCTCGGACGGCCGATTTCGGCCGCACCTTGTGCGGGAGTCCTTCCTTCCGGCCGGAAGATCTTCGGTGCATCTCACCATGCGGTCGGTCTCACGCCCCACGCGTGATCGTGTGAGGGCGTGCAGCGGACTTGTCCAGATTTTCGGCCATGAGTCATCTCACCGGCGTGTGACCTTCGCGTTATGGACTCGTCCCGGACACCATCCGTCCGGTAAGAAGGTGCGTTACACCCCTCATCCGGGGCTCAGGGCGCGTGTGCGGCGCGCCCGTCGCGTATGTGCCCTTACGCACCAGTCACCTGGGTCGTACGCGGTGCCCGCCCACCCCTCAACCAGGAGTGGTCACCCTCAAACCATGCAGATCTAAGGGGTACGAGACAGTGGCAGCGGAGATCGTCAACTCGCGCAGCGACAGCAACGCGGATCAGGACGGCGGGGCCGAGCCCCACGATTCCTTCGATCCGGCGTTCGCGCTGCACCGCGGCGGCAAGATGGCCGTGCAGGCCACCGTGCCGGTCCGTGACAAGGACGACCTGTCCCTTGCGTACACGCCCGGCGTCGCCCGGGTGTGCACGGCCATCGCGGAGCAGCCGGAGCTGGTCCACGACTACACATGGAAGTCGTCGGTCGTCGCCGTGGTGACCGACGGCACGGCGGTGCTGGGGCTCGGTGACATCGGCCCCGAGGCCTCCCTCCCGGTGATGGAGGGCAAGGCGATCCTGTTCAAGCAGTTCGGCGGCGTGGACGCGGTGCCGATCGCCCTGGACTGCACGGACGTGGACGAGATCATCGACACCGTGGCCCGGCTCGCGCCCTCCTTCGGAGGCGTCAACCTGGAGGACATCTCGGCGCCGCGGTGCTTCGAGATCGAGCGCCGGCTCCAGGAGCGGCTGGACATCCCGGTCTTCCACGACGACCAGCACGGTACGGCCGTGGTGACGCTGGCCGCCCTGCGGAACGCGGCGCGGCTGACCGGGAAGGGGCTCGGCGATCTGCGGGCCGTCATCTCCGGCGCCGGCGCGGCGGGCTTCGCCATCGCGAAGATGCTCATCGAGGCGGGGATCGGCGACGTCGCGGTCGCCGACCGCAAGGGAGTCGTCTCGCGGGAGCGCGAGGATCTGACGCCGGTCAAGCGGGAGCTCGCCGAGTTCACCAACAAGGCGGGGCTTTCGGGGTCGCTCGAGCACGCCCTGGAGGGCGCCGACGTCTTCATCGGAGTCTCCGGCGGCACCGTGTCGGAGGAGGCGGTGGCGTCGATGGCGGAGGGTGCCTTCGTCTTCGCGATGGCCAACCCGAACCCGGAGGTGCATCCGGACGTCGCACACAAGTACGCGTCCGTGGTGGCGACGGGCCGCTCCGACTTCCCGAACCAGATCAACAACGTGCTGGCGTTCCCCGGCATCTTCGCCGGAGCCCTCCAGGTGCGGGCGTCCCGCATCACGGAGGGGATGAAGATCGCGGCGGCGGAGGCGCTGGCGGGGGTCGTCGGGGACGATCTGGCTGCCGACTATGTGATTCCCTCGCCGTTCGACGAGCGGGTCGCCCCCGCGGTGACGGCGGCGGTGGCCGCGGCAGCTCGGGCGGAGGGCGTGGCTCGGCGGTAACGGTGCGCTGGGCGGGCGGGGTCTTCTCCCCGCCCGCCCGCGTGGTGTGAAGCGCGACTTCCTGCTCGGTGTCCGCAAGGCGCCCGGCGGTGGTGGGGGCCGGGCGCCGGCTGGGCTTTCCGGCGGCGGCAGGGAAGCGGGGAGCAGGGACACGCGTCACAGCCCGTCTCGGTTCCCTCCGCCAGGCGCGGAGCCTAATCTCAAGGTCATGTTCGCTGCCTACGCCGCCCGTATCGACCGCGACAACCCCCTCTCCGGCCTTGAGCTGGGAGAGCGCCCGGCCCCCGAGCGGAGGCCCGGCTGGACGACCGTGACCGTCAAGGCCGCCTCCCTCAACCATCACGACCTCTGGTCCCTCAGGGGCGTCGGGCTCTCCGAGGACAAGCTCCCCATGATCCTCGGCTGCGACGCGGCCGGCGTCGACGAGGACGGCAACGAGGTCGTTCTCCACTCCGTCATCGGACAGACCGGCCACGGCGTCGGCCCCGACGAGCCCCGCTCCATCCTCACCGAGCGCTACCAGGGCACGTTCGCCGAACAGGTCTCCGTCCCCACCTGGAACCTCCTTCCCAAGCCCAGGGAGCTCTCCTTCGAGGAGGCCGCCTGCCTCCCCACCGCCTGGCTGACGGCCTACCGCATGCTGTTCACCAACGCCGGCGTCCGCCCCGGTGACTCCGTCCTCGTCCAGGGCGCAGGGGGCGGTGTCGCGACCGCCGCGATCGTGCTCGGCAAGGCGGCCGGCCTCAGGGTCTTCGCCACCAGCCGGGACGAGGCCAAGCGCAAGCGGGCCGTGGAACTGGGCGCCGTGGAGGCCCTGGAGTCCGGGGCCCGGCTGCCACAGCGTGTGGACGCCGTCATCGAGACCGTCGGTGCCGCCACCTGGTCCCACTCGGTCAAGTCCCTGCGTCCCGGAGGCACCCTCGTCATCTCGGGCGCGACCAGCGGCGACCGGCCCTCCCACGCCGAACTCACCCGCATCTTCTTCCTCGAACTGAAGGTCGTCGGCTCCACCATGGGCTCCAAGGACGAGCTGGAGGACCTGCTCTCCTTCTGCGCCGCCACCGGCGTACGCCCCGTCATCGACGAGGTCCTCCCCCTCGACCGGGCCCGCGAGGGCTTCGAACGTCTGGAAGCCGGAGACCAGTTCGGGAAGATCGTACTGACGGCCAACTGACCGCGTTTTCCTCCACGTGCCCATGGCGGGCTCGGGATTCGTCCCGAGCTCGCCATGGGCGTTTCCGCGACCGATGCGTCAACCACGGTTGACAAGCCTCGCCATGTCAACCTATGTTGACACCATGACCGAAGCAACGGATCTCGCCGAACGCGCAGGCGACCGCGATCCGCGAGTCGGGCTGCGAGCCGTCGCCGCGCTGCGCAGGCTGCTGGAGCAGCTGGAGGCGGTGCAGGTGCGCAGCGCGCGCAACCAGGGCTGGTCGTGGCAGGAGATCGCCGCGGAACTCGGAGTCAGCAGGCAGGCCGTGCACAAGAAGTACGGGAGGCAGTGATGTTCGAGCGGTTCACCCAGGACGCCCGCGCGGTGGTCACCGGCGCCGTCGCGCATTGCGAACGCGCCGGTGACCACCGCGTCGACGAAGCCCACCTGCTGCTCGCCCTCCTCGAGAGGGAGCGCGGCCGCGCCGCGTTCGCCCTGTCGGAGCTCGGGTTGACCGGCCGGCGGGACGCGGTGGAACGGGACCTCGCCGAGGCCCGCCGTCGCGGCGGGCTCACCCGCGCCGACGCGGACGCTCTGGCCGGGCTCGGCATCGACCTCACCGAGATCGTCTCCCGGGTCGAGGAGGCCCACGGACAGGGCGCGCTGGCCGGGACTCACGCAGGGGCCGTACGGCGGTCCGGGCGCCGCCCCTTCACCCGCGGCGCCAAGGACGTACTCACCCGGTCCCTGCGCGCCGCCCTCGCGCACGGCGACCGGCACATCGGTGACGAGCACCTGGTCCTCGCCCTGACCGCCCGCCCCGGCGTCCCCTCCGAGGTCCTCGCCGACCATGGAGCGACCTATGCGGCCGTGGAGGACCTGCTGTGGGGCGGCAGCGGCAGGGCGAAGGCGGGGTGAGCCTGCCGCCGGGTGACGCTCGGCCGGTCGTGAGGTGGAGCGCTACCCCTTCCGTGACCGCAGCGTCGCCCCGATATGCGCCGCGGCCGTCGACAGGTGCCGACGGGCGTCGCGCAACTGCTCCTCCGTCACCCCGTGGTCCCGGGCCGCGTCGCGAATGTCGTCACGGAAGCGGTCCAGGAGCCGGTCGAGGGCGCGGGCCGGGTCGCCCGGGAAGTCCTCGTGCGCCCAGGACGGCTCGTACGCACCCGGGAAGTCCTCCGGGGTCGTCGCGTACTCGGCCTGCTCCGCCGTCTTGGACGCGCCCGCGGCCCCCGGGCGCCCGAAGCCGAAGTCCTTTCCGAAGTCCTTGCCGAACTCGCCGAACTCCTTGGCCAGTTCCGCCAGGCCCTCCCGGACGCCCGTCGGCCAGTCGCCCCGCGCGAAGTGGTCCTGGACCTGCTCCTGCACCCGTCGCGCCATGCGCTGCAGCTCCTCCTGCGCCTGGGCGCGCGCCCGCTCCTGCGCCTCCCGGGCCTGGCGGCGTGCCCGCTGGGCCTCCTCACGGGCCCGCCGGCTCTCGTCCTTGGCGCGCCGGGCCTGCTCCTTCCACTCCTGCTTGACGCGGCGCATCTCCTCCCGGGCTGCGCGCCACGCCTCCTTCTCTGCCTGGTCGCCGTACGCCCCGTAGGCACCCTCGTGCTCCTTGGTGCCCCGGCGCGCCTCGGAGACCGCGGCCCGCATCTCGCGGCGCAGGTCACCCGCCGCCCCTCGCACGTCCGCCTGGATCTCGGCGGCCAGCTCGGCGACCGACTCGCGGATCTCCAGCTCCAGGTCGGCCAGTTCACCGCTGCGGTCGGCCAGTTCGGCACGGCCCGCGTCCGTGATCGCGTACACCTTGCGGCCGCCCTCGGTGGTGTGCGTGACCAGGCCCTCGGCCTCCAGCTTGGCCAGCCGGGGGTAGACGGTGCCGGCGGACGGTGCGTACAGCCCCTGGAAGCGCTCCTCCAGCAGCCGGATCACCTCGTATCCGTGGCGTGGTGCCTCGTCGAGGAGCTTCAGCAGGTACAGCCGCAGGCGTCCATGGGCGAAGACGGGAGGCATGTCAGAGCCCCTTCCGCTCGGTGGGGCCGCCGGTCGGGCCGTGGGGGGAACGGTCGGCCGGGACGGCGGTGTCGTCGCTGCCGGCGCCGGGGGACGCGTCGGCGGGCGGTGTGTCCCATGCCTCGTCCTCGGCGGGTGGGCGGCGCAGCAGGGCGATGGAGCCGGAGACGGTGGTCGCCTTCAGTCGGCCGTTGCCCCCGCCCAAGCGGCCCGTGATCTTCTTCGCGCCCCACTGCCCCGTGACGCGCAGGTCGTCGAAGGCGTTGGACACCGTGCCGCTCGCGGTGTTCGCCTCGACCTCGGCGTCCGCCGGGTGGGGGAGACGGATGGCGATCTCGCCCGAGACGTTCGTCAGGCGGGCGTCGGTGGGACCGCTCGTGGTATCGAGGTCGAGGATGATCGAGCCGCTGACGGAGTCGGCTTTCACGGACGGGCACGCGCCCTCGATGACGGTCAGGTCGCCCGAGACGGAGTTGAGCCGCAACTCGCCGGTGACGCCCTGGGCCTCCACGTTTCCCGACACGGTGGTGGCGCGGACCGGGCCGGAGAGGCCGACCAGGGTCGTCGCTCCCGTGACGCCCTTGACGTCGGCACCGCCGTCGATCCCGGAGACCAGGGCGTCGGCCCCGACCACGCCCACCTCCACGCGGGTGGACGCCGGGACGGCGAGGGAGACCACCGCCCTGCGACGCCAGCCCTTGGGGTCGAGCCACTTGAGGAAGCCCTTCCAGGGCAGGTCGTCGTAGGCCACGGTGAGGGTGCCGTCCTTCTGGCTCACCGTCAGGGCGGGGCCCTCGACCTGCGAGACCTCCAGCCGTGCGGAACCCTCGTCGGTGCCCACCACGTTCACCGTTCCGTTGACGATGCGCACATGGAGCGCCGTCACCGGGTCGTCGAAGCTGAGCTTCCTGGGCTCTGCGACGGACCACTCGGTCATGGTGCTGACCTCCTCGGCCGGTGTGGGTGCGCGCGGCAAGCGGGCGGACCCGGCTCGACACGCCATATCGCGTATTCCGTCATTCACGATATATCGCGCCTACGGGAAGTCAAGAGACCCGTTCCGGTGATCAGGTACGCAAAAGGTGGGGCGCCCCGCAGACGGGGCGCCCCACCGGATGGTGATGGCTATTCGTCGTCCTCGTCGTCCAGCCGTGCCAGCCAGGTCGCCAGCCGCTCCACCGGCACTTCGAAGTCCGGGTTGAGATCGACGAACGTGCGGAGCTGCTCGGCGAGCCACTCGAAGGTGACCTCCTCCTCGCCGCGCCGCTTCTCCAGTTCCTCGATGCCACGGTCGGTGAAGTACACGGGTGCTCTCCTGAAGGCGCTGGGCCGGACGTACACCTCCAGGTTAAGCCGCGTGGGAGGGCACCGAATCACTTCATGTACCGCTCCGATTTCCGCACCTCACGCGTGCGTGGAGGGGCACAATGGGGGCTCGGCGGCCGGGCGGGCTGACAGACGCCGACGACGGCCAGGAGGCCCCTGTTCCGGTCCATTTCGTTCTGCCCAGCACGTCGTTGTGGGTTCTGCCCGTCGAGCGCTGGTGGGCGCCTGACGGCGACTCGGCCCTGGGGCGACGGTGCCCCGTCTTCGTACGCAGTCGTGACGGCGGCGGCCGCAGTCGGCTGCGGGAGCGGCAGACCCGTTGGGCCGACCTGGTACGGGGGCCGCTGGAAGGCAGGCGGACAGGGCTGGACTCCGCGACGTCGAGGGCCGTACCGGTCGCCTGTGTCCACGCTCCGCTGACGCTGGAGGAGGGAGTGGCTCTCGGCTATCCGCTGATGCTCTGGAGCCGCAGCACGCGTCACGAGGACTGCGCCGCGTTCCACCAGTGGGTCGACGAACTGCTCCGGGAGTCCGTGACCGTGCACGAACTCCTTGCCCGGCTGCGGCCGCTGGAGGCTGCGGAGTGAGCCTTCGGACACCCGCGTGGCTGACCCATCACCTCGCCGTCTACTACGACCCACCCGACGGCCCGTGACAAAGCCGAAGGGCCCGGCCCGAGTCGGGTGAACTCGGTCCGGACCCCTCGTGGTGCTGCCGTGTGGCCTACGCCTCGAACACCTCACGCACCAGCTGCTGCTGCTCCGCCTGGTGCCGCTTCGCGGAGCCCACCGCCGGGGACGAGCTGTGCGGGCGGGAGATGCGGCGCAGGCGCTCGCCGGCCGGGATGTCCGCGCCGACCGCCAGGTCCAGGTGGTCGATCAGGTTCAGGGCGATGAACGGCCAGGCGCCCTGGTTCGCCGGCTCCTCCTGGGCCCACAGGTACTTCTCGGCGTTCGGGTACTTCTTGATCTCCTCCTGGAGCTCCGCACCCGGCAGCGGGTACAGCCGCTCGAGGCGGATGATCGCGGTGTCCGTCACGCCGCGCTTCTGACGCTCGGCCTCGAGGTCGTAGTAGACCTTGCCCGCGGTGAAGACGACCTTGCGGACGGCGGCCGGGTCCACCGAGGCGTCGCCGATGACCGGGCGGAAACGGCCCGTGGTGAACTCCTCCGCCTTCGAGGCCGCGGCCTTCAGGCGCAGCATCGACTTCGGCGTGAAGACCACCAGCGGCTTGTGGTGCGGGTTGTGCACCTGCCACCGCAGGAGGTGGAAGTAGTTCGACGGGAGCGTCGGCATCGCGACCGTCATGTTGTTCTGCGCGCAGAGCTGCAGGAACCGCTCCGGGCGGGCCGAGGAGTGGTCCGGGCCCTGGCCCTCGTAGCCGTGAGGGAGGAGGAGGGTGACGCCGGACGTCTGGCCCCACTTCTGCTCGGCCGACGAGATGAACTCGTCCACGACCGTCTGGGCGCCGTTGACGAAGTCGCCGAACTGGGCCTCCCACATCACGAGCGCGTTCGGGCGGGCCAGCGAGTAGCCGTACTCGAAGCCCATCGCCGCGTACTCGGACAGCAGGGAGTCGTAGACGTTGTAGCGCGCCTGGTCCTCGGAGAGGTACTGCAGCGGCGTGTAGTCCTCGCCGGTCCGGCGGTCGATGATCACCGCGTGGCGCTGGCCGAAGGTGCCGCGGCGCGAGTCCTGGCCGGACAGGCGGACCGGGACGCCCTCGAGGAGCAGCGAACCGATCGCGATGGTCTCGCCCATGCCCCAGTCGATCGTGCCGTCCTCGACCATCGCCGCCCGGCGCTGCAGCTGGGGCAGCAGACGCGGGTGGACGGTGATGCTGTCCGGGATGTTGACCTGGGACTCGGCGATCCGCTTGACGACCTCGGCGGACACGGCCGTGTCGACCGCCACCGGGAAGCCGTCCTCGGGGGCCTGCGCGGCGGCCGTGGGCGGCTGCGACGTGGCCTCGCGGACCTCGGTGAAGACCTTCTCCAGCTGGCCCTGGTAGTCCTGCAGGGCCTGCTCGGCCTCTTCCAGGGTGATGTCGCCGCGACCGATCAGGGACTCGGTGTACAGCTTGCGCACCGAGCGCTTCTTGTCGATCAGGTCGTACATCAGCGGCTGGGTGAAGGCCGGGTTGTCCGACTCGTTGTGACCGCGGCGGCGGTAGCAGATGAGGTCGATCACCACGTCCTTGTTGAACGCCTGGCGGAACTCGAAGGCGAGACGCGCGACGCGCACGACGGCCTCGGGGTCGTCGCCGTTCACGTGGAAGATCGGGGCCTCGATCATGCGGGCCACGTCCGTCGCGTACATGGAGGAGCGCGAGGACTCGGGGGCCGCGGTGAAGCCGACCTGGTTGTTGATGACGATGTGGACCGTGCCGCCGGTGCGGTAGCCGCGCAGCTGCGACATGTTCAGGGTCTCGGCCACCACGCCCTGGCCCGCGAAGGCCGCGTCGCCGTGGATCGCCACCGGCAGGACCGTGAAGTCCGTACCGCCCTTGTTGATGATGTCCTGCTTGGCGCGGGAGACGCCCTCCAGGACCGGGTCCACGGCCTCCAGGTGGGAGGGGTTCGCAACCAGGGAGACCTTGATCTGCTCGCCGTCCAGGCCGGTGAAGGTGCCCTCGGCGCCCAGGTGGTACTTCACGTCGCCCGAGCCGTGCATCGACTTCGGGTCGAGGTTGCCCTCGAACTCGCGGAAGATCTGCGCGTACGACTTGCCGACGATGTTCGCGAGCACGTTCAGGCGGCCGCGGTGGGCCATGCCGATGACGACCTCGTCCAGGCGGGACTCGGCCGCCGAGTCGATCACCGCGTCGAGCAGCGGGATGACGGACTCGCCGCCCTCCAGGGAGAAGCGCTTCTGGCCGACGTACTTCGTCTGCAGGAAGGTCTCGAAGGCCTCCGCCGCGTTCAGCCGGCGCAGGATGCGCAGCTGCTCCTCGCGCTCCGGCTTGGAGTGCGCGCGCTCCACGCGGTCCTGGATCCACTTGCGCTGCTTGGGGTCCTGGATGTGCATGTACTCGATGCCGGTGGTGCGGCAGTACGAGTCGCGCAGCACGCCGAGGATGTCGCGCAGCTTCATCATCGACTTGCCGGCGAAGCCGCCCACGGCGAACTCGCGCTCCAGGTCCCACAGGGTGAGGCCGTGCTCGACGATGTCCAGGTCGGGGTGCTTGCGCTGGCGGTACTCCAGCGGGTCGGTGTCGGCCATGACGTGGCCGCGGACCCGGTAGGAGTGGATCAGCTCGAAGACACGGGCGGCCTTGGTGACGTCGTCGTCGTGGCTGGCGTCGATGTCCTTGAGCCAGCGGACCGGCTCGTAGGGGATGCGCAGGGCCTCGAAGATCTCGTCGTAGAAGCGGTTCTCGCCCAGCAGCAGGTTCGAGACCTGGCGCAGGAACTCGCCGGAGGCGGCGCCCTGGATCACCCGGTGGTCGTAGGTCGACGTGAGCGTCATGACCTTGGAGATGCCGAGCTTGTTCAGGGTGTCCTGGGAGGTGCCCTGGAACTCCGCCGGGTAGTCCATGGAGCCGACGCCCATGATCACGGACTGGCCGGGCATCAGGCGCGGCACCGAGTGGACGGTGCCGAGGCCGCCGGGGTTGGTGAGGGAGACGGTGACGCCGGTGAAGTCGTCCATCGTCAGCTTGCCGTCGCGGGCGCGGCGGACGATGTCCTCGTAAGCCTGCCAGAACTCGAAGAAGTTCAGCGTCTCGGCCTTCTTGATCGCCGCGACGACGAGCTGGCGGTCGCCGTTGGGCTTGACCAGGTCGATGGCGAGGCCGAGGTTGACGTGGTCCGGCTTGACCAGGGTGGGCTTGCCGTCCTTCTCCGCGAACGACCAGTTCATCGACGGCATCGCCTTGATGGCCTGGACCATCGCGTAGCCGATGAGGTGCGTGAAGGAGATCTTCCCGCCGCGGGCGCGCTTGAGGTGGTTGTTGATCACGATGCGGTTGTCGAAGAGCAGCTTCACCGGGACCGCGCGCACGGACGTGGCCGTGGGGATCTCCAGGGAGGCGTTCATGTTCTTCGCGACGGCGGCGGCAGGGCCACGCAGCGTCACCAGTTCGGGGCCGGCGGGGGCCTCGGACACGGGCTCGTCCTTCTTGGGCTGGGCAGGGGCCGCGGCGGGCTTCGCGGCGGCGGGTGCGGCGGGCTTGGCCGGAGCCGGTGCGGCGACCGCCGGGGCGGGCTTCGCCGGGGCCGGTGCGGCGGCGGGCTGCGGTGCGGCGGCGGCCGGGGCCTGCGGTGCGGCGGGAGCCGCGGGCGCGGCCTGCGCTGCCTGGGGCGCCGTGGTGGTCTCCGTGGCCCCCGCGGCCGCGGTACCCGCCGGAGCCGAGGCGGCAGCGGCGGCGGCCCCGGGCTTGTAGTCGGCGAAGAAGTCCCACCAGGCACGGTCTACCGAATTCGGGTCCTGGAGGTACTGCTGATAGATCTCGTCGACGAGCCACTCGTTGGGACCGAACGCAGCAGCGGGATTCTTCCCGGCTTGGTCGTCGGTCGAGACGCTCTGGTTACTCGGGGACTGTGGCGACACGGCGGCAACCGCCCTCTTCCGCTTCACAAGGTGATTGGACAGCGGGAATAAAGGCTACGCCTCCAAGACCGCGAAGGTCAGGTCGGGCCGGTTCATCGTCGCGTAAGTCACATCAGAAAATGCGTTTCAGGGGTTGAAATGGCGGGAAACAAGCGAGGTTCCGGTTGTGGGCGGGTGCGACGACCCGGGCCCGGCGCGGGGAGTACGCGGGCCTCTGCCTGATCACACGTGTCCGGCTGCGCGGACAGGCGTGGATCTTGTTGCTCCGCTTCGAACTTTACGTCAACTTGGCAGAGATGGCTCTCCCGGAAGGGTGACCTGGATCCGGCAGCCGCGCGGGGATTCGGCCACACCGATCCGGCCACCGTGCAGATCCACCGCCCAGCGGGCGATCGCCAGGCCGAGGCCCGTGCCGCCGTCGCTGCCGGGCCCGTGCGGCCGGTTGACGGCGCCGCGGTTGAATCGCTCGAAGACCCGGTGCCACTCCGACTGGGGGATGCCGGGGCCCTCGTCCAGCACCTCCAGCTCCAGGGAGTCCGGGGCGGGGCCGCGCCGGGCCTTCACCGTGACGCGGCCGTGCGGCGGGCTGTGCTTGACCGCGTTGTCGATCAGGTTGGCGACGACCTGGTGGATCCGCTCCGGGTCCGCGTGCGCGGTCAGCTCCGGCGGGGAGACGTCG
Source organism: Streptomyces sp. NPDC051104 (assembly GCF_040682835.1). Lineage (NCBI taxonomy): Bacteria > Bacillati > Actinomycetota > Actinomycetes > Kitasatosporales > Streptomycetaceae > Streptomyces > Streptomyces sp. NPDC051104. The sequence continues at coordinate 158,533 of NZ_JBFBBS010000001.1, read as the reverse complement.
AGGTGCAGATGGACGTCCGTACGGGTGTGGCTGCCGGAGCCCGAGGCGATGCCCGCGCGCGCGGAGGACACCATCTGGGCCTCCTTGAGGACGCCCGAGAGGTACGGCCACACCTCGAAGCGACGTTTCTTCAGCGGCACGACGCCGTTGTCCAGGCGGGAGAGGTCCAGCAGCGTCTCCACCAGGCGGCCCAGGCGCTCGGTCTGCTTCAGCGCCGTGCGCATGGTCTCCGGGTCGGCCTGGGTGACCCCGTCGACGATATTCTCCAGCACCGCGCGCAGACCCGCGATGGGGGTGCGCAGCTCGTGCGAGACGTTCGCCACCAGCTCCTTGCGCTGGCTGTCCTGGGCCTCCAGCTCGTCGGCCATCAGGTTGATCGTCTGGGCCAGGTCGCCCAGCTCGTCCCGGCGGTTGTCGCGCACTCGCCGGCTGTAGTCGCCGTGCGAGATGGACCGGGCCACCGCGTTCATCTCGTCCAGCGGGGCGGTGAGCGAGTGCGCCACGAACTGCGTGATCAGCAGGGTGGCGATCATCGAGAACACCGTGATGAACCGCAGCTCGGTGGCGGTGCGCACCGCGATCATCAGCAGGCCCGTCGTGATGAACACCGAGATGACGACCAACGCGCCCAGCTTGGTCTTGATCGAGAACGGACGTACGCCGCCCCAGGCCTGCCCGGGGCTCCTCCGCGCGGCCGACCGCCCGTCGCTCATGGCGTCGGGGTCTCCAGGGCGTAGCCCACGCCGTGCACCGTCCGGATGCGCTCGGCGCCGATCTTCCGCCGCAGCGCCTTGATGTGGCTGTCGACGGTGCGGGTGCCGGAGGCGTCCGCCCAGTCCCACACCTCGGCGAGCAACTGCTCACGGGAGAGCACGGCGCGCGGCGTGTTGGCCAGGCAGACCAGCAGATCGAACTCGGTGGGCGTCAAATGGACGTCCTCGCTGCGCACCCGCACCCGGCGCTGCGCATGGTCGATCTCCAGTTCACCGAGGCGGAGTATCCCGTTGCGCGGGGTCGCGGCGGCCAGCGCGGCCCGCTCCACCCGGCGCAGCAGCACGTGCACGCGCGCCGCCAGCTCCCGCATCGAGAACGGCTTGGTCATGTAGTCGTCGGCGCCGACGCCGAGCCCGACCAGCATGTCGGTCTCGTCGTCGCGCGCGGTGAGCATCAGCACCGGCACCGGACGCTGGGCCTGCACGCGCCGGCAGACCTCCAGGCCGTCGAAGCCCGGCAGCATGATGTCGAGGATCAGCAGGTCGGGCTGCCAGGCCTCCGCCGTGTCGACCGCCGCCGGACCGTCACCTGCCGTTTGCACGAGGAATCCCTCCGCGCGCAGACGGGTGGCGATGGCGTCGACGATCGTCTGGTCGTCCTCGACCACCAGGACGCGCCGCTGAGCGCCCGGGGTCGCCGTCGTGCCGTTGTGGGAGGTGTGTGTCTGCTCCATCGCCCGCCCCTGGGGTTGCTTTCCGGAATCCGTGGGGTGATCCCATGACTGCGTTTGACGCTTGAATGATCCGCGTCAGGGAAGCAGCGTACGGGGAGTTACCGCCGGTCGGCTATCCAGGTCCGATCGCGAGGTGCACGACGTCGGGAACGCCCCGGGCAACGGGCACCTCTTCGGTACGCACCTGCCGGAACCCGGCATTCCTAAGGGTTCCTTCAAATTCCGGAGAGGGCTCGGCCGACCACACCGCGAGCACACCGCCGGGTTTCAACACCCTTGCGCAGCTGGTGAGTCCGGCCGTCGAGTAGAGGCTGCCGTTGCCGTCCGTGACGGTCCACGCGGGGCCGTTGTCGATGTCCAAGCAGAGGGCGTCGTACGTGTCCGATGTCTCATTGACGTGGGCGACGAGGTCGGCCTCCACGATGCGGGTGCGCGGATCGGCGAGCGCGTCGGCGGACAGCGCGGACAGGGGGCCGTGGAGGTGCCAGTCGATGACCGCGCGTTCGCGTTCGACGACGGTGATGCGTCCCCAGCGGCGGTCGGCCGCGGCGTGCGCGAGCGAGAAGCCGACGCCGAGGCCGCCGATCAGCACGCTCGGATCCGGGCGGCCGTCCAGGGCGTCCGACGCGGCCTGCACCAGCAGCCGTTCCGAGCGCCCGTCGGAGGTGTCCATCAGGAAGCAGCCGTTGGCGATGATCTGCAGCAGCTCACCGTGGCGCCGCAGCACGACCTCGCCGTGCGGGCCCTCACGACGGTCCAGAACCACCGGGGTCTCGTCGGTGTCGTACGGATGAGGCATGGACCACATTCTGGTGACCGGCGGGGCGGGGGACGACGCACTTTCCCCGGCGATCGAACTGATTCTCCCGCAGCGGTCGAACGGACCGCCGTCGTCGGCAGCCGTGCGCGGTCACCCCGGACGCCGGAAACAGCTGGGAAGTTGCTATGAATCGCGTCTCGGGTGGCGTCGGTCATAGACAGCGACCGGCGCGGCGCGAAGGGTGGAGCGTGACGGAAGGAGCGCCGCACCTTGGAACGTACGGTCTCGGCGGCTGACGCCACGCTCACGTCCCCCGAGACGGGCGCGCCGCTTCTGGACGGCATGCCGCGTCAGCGCACGGCGCCGCCGCCCGTCGAGCCCCCGGCCGCGCTCCCGGTGCGGTGGACGGCACCGCGCCTGGCGTCGCTGCTGCCGAGCCCCAGGCGGGCGCCGTTCACCTTCGGCTACGCCGCCGTGTTGCTGGTGACCTCGCTGTTCGCCCAGTTCGCCGACCCGTCGCTGATGGAGGCCCTGTACCAGGGATCCAGCACGGACGTCGTGCACCTGATGCGCAGTCCGGTGGTGGTGCTGCTGGCCAGCGCGCTGTGGATCGCGGGCGGGATGGTGTCCTACTACACGCTCGTCTTCCTGGTCGTGCTGACGGCGCTGGAGCGGCGGATAGGCGGCGCCCGCACGGCGGTCGTCTTCCTGCTCGGCCATGTGCTCGCGACGCTGGGCACCGAGGTGCCGGTCGGCCTCGCGGTGCTGGCGGGCCATCTGCCGGACAGTTCACTGCACCGCCTCGACTACGGCATCAGCTTCGGCGTGGCGGCGAGCCTCGGCGCGCTGACGGGGTTGCTGAGGCCGTGGCTGCGCTGGACCGTGCTGATCCTGTTCGCCGCGCTACTCCTCCAGGACCTGGCCGAGTTCACGGACCCGCTGAGCAACTGGGGCCATCTGCTGGCGCTGGCGGTCGGCATCGCGGCCTGGCCGCTGGTGCGGCGCTGGGCCCGGACCGGGGTCGAGGTCACCCTGGCACCGGTTCGGTGACTCCGGCCTCCGACCCGCGGTTCCGCTGACCCGCGCCACTCACGCAGCACGGTCGGAGGTGCCGCCCGCGGACGCCGTCCCGGTCTCTCACGGTGATCCGCCCCGGCCTCTGGCGGTGGCCTGCCCCCGAGCCGCTCCGCGCCTGGTCACAGCCCTCGCACCAACTGATCGCTGAGAGCGAACAAAGGTCGGGGAACAATCCGAATCCTCTCGTGCATTGAGTCTGCACAGCTCAACTTGACTGCCGAAGGGGAGATCATGGCTTCGACGTCCACACCGCTCACCCTGCCTGTGCTGCCGCTCGACGGCGAGGTTGTGCTGCCCGGCATGGTGGTTCCGCTGGACCTGAGCGACTCCGAGGTGCGCGCGGCGGTGGAGGCCGCCCAGGCGGCCGCCCGTTCCGAGCCCGGAAAGCCCAGGGTCCTGCTCGTTCCACGCATCGACGGCACCTACGCCGCCACCGGTGTCCTCGGCACCGTCGAGCAGGTCGGCCGGCTCGCGGACGGCGACCCGGGCGCCCTCATCCGCGGCCTGGGACGGGTGAAGATCGGTGCGGGCACCACCGGGCCCGGCGCGGCGCTCTGGGTCGAGGGAACACGCATCGACGAGACGGTTCCCGACCCGCTGCCCGGCCATGTCGCCGAACTCGTCAAGGAGTACAAGGCACTCGCCGCCAGCTGGCTGAAGAAGCGCGGCGCCTGGCAGGTCGTCGACCGCGTCCAGGCCATCGACGACGTCTCCGCGCTCGCCGACAACTCCGGCTACTCGCCCTTCCTCACCACCGAACAGAAGGTCGAACTGCTGGAGACCACCGACCCGGTGGCCCGGCTGAAGCTGGCCACCCAGCAGCTCCGCGACCACCTCGCCGAGCAGGAGGTCGCCGAGTCCATCGCCAAGGACGTCCAGGAGGGCGTCGACAAGCAGCAGCGCGAGTTCCTGCTGCGCCGCCAGTTGGAAGCCGTCCGCAAGGAGCTGCGCGAGCTGGGCGGCGACACCGCCGAGGGTGAGGAGTCCGACGACTACCGCGCCCGCGTGGAGGCCGCCGACCTGCCCGAGAAGGTCCGTGAGGCCGCCCTCAAGGAGGTCGACAAGCTCGAGCGCACCAGCGACCAGTCGCCCGAGGGCTCCTGGATCCGCACCTGGCTCGACACCGTGCTCGAGATGCCCTGGAACGAGCGCACCGAGGACGCGTACGACATCCGCGGCGCCAGGGCCGTCCTGGACGCCGAGCACGCGGGCCTGGAGGACGTGAAGGAGCGCATCACCGAGTACCTCGCGGTGCGCAAGCGGCGCGCCGACCGGGGCCTCGGCGTCGTGGGCGGCCGCCGCGGCGGCGCCGTGCTGGCGCTCGTCGGCCCGCCCGGCGTCGGCAAGACCAGCCTCGGCGAGTCCGTCGCGCACGCCATGGGCCGCAAGTTCGTCCGCGTCGCCCTCGGCGGCGTCCGCGACGAGGCCGAGATCCGCGGCCACCGCCGTACGTACGTCGGCGCCCTGCCCGGCCGTGTCGTCCGTGCCGTCAAGGAGGCCGGTTCCATGAACCCGGTCGTCCTGCTGGACGAGATCGACAAGGTGGGCTCCGACTTCCGCGGCGACCCGGCCGCGGCCCTGCTGGAGGTCCTGGACCCGGCGCAGAACCACACCTTCCGCGACCACTATCTGGAGGTCGAACTCGACCTGTCGGACGTGGTGTTCCTCGCCACGGCGAACGTCCTGGAGGCCATCCCCGAGGCGCTCGCCGACCGCATGGACATCGTCCGCCTGGACGGCTACACCGAGGACGAGAAGGTCGTCATCGCCCGTGACCACCTGCTCCCGCGCCAGCTGGAGCGGGCCGGCCTGGACAAGGACGAGGTCGCGATCGACGATGCCGCGCTGCGCAGGCTCGCCGGCGAGTACACCCGCGAGGCGGGCGTGCGCACCCTGGAGCGGTCCATCGCGCGGCTGCTGCGCAAGGTCACGGCGCAGCACGAACTCGGCGAGCGGCAGCTGCCGTACACCGTCCGGGACGAGGACCTGCGCGGGCTGCTCGGGCGCCCGCACCACGTGCCCGAGTCCGCCCAGGACCCGGCCGAGCGGCGCACCGCGGTCCCCGGTGTGGCCACCGGCCTCGCGGTCACCGGCGCGGGCGGGGACGTCCTCTTCGTGGAGGCGTCGCTGGCCGACCCGGAGACGGGCGCGGCGGGCCTGACCCTGACCGGTCAGCTCGGCGACGTGATGAAGGAGTCCGCGCAGATCGCGCTCAGCTTCCTGCGCTCCCACGGCGCCGAACTGGAACTGCCCGTCGGCGACCTGAAGGACCGGGGCGTGCACATCCACTTCCCGGCGGGCGCGGTCCCCAAGGACGGCCCGAGCGCGGGCATCACGATGACGACCGCGCTGGCCTCGCTGCTGTCGGGCCGGCTGGTCCGCACGGACGTGGCGATGACCGGTGAGGTCTCGCTGACCGGCCGGGTCCTGCCGATCGGTGGCGTGAAGCAGAAGCTGCTCGCCGCGCACCGGGCGGGGGTCACCACGGTGATCATCCCCAAGCGCAACGAGCCCGACCTGGACGATGTCCCGGCGGAGGTGCTGGACAAGCTCGACGTCCACGCCGTCACGGACGTCCGCCAGGTCCTGGAGCTGGCGCTCGCGCCCGCCACGAGCGACGCGACGCCGGAGGTTCCGGTGGCGGCGTGACGGACGCTGCCGGATGAGGGAAGGCCCGGGTCCCGTGAGGGAGGCCCGGGCCCTCCCCATGGACCGGTGCTGCCGTTGGTCTACGCCTGCGAAATACTGACGGAGCTGCGGCGACGGCGACCTTCGGCGGAAACTTCGAGGAACGGGATACCGGATCAGGTGACTGACGTGCACGAGGACGGAAACGGCGAGCGGCGTCCGGTGGACCCCGGCGCGTCGGGGTCGGGTGCAGACCGGTCCGGTGGCGCGAACCAGGAGTTCCTGGCGCTCGAGCGCGAGCTGACCGTGTTCCTGCGGCGCGCCCGCGCCAACGCCGGTCAGATGGCCCGGGAGGTCCACCCGGACCTGGAGTCCGCCGCGTACGGGCTCCTCGTACGGCTGGACGAGTGCGGGCGTCAGCGTGCCACGGAACTCGCCGCCTACGTCGGTGTCGGCAAGGCCACGATGTCCCGCCAGCTGCGCGCCCTGGAGGAGCTGGGTCTGGTCGCCCGGGAGCCCGACCCGGCCGACGGCCGCGCCTGGCTCGTGCACCTCACGGAGGAGGGCCACCGGCGTGTCGGCCGTGTCCGCGAGGCCCGCCGCGCCCGCTATGTGCGCCAACTCGCCCACTGGGACCCGCGCGAGGTGGCGGAACTGGCCCGGTTGCTGCACGAGCTGAACCTGGGCATGGACAAGCAGTAGCCGTACGGGTGGCAGGAGCCCTACGAAGGCGCCGGCCCTGCGGGGCGGGAGCCCTACGGCTCCACGTACACCACCGTCGCGTCGTCGTGCGTCTTGCTGCCGCCGAGGTACGCCCGTTCCTCACGGTCGGCACTCTCCAGCGCCCGTACGCGCTCCACCAGCGCGGCCGCGCCCTCCTTGCGGACGACCGTGAACAGATCCGTCCAGTCGCCCTGGCGGAACTTCTCCGTCCAGCGCGTCGCCCCGTCCGTCAGGCCCACCAGGGCGCGCACCCGCCCGCGCGGCAGTTCCCCGGTGACGGCGCGGGCCGCGACCGAGGGGTCCGCGGCCGCCGTGAAGAAGCCGCCCTCCTTGTTGCGGACCGTCGCGTCCACCAGCGCGTCCGTGGCCAGCGCCGCGCGCGGGAGACGGGCGAGGCGGTCGTCCAGGAGGGCGGTGACCGTGCCGTCGGGGGCCTCGACGAGGAGCGCCGAGTCCGACAGGACGAGGTACTCCACCGCGGCCTCGGACCAGCGGGCGAGGACCACGGTCGCCTGGGGCGTGCGCGGGTGAGAAAGGTCACAGGTGGAGGCATGGGCGTCGGCGGTGCGGCGAACGGCCTCCGCGAGGACCTCCGACAGTGTCAGATCCCGGCGGGAAACGGACAGTTCGGTCAGCAGGCCGCCCAGGTGCGCAGAGAACCAGGGGACGGAGTGCAGACAGCCGTCGTCGCCGGCCGGCGGGGTCACCCCGTCCAGGACGACCAGCGCCCCGCCCTGCCCTGAAGCCGGAAGCGCGAGCGCGGCGAAGTCCTCGTTCGGGTGAGTCGCATCGCCGGGTTCGGACGTCAGCTCAATACGCATCCAGCCAGTCTGCACGAGGCCTTCACAAGGTCCACGAAAGGCTGTCAACGGTCGCCGCATCGATGCGGGCGCGCAGGTCAGCCGCCTGGTTTGGTACGGAATAATCACTTCCGGTGAAGCGTGGCGGCGAATACTGCCAAAGTGCGCCGCCGACGTCCAACCGGCCCACCGCGCAAGGCCTCCGCACGCGCCAGAGGAACTTGCCCGCCAACTCCCCACCGATGTTCACTCCTTCGGGTGGCGGGTCAGGCGAAGCGGGACCTCCGCCCACCGGCACTGGGAGGGTCGGAAGCCGTCGTACCGGGTCGGCATTCCCGTTGACGGAACGTCACCCCGGGCCCATGGGTACACGAGTGAGGAAGTGCGAGCACCGGTGCAGAAGACGCGGCCTCGGAGCACAGGCAAGCAGACGGCCCCCGCGCAGGGGGCCTCGTCCGAGTCCGCGGGTCACGGCCGCGCCGCCCACGTGCGCAACCGGCTGATCGTCGCCGTCGCCGTGGTCGCCGCCGCCATCGCGGGGGCCGGGGCGCCGAGCGTCGTCGCCGCTTCCGGGCAGCTGCACGACTCCCAGAACCTGGTCACGCTCGCCGAGCAGACCCAGGACGCGCTCGTCCTCGCCCATTCGCTGGCCGACGAACGGGACGAGGTCACCTCGTACGTGGCCGCCGGGCGCCCCGGGTCCAAGGCGCCCGCCGAGCAGCAGCAGGCCCGCGTCGACCGGGAGATCGAGGACCTGCGCGCCAACCCGGACCTCTCCGCCGGCCTGCGCAAGGACCTCGACGACGTGGCCACGGTGCGGCGAGCGGCGCTCACCGGCAAGAGCACCGCTCTCCAGGCGCATCAGTCGTACTCCGCCGCCATCTCCGAGCTGCACGCGCTCGCCGAGCAGCTGGCCGATCAGATGCCGCCGCGCGCCGGCTCCGGCGCCCACTCCCTCGCCGAGCTCGACACCGCCGTGCAGCAGGCCGCCGCGGCCCGCGGACTGCTCCTCGCGGCCCTGAACATCCCGCACACCACCCAGACCGTCATCAGCCCGGTCACCGGCCTGCCGACCACCACCAGCACCTCCTCGGCCGCCGACACCAAGCAGCGGGACGCGCTCACCGCCGCCGCCCAGCAGGCCGCCGTCCGCTCCGACGCGGCGATCGCCGGCTTCCGCGACACCGCGCCCACCGCGGCCAAGTCCTCCTACGACTCCACGGTCACCGGCCCCGAGGTCTCCTCCGCCGAGAAGTACCTCGCCTCCCTCACCGACCAGCCCACCCTCTCCGACAGCGACCTCGACCTGAGCACCAAGAAGGTCGACGCCGCCCTCTCCGCCCGCGTCGACCTGATGCGCGGCGTCGAGTCCTCCCTCTACGAGGCCCGCAGCAAGGACCTCGCCCTGCTGCGCGACGACGACGTCACCGCGCTGGAGATCCGCATCGCCGTCCTCGGCGCCATCCTGCTGGTCGCCGTCGGCATCGCCATGGCCATGGCCCGCACCCTCACCCGTCCCCTCGCCGTGCTCCGCCTCGGCACCGCGCGCGTGGCCGCCGACCCGGCCGGCGAGGAGCCGGTGAAGTTCACCGGCCGCAACGACGAGTTCGCGCAGGTCGTCCGCTCCGTCAACGCCCTGCACGCGCACGCCGTCGCCCTCCAGGAGCGCCTTTCGACCCTGGAGGCCGACCGCAAGCACCTCGTCGGCCAGCGGCAGACCATGGCCGACGAGCGCGAGAGGCTGCGGGCCGAACTCGCCCGGGCCGCCGCCCATCTGCAGCAGGTCCGGCACAGCATCCACTCCACCTTCGTCAACCTCGCCCTGCGCACCCTCGGCCTGGTCGAGCGCCAGCTGACCGTCATCGAGGGCCTGGAGGAGCGGGAGCAGGACCCGGAGCGGCTGTCCACGCTGTTCAAGCTCGACCACTTCGCCACGGTCATGCGCCGCCACAGCGAGAACCTCCTCGTCCTGGCCGGCGCCGAGCACGTCCAGCAGCACGCCGGGCCGGTGCCGCTCGTCGACGTGGTGCGCGCCGCGGTCAGCGAGATCGAGCGCTACGAACGCGTCCGTATCGCCGCGCTGCCCCCGCACGCGCACGTCGCCGGGTTCGCCGCCGACGACCTGTCGCACCTGGTGGCCGAACTCCTGGAGAACGCCACCTCCTTCTCGCCGCCCGACGTCCCCGTCGAGATCTCCGGCTGGCTCCTGGAGAGCGGTGAGGTGATGCTCTCCGTGCAGGACGAGGGCATCGGCATGGCCGCCGAGCGGATGAGCCGGCTCAACGCCCGGCTCGCCGACTTCGACCCCGACGACTCCCACGACCAGGAGAGCGGCGAGGGCCTCGGGCTCGGCCTGTACGTGGTGGCCCGCCTCGCCCACCGGCACGGCGTGCGGGTGCAGCTGCGGGAGCAGAAGCAGGGCGGCATCGCGGCCGTCGTGGTCCTGCCGAAGCCGCTGCTCGCCGGAGCGCCGGCTGCGGCCGTACCCGCCGGGGCCCCGGTGGCCGGGGGCGCGCTCTCCTTCTCGCTGCCCGGCGCGGACGCGGAGGTCAACTCCAACGTCCTCAGCAGCCGTGCGCGGCTCGCGCCGGGGAGGCCCGAGGGCGACGAGGACCCCCTGATCGCGGCGGCGGAGGAGGCCGTACGGGAGCGGGAGGAGAGCGAGCAGCGGCAGGGGCCCGCCCACGGTGAGGAACCCGTACGGGACGACTGGCCCGCATCACGTGCCGAACCGGTAGGGGACGACTGGCCCGCGCCACGTGCCGAACCGGTAGGGGACGACTGGCCCGCGCCACGTGCCGAACCGGTAGGGGACGACTGGGCCGCGCCACGTGCCGAACCGGTAGGGGACGACTGGGCCGCGCCACGTGCCGAACCGGTAGGGGACGACTGGGCCGCGCCACGTGCCGAACCGGTAT
>NZ_JBFBBS010000001.1:0-148082 GCF_040682835.1 Streptomyces sp. NPDC051104 | reverse complement strand
AGGGGACGACTGGGCCGCGCCACGTGCCGAACCCGTACGCGAGCCCGCCGCCCCGGAGCCCGCCGCCGAGCCCGAGTTCGGACCCGAGACCACGATGGAGCTGTTCCTTCCGTCGCCCCGCGTGGAGCCGTCGCCCTGGGCGGAGGAGCCCGCCCCGGCCGCCGACATCCCCGCGCAGGCGGCCGCCGACCCCTATGCCATCGGCCCGGAGAGCCACGAACGCACCGTGGACGAGGGTGAGCCGCGGCCCGCCGCGCAGGCGCCCGGCACCACCGCTCCCGAGCCGCCCGCGCCGGAGGCATCCCAGGAGCCCGAAGCGCCTGAGGAGCCCGAGCCCCCCCGGCTCACCGCCAAGGGGCTCCCCAAGCGCACCCCCAAGATCTCCGCGCCCGCTCCGGCCCCGCGGCCGCGCGCCGGCGGTGTGGACGCCGAGGCGCTGCGCCGCAGGCTCGGCGGGTTCCACCAGGGAGCCAAGGAGGGCTTCCGCCACGTCGAGGCGGAGATCGCCGAGCAGACGGGGGAGACCAAGGCGCCCGGGCACCGGCCCACGGCCCCACCTCAGCACGCGACACCCGGCACCGCACAGGACGTTGAATCATCGGGGGGCACAGTCGAGGAGGCAAGCAGTTGACCGCGTCCAGTACCTTCGGACTGAGCAGTGAAGCCCGCAACCTGCACTGGCTGCTGACCAACCTGGTGGAGGAGGTGCCCGGCATCCTGTCGGTCGCGGTGGTCTCCTCCGACGGCCTGCTCCTGCTCTCGTCCGACCCCGGCCGCGTTGCGGAAGCCCGCGCGGGCCGCGACGGAAGGCCCAGCGGCCCCAAGGGGTCCGCCGCCGACCTCGCCACCATCGTCTCCGGCATCGGCAGCCTCACGATCGGCGCCGCCAAGCTGATGGACGCCGGCCGGGTCAAGCACACGATGGTCGCGATGGACGAGGGCAGTCTGTTCGTCATGTCCATCAGCGACGGCTCGCTGCTCGGCGTGCACGGCTCCGCGGACTGCGACATGAGCGTGGTGGCGTACCACATGGCGCTCTTCGTCGGCCGCGCCGGACACGTCCTGACCCCCGAACTCCGCAGCGAGCTGCGCAGGTCCCTCGAGGCCGAGTCGGCAGGGAGCGCCCGATGAGCGGCACACAGAAGAACCTTCCCGTCCGCGGCGGCGAGCGCAAACCCGCCCGCGTACGCCCCTACTCCCTGACCGGGGGCCGCACCCGCTTCGGCCACGTCCTGCTCGTCGAGACCTTCGTCGCCGCCCTGGACGCCCCCGAGGAGCGGCGGGAACTGACGAATGGTTCACTGTCCACCCGCGTGATGCCGGAGATGCGGGCCATCGTCGAACTGTGCCGCCGTATGCGCACGGTGGCGGAGATCGCGGCACTGCTGAAGATGCCGCTCGGGGTGGTCCGCGTGCTCCTGAGCGACCTCGCGGACCAGGGAAAGATCCGTGTGTACGGAACCGGTCACGGCACGGGACAGCCGGACCGCGCTCTGCTGGAAAGGGTGCTGAGTGGACTCCGTCGTCTCTGACGCCGCCCCGGGCGTCGACCGACTCGTCGTGCCCGACGAGGAACTGAAGGCCTGGCAGACGGACCGTACGCGTGCCCCGATAGCCACGAAGATCGTGGTGGCGGGCGGCTTCGGCGTCGGCAAGACCACCCTGGTGAGCGCCGTCTCGGAGATCACGCCCCTGCAGACCGAGGCGCTGATGACCGAGGCCAGTGAGGAGACCGACGACCTCACCGGCACCCCGGACAAGCTCACCACCACCGTGGCCATGGACTTCGGCCGCATCACGCTCGACGACGACCTGGTGCTGTACCTCTTCGGCACGCCGGGCCAGCAGCGGTTCTGGTTCATGTGGGACGACCTGGTGCGGGGCGCGATCGGGGCGGTCGTCATGGCCGACACCCGCCGGCTCGCGGACTGCTTCCCGGCGCTCGACTACTTCGAGAGCAGCGGCCTGCCGTACATGGTCGCCGTCAACCACTTCGACGGCAGCGAGCGGTTCGAACCCGAGGATGTGCGCGAGGCCCTCACCATTCCCGCACACATACCTGTCATGATCATGGACGCGCGCCGCCGGATCTCGGTGATCGAGACCCTCTTGGCCCTGGTGGGCCACGCGCTGGACGTCACCCCGGAGTAGTCCCCCGGCAGTAAGCGAGCCGAAGGGGCGCGCCGGTGTCGAGGGACCATGGGGGTCCCCCTGCTCGCGCGAAGTCGAGAGCTTGGGGAGCGCGGAGGCCCGAAGGTCTGAGCACGATCGGGCCCTCGACACCGGCCTTCAGCGCCCCGGAGGCGAACGAGCCAAAAGATAGGGAGCACCACCCGCATGCGGAAGATACTCGTCGTCGGAGCCGGCCAATCCGGACTCCAGCTCGCCCTCGGCCTCCAGTCGCACGGGTACGAGGTCACCCTGATGTCCAACCGGACCGCGGACGAGATCCGTACCGGCCGGGTCATGTCGACGCAGTGCATGTTCGACACGGCGCTGCAGCACGAGCGCGACCTGAAGCTGGACTTCTGGGAGTCCCAGGCCCCGAAGATCGAAGGACTCGGCGTGTCCGTCGCCGCTCCCGGCTCGTTCGACCCGGGCCCGTCGCAGCGCGCGATCGACTGGGTGGCGAAGCTCGACGGGTACGCGCAGTCGGTCGATCAGCGGCTGAAGATGGCCGGCTGGATGGAGACGTTCGCGCAGCGCGGCGGCCAGCTCGTCATCCACGGCGCGGCCGTCTCCGACCTCGACTACTTCTCCCGCACGTACGACCTGGTGCTGGTGTCGGCAGGCAAGGGCGAGCTGGTGTCGATGTTCGCCCGGGACCCGGAGCGGTCCCCGTACAGCGAGCCGCAGCGCGCGCTCGCCGTGTCGTACGTCCACGGCCTCGGGCCGCGCCCCGAGCACCCGGACTTCGACGCGGTCCGCTGCAACCTGGTCCCGGGCGTCGGCGAGCTGTTCGTCATGCCGACGCTCACCACCTCCGGCCGCGCGGACATCCTGTTCTGGGAGGGCATACCCGGCGGCCCGCTCGACGTCTTCAAGGGCGTCAAGGACCCCGGCGAGCACCTCTCCCTGACCTTGGAACTCATGGAGAAGTTCACTCCCTGGGAGTACGCGCGGGCCACGAAGGTGGAGCTGACCGACGCCGGCGGCACGCTGGCCGGGCGGTACGCGCCCACCGTGCGCAAGCCGATCGGGCGGCTGCCCGGTGGCGGCCTGGTGCTCGGCGTCGCCGACGTGGTCGTGGCGAACGACCCGATCACCGGGCAGGGCTCCAACTCGGCGTCCAAGTGCGCGGCCGCGTATCTGGCCTCGATCCTCGAACACGGGGACAAGGAATTCGACGAGGCGTGGATGCAGCAGACGTTCGACCGCTACTGGGAGACGGCGCGCCACGTGACCAAGTGGACGAACGCGATGCTGGGTGTGCCGCCGGAGCACGTGCTGAACCTGATCGGGGCGGCGGGGGCCATGCCGCCGGTGGCGCACCGGATCGCCAACGGGTTCAACGACCCTTCGGACTTCGAGAACTTCTTCTACGAGCCGGAGAAGGCCGAGGCCTACCTGGCGTCAGTGGCGGGCGCCTGACCTGACGCCCCCGGGCGCACGGTGCCGGACGCCGTCGGGCCCTCGGCCGTCGGCGTCCGCTCCGCGTCGGGCGCACCGGAGGCCGGGGCCGTCTGCTGGACCGCCGCGGCCGTCTCCTGCTCGACCCGGGCCAGGGCGGCCAGCTGTTCGGGGGTGAGGGAGGCGAGCCGCTTCTCGATGTCCTTCAGCCGCTGTTCGACGTCGTCCCGCGCCTTCTTCTGCTGGTCGGTGAGGGTGAGCTGGTCGTCCAGCGCCTTGCGGGCCGCGCGGGCCAGGGCGTCGGCGCTCCTCTCGGCGTCGGTCAGCTGGTTCACGGTCGCGGCCCGCTCCCGCGTCAACTGGCCGATCAGATGGCCCTCGTCGAGCGCGTGCTGCGGATCGCGGGCGAACAGCACGCGTACGTACGGGGAGAGGGACGCGCTGCTCTGGTACTGCTGCCGGGCCAGCCGGCCGGCCGCGAGGCGGCTGCTCTGCAGGTCGAGCCGGGCCCTGGCGAGCTGCCCGTCGAGCCGGGCCACCTCCGCCTGGCGCTGCTTCAGCTTCTCTGTGGTGGTGTCGTAGGTCTGGGTGGCCTGCTCCACCGCGCGGTAGAGCTGCTGAAGGTCGGTCAGGAGCTGGGCGACTGATGGGGTGCTCGGCTGGACCGAGGGGGTGGGGGCGGGGTCCGGTTGGGCCGTGTTGCCGGGGGCGGGGTCCGGTTGGGCCGTGTTGCCGGGGGCGGGGTCCGGTTGGGCCGTGTTGCCGGGGGCGGGGTCCGGTTGGGCCGTGTCGCTGGGGCCGGCGTCCGGCTGGGTCGTGGCGCTGGGGGCGTCCGGTTGGGCCGTGGTGGTGGGGACGGGGTCCGGGACGGCGATCGCCGGCGCGGCGGCGAGCAGGGCCCACGTGGCTACCGCCGCCGTACCCGCCAGGTGCAGCCACCTTTCTGACATGTCATCACCTCCGGATGCCGGGTGGTCCCTCCACCTCGCACCGGCAGGATGAGACGGGCGCGGCCCGTGCGCGCGCCGAGTGGTCGGTTCGGCGCAGCGAGGTCACTCGTGGGCGGTGTCCGGGCCGTTTCCCGGCGTGGCGCCTGGCGTCCGGCGCGGCTTCGACCACGGCCACCGCGGGCGGCCGCCGGTGTCCCCCTCCGGGTCGTACTCGTACTTCCAGCCCGGGTGGAGACCGAACCTGCCGCTCGGCCCCGCCTGGACGCGACGGTAGACGAGGACGGTGGGCGGACCGCCGGCCGCGTCCGGGACCGGCACGCGGTACGTCTTCGGGGGGTGGCCGGTGAGGCCGAGCAGGACGGGCAGGACGCGCCCGTCCAGCGGGCCGCCGACGAACGCGGTGTCTTGGCTCTTCACGGCACCAGTGTCACAGCAGGTGACCGGCGTCGCCGAGCACGGGCAGGACGCGCCGGGCCAGGGCGCCGACCGGGCCCTCGGCGCTCTCCAGGGCCAGCGCGGAGCGGACCACGGCGGCGGTCTGCGCATCACGTCCCGCGGTGGCCACCAGGCAGGCCACGAACTGCTCCACCAGCCAGTCCCGCAACTCCTCGACCGGGGGCTGCTTGTCCTGGTCGAGCCAGATGAGGGAGGCGGCCTCGACGGAGGTGATCCACATCCGTACGGTCATCCGCAGCACGGGGCCGGGGTCCTCGACGCCGAGGTGGCTGAGGATGTGCTCGGCCGCGGCCCGGCGTACGCCGTCGACGATGGCGGTGGTGCGGGACGTCTCGGCCACGCTGCCGCCCTGGAGCAGGGCGCTGAAACCGGCGTCGTGCCGGGCGACGAAGGCGAGGTAGCGGTCGAGGGCGCGGCCCAGGCGGTGGCTGAGCGGGCCCTCGGGGGGTTCGGCGAAGCACTGCCGGAGGTCGTCGGCGGCGGAGCGGAGGGCGGCCTCGTAGAGCTGCTGCTTGCCGCCGGGGAAGTAGCGGTAGACGAGGGGGCGGGAGACGCCGGCCGCCTCGGCCACGTCGTCGAGGGAGACCTCCTCGGGGGCGCGGTGCGCGAAGAGGGTGAGCGCGGCGTCGAGGAGTTGCCTGCGGCGTTCTTCCACGCTGAGCCTTCGGTACGCGCGCGTGGTGGCCTCGGAGGTCATGTTCGCAGCGTAACCGGAGCTGCCGCAGCTGCGGGCAGTCGTGCCTCCCCCGGTGCCTCAACGGCCTGGGGGGACCCCCAGGGGCGGCATGGGTGGGCGCTGGGGGTCCCCCCTGCTCGAAGAGCTTGGGGGGAGGCACCTCGTAGCGCCGAGTTGCGCGCCCCACCCCCGTCCGGCCCCGGCGCCGGGCACACCCCCAGCGCACGGCAACACCGGGCTACGCCAGCAACCCCGACGACCTCCACAACCGTCGGCCCACACCCCTGAGCACCCCGATGTCGTCCAGGAAGTCCGTCAGCCTCTTCGCTCCCGTCTGCATGATCTCCCTGCGGTGGCCGCTCGCCTTCACCTGGGCCATCGCCTCCCGCTTGTCCAGGCCCACGTTCGTGTAGACCTCCGGGTTCACGAAGGCCACCGAGAACACCCGTGCGAACTCGCCGGACGTGATGCGGGTGAACTCCTGCGACCATCGCGGAGCGGTCAGCATCTGGCGGCGCAGTTCCTCACGGGCGTAGCGGACGTGACGGGCCTCCTCGACCACGTGGATACGGGTGACCCCGCGGATCAGCGGCTGCACCCGCTCGTCGGGGAACGTCAGCCGCTGCATCCAGTCCAGGACCTCCTCGCCCAGCAGCGTGGCCGTGAAGGAGCCCGGTGTGGTCGAGACCGTCTTGAAGACGCGGCCCAGGTTCTGGTGCACCCGGCTCACCGGGTACCAGGGCGTGTCGCCGTGCCCGATCAGCCGGGCGAACATCTTCGAGTGCCGGCACTCGTCCTCGATCTCGGTCAGCGCGTACCGCACGTGCGCGCTCGTCGCCGCCTTGTCGTAGATGTGCCGGACCAGCAGTTGCATCAGGATGATCTCGAACCAGATGCCGAGCGAGGCGAGCGCCGCGGCCTCGTGCTGGGAGAGCAGGATCCGCTGCTCCTCGCTCATCCGCCGCCACAGCGGTGTGTCGTACAGCGACACCAGCTCCGGGGGCCAGAACCACTTTCCTTCCTCGTAGGGCGCGTCCCAGTCCAGTTCATCGTCCGGGTCGAAGGAGTGTTTGGCGGAGGAGACGAGGAGCCGCTCCGCCACCTGCTCCCGGTCCTTGAGCAGTCCCAGCGCGTCGCGCAGCACGTCTGCTTCGGTCACGGTCGTCATCGCTGTGCCCACCACCTCGTCGTACAGGCCGTCTGTTACCCGCGGTCACGGTCTTATGAGACTGCTTGTCAGCAAGGACGTCAATCCCTTGCGTTCCACTTGTTGACGCGGCGTCTACCTCATGTGAGCGTGTGCTCATGCCGACGTTTGAGCTGTACGCCAAGGAGCCGGAGGAACCCCTCTGGCAGGTGCCCGCCAGTGGCGCGGCCCGCTTCAGCTGGGAGTACGACGACGGGCGCGACCGGCTCCTGGCCCTGTACCAGAAGGGCAAGGACAAGCAGTGGGACGGGCAGAAGCGGATCGACTGGGACCTGGAGGTGGACCCGTACGACCCGCTCGGCACACCGGACGAGGCGATGACCCTGTACGGAACGCCGTACTGGGTGAAGATGACCGACAAGGACAAGGGCGAGCTGCGCAAGCACTACGCCTCCTGGCAGTTCAGCCAGTTCCTGCACGGCGAGCAGGGCGCGATGGTGTGCGCGGCGCGGATCGTGGAGTCGGTCCCCGACCTGGACGCCAAGTTCTACTCGGCGACCCAGACCATGGACGAGGCCCGGCACGCGGAGATCTACGGCCGCTTCCTGCACGAGAAGATCGGGATGCTCTATCCGATCAACGACAACCTTCAGGCACTGCTCGGAGACACCCTGCGGGACAGCCGCTGGGACATGCCGTACCTCGGCATGCAGGTCCTCATCGAGGGCCTGGCGCTCGCCGCCTTCGGCATGATCCGCGACACCACGGACAAGCCGCTGCCCAAGCAGATCCTCGCGTACGTGATGCAGGACGAGGCCCGGCACGTCGCCTTCGGGCGGATGGCCCTGCGGGACTACTACAAGCAGCTCACCGACGCCGAACTACGCGAACGCGAGGAGTTCGTCATCGAGGGCTGCTACCTGATGCGGGACCGGCTGCGCGGGGTGGAGGTGCTGGAGAACTTCGGCATCCCCAAGGCCGAGGCGGAGGCGTACAGCGAGAAGTCCGAGTTCCTCCAGCTGTTCCGGCAGTTGCTGTTCAGCCGCATCGTCCCCTGCGTCAAGGACATCGGCCTGTGGGGCAAGCGCCTCCAGCAGGCCTACGTCGACATGGGCGTCTTCGAGATGGGCGACTCGAACCTGGACCTGCTGATGGCACAGGACGAGGAGATCGCCGAGAAGCTGGACGCGGAGCGCTTCGCGGCGGAGGAGAAGGAGCGGGTGGCCGAGGTCGAGGAGGCGATCGAGGTGGGGACGGAGGGGTGAACGGGGCCGTCAACATCGCGCTCGATCGTCGCTCGATGGAGCGGCGAATCGGTATTCGCCCTGGCTAGGCTGTTCACACCTGCCAATCTCCGTCGCATGGGAGCGCTGATGAGTGCAGCAGCCGAGGACGAGTGGGAAGGGCAGTATGCCTATCCGACGCCCCCTCCGGGCGGCTGGACTGCGGACGACCTGGACCGCATTCCGGGTCTCCCGCCGCACACCGAGCTGATCGACGGGGGACTGTTCTTCATGAGTCCGCAGACCGACTTCCATATGGCGACGCTGCGCCTGTTGGAGAACGCTCTCGTGGACGCGGCTCCGGACGCCCTTTATGTCGTCCGCGAGATGACGACCAAGTTGGGGAGGCGTGACCGCCCGGAGCCGGACCTCATGGTGGTGCCCCACAGCGCCCGCACGGGATCGAGTCAGACGTGGTACGACCCCGAGGACGTCATCCTGGCCGTGGAGGTCGTCTCCGAAGACTCGGAGGAGCGCGACCGGGAGATCAAGCCCCGCAAGTACGCGAGCGCCCGCATCCGTCACTTCTGGCGCGTGGAGGAGAACGGCGGACTGCCAGTCGTGTACGTCTACGAACTGGATCCGGCGACCAACTCCTACGCCATCACCGGCATCCACCATGACAAGCTCAGGCTGACCGTCCCGTTCCCCATCGACATCGACCTCACCGCCATCAACCGCCGACCACCGGTCGCCCCTCCCCCGGAGGGAACGACGTCCGCAGAGTGAACGCGTACTCCGTCGGCCCGTGCGCGCGGAGGTGAAGCAGCCGCTCCTCCGCCTCCGCCACCGTCGGGCGGTGGCCCGCCGGGACCCACCACAGGGCCGTGAACGCCTCCTCGAGCCGCTCGAACCACTCTCGGCGCCGCGCCAGCATCTCCCGGTGCTGCCCCTGGTACATGAACGCCGTCAGGGCGTTCGCATCCCGCCATGTCGACATGTTGATGATCAGCCACTCGTCACCCAACACGGGGATGTCCGTGGCGTTGCCCGAGTCGCTCTGCAGCCGCCACACGAAACCGTCGGACCCGTCGGCCGCCGCGTTCACCGGATCCAGGGCCGCCACGAAGTCCTTCAACTGCGGTGATTCCAGCGGGGCCTTGAGGCGGGCGATGTTGACCTCGGCGAGTTCGTAGGTGGCTTTCGGCTGCTGGATGCTCGTCATGGAACCGAACGGTAGGTCGGCCGGATCGCCGGCACCAGCCCCCGTCTCAGCAGTCGGGACCCCTCAACGACGCGACTGCTGCCGGGAGTTCAGGACCGCCTCCATCACCGCCTTCGCGATCGGCGCCGCGTCCCCGCCCCCGCTGACCTCCCCCTGCCGGCCCGCGTCCTCCACCACCACCGCGACCGCCACCGCCGGCTCGAGCGCGTCGTCCGCCTGTGCCCAGGAGATGAACCAGGCGTACGGCTTCCCGGAGTTGTCGACGCCGTGCTGGGCCGTGCCCGTCTTGCCGCCCACGCGGGCGCCGGGGATCGCCGCGTTACGACCCGTTCCCTCCTGCACCACGTCCGTCATCATCTCCCGCAGCTGTTCCGCGGTGGTGGCGCTCATCGCCCGGTGCAGGGTGCGGGGCGTGGCCGTGGAGACCGTCTCGCCGTCCTTGGTCGTCGTCCGCTCCACCAGGTACGGCGCTTTCACATCGCCTCCGCCGGCCACCGTCGCCGCGACCATCGCCATCTGCAGCGGTGTCGCCCGGGTCTCGAACTGCCCGATCGAGGACAGCGCCAGCTGGGAGGCGTCCAGCTTCGGGTCGAACGTGCTCGGCGCCACCGCGAACGGCACCCTCAGCCTGCGCTCGTTGAAGCCGAAGTTCGCCGCCGTGCCCGTCATGCTCTGCAGCCCCACCTCCCCGCCCAGCTTGGCGAACACCGTGTTGCACGACCAGGTGAAGGCGTACCGCAGCGACGCGTCCTCACAGCCCTCGGTCTCGTTGGTCAGCTCGGTCGTCGTGCCGGGCAGCCGGTAGGGGTCGGGGGAGTCCGTCGGCGCGTCGAGGTCCGTCACCACCCCCGCCTCGAGGGCCGCCGCGGCCGTGACCACCTTGAACGCCGAACCGGGCGGATACGTCTGCCGGATCGCCCGGTCGAGCATCGGCCGCGCCGCGTCCCCGTTCAGCCGCTTCCAGGCCCGGGCCACGGACGGCGACGTCCCGGACAGCTCTCCGGGGTCGTACGACGGCGTCGACACCAGCGCCAGGATCCGCCCCGTCGTCGGCTCGACCGCGGCGACCGCGCCCGCGCGCCCGGCCAGCCCCTGGTACGCCGCCCGCTGCGCCGCCCCGCTGAGCGTGGTGACGACATGGCCGCCGGGGATGCGCTTCCTCAGGACGCCGTTCCACAGGGGAAACGGATCGAGCAGCGGGTCGGTGCCCGACAGCAGCGCGTCCTCGGTGTGCTCCAGCAGCGTCGTCCCGTACACCTGGGAGGCGAAGCCGGTGACCGGCGCGTACAGCGGCCCGTCGGTGTAGGTGCGGGTGTGGCGGAACATGCCGCCCGTGTCCCGGGACCCGGTCACCGGGCGGCCGTCGACCAGGATGTCGCCGCGGGGGCTGCCGTACCGGGCGATCATCTGCCGGCGGTTGGCGGGGTTGTCCTCGTAGCGGGCGGACTCGAGGATCTGCACCCGGGTGGCGTTCACCAGCAGGGCGATCAGCAGCACCGCGCACAGGGCCGCCGCCCGGCGGATGTACCTGATCATGACGCGGCCGTCCTGTCGTACTGGCTGCGGGCCGAGTCGCTGATCCGGATCAGCAGCGCCACGATGATCCAGTTGGTCACGAGCGACGAGCCGCCCTGCGCCAGGAACGGCATCGCCATGCCCGTCAGCGGGATCAGGCCCGTCACCCCGCCCGCGATCACGAACACCTGGAGCGCCACGATCGACGAGAGCCCCACGGCGAGCAGCCGCCCGAACGGGTCCCGCAGCGCCAGCCCCGCCCGGTAGCCGCGCTCCACCAGCAGCGCGTAGAGCAGGAACAGCGCGCACAGGCCGGCGAAACCCAGTTCCTCGCCCGCCGTCGCCAGGATGAAGTCCGACTTCACGGCGAAGCCGATCAGCATGGAGTGGCCGAGGCCGAGCCCGGTGCCGAGCGCGCCGCCGGCGGCGAACGCGAACAGCGACTGGGCGAGCTGGCCCGCGCCCTGGCCCGCCTCGATCGACGCGAAGGGGTGCAGCCAGTCCTCGACCCGGGCGTGCACGTGCGGCTCCAGCCGGCCCACGGCGAACGCGCCCACCATCGCGAGCAGCAGACCGACCGCGATCCAGCCGGTGCGGCCCGTGGCGACGTACAGCAGCACCACGAACAGCCCGAAGAACAGCAGCGAGGTACCGAGGTCGCGCTCCAGGACGAGGACGCCGACGCTCAGCAGCCAGATCGCCACCACCGGGCCGAGGACCCGCCCGGTGGGCAGTTGAAGCCGCCACACCCTGCGGCCCGTGAACGCCAGCGCCTGCCGGTTGGCGGCCAGGTACCCGGCGTAGAAGACCGCGAGCAGCAGCTTCGCGAACTCGCCCGGCTGGATGGAGAATCCGGCGACCCTGAGCCAGATCCGGGCGCCGTTCAACGCCGGGAAGAAGATCGGCAGGGTGAGCAGGGCGAGCGCGGCGCCCCCGCACAGGTAGGTGTAGCGCTGGAGCACCCGGTGGTGGCGCAGCAGCAGGACGACCGCGGTGAACAGCGCCACGCCGAGCGTCGACCAGGACAGCTGGGTGGGGGCCGCCCGGTGGCCCGGGGTCTCCAGGTCCAGGCGGTAGATCAGCACCAGGCCCACGCCGTTGAGCAGCACCGCGATGGGCAGCAGCAGGGGATCGGCGTACGGGGCGCGCAGCCGCACCGCGCAGTGCGCGAGCAGCGCGAGCGCGCCGAGCCCGGCGCCGTAGCGGAGCGCGCCGGGCGGGAGGGTGCCGTGCCGGGCGAGGCCGACGGCGCAGTAGCCGTAGACCGACAGCAGCACGGCGAGGACGATCAGGCCGAACTCGGTGCCCCGGCGTCGGGGCAGGCGCAGCGCGGGGGCGGGGGCGTCCGCCGGCGTCACGGTCCTCGCTCCTGGCGTTCCGGGCGGGATCATGTGCGGAACGTAGCAAGCGGTAAGCGGTCTGTCCTGTTATGCGGGGGCAATCAGCCCGTTCCGGTACTCCTCGGCGTCTCGGGGAGGGAGAGCGTGGCCATGGCCCCGCCGTCCGGCGCGTTGGCGAACTCCAGCCGGGCGCCCAGTACCTCCGCCTGCCCGAGCGCGATCGTCAGCCCGAGGCCGTGCCCCTTCGCGCCGCCCTCGGTGCGGAACCGCTGCGGCCCGTGCACCAGCAGGTACTCCGGATAACCGTCCCCGTCGTCCCGTACGGTGACCCGCGCACCGTCGACCGTCAGCACCACCGGGCCCCGCCCGTGCCGGTGCGCGTTCGCCACCAGATTGCCGAGCACCCGCTCCAGCCGCCGTCGGTCGGTCGCCACGCACGCGTCCCGCACCACCCGGACCTCGACCGGGGCGCCGGAGGCCCGCACCACCCGCTGCACCAGCGGCGCGAGCCGCTCCTCCACCAGCTCGAGGCGTTCGCCACCCGCGTCCAGGCGGGAGATCTCCAGCAGGTCCTCGGTCAGCGTGCGCAGCGCCGCCACCCGGTCCCGCACCAGCTCGGTCGGCCGCCCGGGCGGCAGCAGCTCGGCCGCCGCGTGCAGCCCGGTCAGCGGGGTGCGCAGCTCATGCGCCACGTCCGCGGTGAACCGCTGCTCGCTCAGCAGCTTGCCCTGCAGCGTGGCCGCCATCGTGTCCAGGGCGCCCGCGACCGCCGCCACCTCGTCCTGGAGGCGCGCCGGATTCCTCGCGCGCCGGTCGTCCACGCGCGCGTCCAGGTCGCCCGCGCTGATCCGCCGGGCCACCTGCGCGGTGGCCTGCAGCCGCCGGGTCACCCGGGTCACCGCGAACGCTCCCACGCACAGCGTCGCGCCGCTCGCCAGCACCGAGGACCACACGATCGCCTCGTCCAGGGCGTCGATGATGCGGGCGCCCTGTGCGTAGTCGACCTGCACGGCGAGCGCCCGGCCACCGTCGGCCGGGCCCGCCGCCCACATCGTGGGCTGCGGATCCTGGGTCCCGACCATGGTGCCGCGGTACCCGTCCGCCGCCAGTTCCCGCAGCGGCGCCGGCAGTCCCGGAGGGTCGACGCCCGCGCCGTGCGGCAGCCGGTCGCCCGCCTCGTACGCCTGCGCCGCCTCCGTCAGCCGGGCCAGCGCCCGGCCGCGGGCCTCACCGACGGTCCGGTCCGTGACCTGGACATGGACGAGCACGCCGAGCAGCGCGGCCAGCCCACAGCACATGACGGTGATGAAGGCGGCCGCCTTCCAGGTCAGCGTGCCGGTCCAGCGCGGCAGCCGGCCGAGCGTGCGGCCGAGCGGCCTCATCGGGCGCTCTCCGACGGGACGGGGGCGGCCGAGGGGGAGACGGAAGGAACGGGCGGGGCCGGGGCAGAGGCGGACGGGGCCGGCGCGACCGGCCGGCGCGGGGGCGCGGTGCCCACCCGCACGATCTCGTCCCGGGTCGCCAGCATCGCGTGCTGGTGCGGATCCCAGGTCCACTCCGTGCGGAACTCGTAGCCCGGCAGCGTCGACGGCGAGCGGATGATCATGGTCCGGCCCGCCAGCTCCACGCTGATCACGCTGTCCGAAGTGCCCATGACCTGCACCAGCCGGTGGTGCTCGACGGTGTACACGCGCACCGCCAGCTGGCCGTCCGGGAAGCGGATGCCGAGCACCATGTCGTCCTTGCCGTCACCGGTGAGGTCGCGGTAGTACGCCCGCAGGACCGGGCACCGCCGCCCCTGCGGGCCCGCCGCGCCGCAGTCCTTCAGCCGCTCGCGCGTCTCTGCGTACAACGCGTGCGGGCCGGAGTAGGCGTCCGGGTGCGCGGCGACCTCGGCGCGCACGACGTCGAGGGGATCCACCCGGCGGATGTCATCACCCGGAACGGTGATGCCCTTGACGGTCTCGGTGTCCGCCTCGCCGTAGTCCAGGGCGGGCGTGGAGGCGGGCGGCAGCTGGGGCCACAACCGCACCGGGCCGACGGCGGTGGCGGTCGGGCCCGCGCCGCGCAGGGCACCGGAGTCGCCGCAGCCCGCCAGCAGCAGGGTGGCCACGGCGACGCCGAGGGCCACGCGCACGGGGCGACCGCGGAGTGCCGGGCCCACTCGGCGGCTGCGGAACGCCGTGCCGGCGCGACGGCTGGGGAACACGGGGGCATCCGTCCTTTTTGCTCACCTGATGACCGGTTGTTCACTCACGACCGGCCAGTGAGGTTACTCCGCGAGTTCCTCCAGGAGGCGGGCGGTGTCCAGGCCCGCCCGCAGGTACTCCACGAACAGCTCGTTGTGCAGCGCCCAGGGCCCGCGCCGGGCGCGGATCATGCGGATCGCCTCCTCGGCGGTGTGCCCGGCCCGCACCAGCGCATGCGCGACGACGAGACCCGAACGGTTGTACCCGTGGTAGCACCGGACGAGCACCCGGCGCCCGTCCTCCAGCGCGTCGTCGGCGGCCTGCGCCAGCCGCATCACACCCGCGAGCTGCGTCCCGTCCAGCGGACCGTCCGGGATCGGCCACACATGGTGCTCGACCCCGTCGTCAGGCCCGTGCCCGGGCAGCCGCAACAAGGTCAGCACCAGATCGAACTCATCACTGACGACGGCGAACTCCCGCTCCCCGGAGCGCCCCCTGAACTCGTGGCCGCCCATCCACAGACCGGGCACGATCTCGCTCCACGGGCTCTCGGGAGCCGGAACATCGGGTTGCTTTCTGCGGGTCCGCAACGGCGCCTCCCACCGAGTCCCCAACTGCTCACAAAGGTAGCCGGGTTCTTGCCCCCGGAGCACCCCGCCTGTTCCCATGGTCGAGGGGTGATGGTGCATGGACGGACTGCGCGTCGTACCGACCTGGCGGCACGGACAGGAACGCCTGTACGTGTGCGGCACCGACGGGCGGAACATCGCCTGGTACGACCGGGAGACCGGCCGGGTCAACCTGCTGAGCGAGGACCTGCGCGAGGACGTGCTCGACGCGCTCGGCCCGTTCGTGACGGGCCCGGTGACGGTGGGGCCGCCCCCCGTGCCCACCCCCGCCGAGCTGGCCCGGCTGTCCCTCCACCCGGACGACGACCTGGCGCCGAACCGGCCCGGCGAGGCCCTGCTGATCGCCCTGGACCGCGACCCGGGCCCCACCCACCGGCTGCGCCCGGACCCACGGCGCCGGGCGCTCGCCGCCGAGCAGGCGGTAGGCGAGGCACTGGACGGCCTGGAGGGCGTGGGCTGGCGCACCCTGCACTCGGTGCCGCTGCCCGGCGGCGACCGCATCCACCACCTGGCGATCGGCCCCGGCGGCCTGTTCGCGGTGCGCTCCCTCTACGCCCGCAGGCAGCGGGTCCTCATCGCCGACCCGATGGTGACGGTGGGCCGCCAGGAGGCGCAGCCGCTGCTGCGCCGGGTGAGCGCCGACGCGGACCGCGCGTCGTACGCGCTGACGGCCGAGGTCCACCCGGTCCTGATCGTCACCGAGTCCGCCCGCCTGGAGATCACGACTCCGCTGCGCAAGATCCGCGTCCTGAAGGACACGGACGTGCCCGCCCTGGCCCGCCTGGGCGGCATGCTGAAGCCGGCGGACGTGGAGGCGCTGCACGCGATGGCACGGGACCGGCACACATGGTCCCGGGTGTGACCGTGGGGCGGCGGCACATCGCAGGGGCTGGGGGTAGTGGAACCGCCTGCCAGGGCAGTGGAACCGCCTGCTCTCAGGGCAGTGGAACCGCTTGCTCTCACGGCAATGGAACCGCTTGCTCTCACGGCAGCGGAACCGCTTGATCCGGATCGCAGAGCGCGGCCATGAGGTCGCCGTACGCCTGCAGCCGGGGAGCGATGTCCGCGGCGCGGAAGACGAGACTGCCGGGGGAGGCGCAATCCCTCACCTCATCCCATGTCACCGGCGCCGACACGGTGGGCTCCGCCCGGGCGCGCAGTGTGTACGGGGTGGCGGTGGTCTTGCGCGCCGCGTTCTGGCTCCAGTCCACGAAGACCTTCCCGGGCCGCAGACTGCGGGTCATACGGTGGATGACCAGGCGGGGCATCGCCTTCTCCGCCTCCACGGCGAGCTGCCGGGCGTAGTCCGTCGTCCGCTGCGAAGGCGTCGGTTCCACGGTGGCGAGCAGATGCAGCCCCTTGGAGCCCGACGTCTTCGCGTACGCCTCGATCCCGTCCGCCGCCAGCCGCTCCCGCAGCCACAGGGCGACCTCGCAGCACTCGACGATCGTGGCCGGCGCCCCCGGGTCGAGGTCGAAGACCAGCCGGTCAGCGATGTCGGGCGTGTCGATGCGCCACTGCGGGGTGTGGAACTCGGTGACGAGGTTCGCCGCCCACATGAGGCTCGCCAGGTCTTGGATCAGCACCATGCGGGCCGCACCCTCCGTACGCGGCACCTCGGCCGTGGTGACCCAGTCGGGCGTACCCGGGGGCACGTTCTTGGCGAAGAACAGCTGTCCGTCCGGCCCGTCCGGATAGCGCAGGAAGGAGAGCGGGCGGTCGCGGAGGTGGGGCAGCAGGGCGCCGGCGGTGGTCGCGTAGTAGTGCAGCAGCTCGCCCTTGGTGAAGCCGGTCGCGGGATGGAGCACCTTCTCCAGGTTGCTGAGTGCCAGCCGTCGGCCCTCCACCTCTGTGATCGGCGTCATACGATGAGAATCCCACGAGAACCCCATGAAATCGGCCGACCTATCCGGAAAAGGGGCGGAACGTGCGATCCATCTGGAACGGTGCCATCTCGTTCGGCCTGGTGAGCATCCCCGTCAAGCTGATCAACGCCACCGAGAACCACTCGATCTCATTCCGCCAGATCCATCTGGAGGACGGCGGCCGGATCCGGTACCGCAAGTTCTGCGAGCTGGAGGACCGCGAGGTCGCGCAGGCGGAGATCGGCAAGGGGTACGAGGACGCGGACGGCTCGGTCATCCCGATCACGGACGAGGACCTGGCGCAGCTGCCCATCCCGACCACGAAGACGATCGAGATCGTGGCGTTCGTTCCGGAGGACCTGATCGACCCGCTCCAGATGGACACGGCGTATTACCTGTGCGCGAACGGCACTCCGGCCGCCAAGCCCTACACGCTGCTGCGTGAGGCGCTGGGACGCACGGGGAAGGTGGCGATCGCGAAGTTCGCCCTGCGGGGCCGGGAACGGCTCGGGATGCTGCGCGCGGTCGGCGGCGTCCTCGCCATGCACGCCCTGCTGTGGCCGGACGAGATCCGCGCACCGGAGGGCGTGGCGCCGGAGGGGAACATCACAGTCAGGGACAAGGAGCTGGACCTGGCGGACGCCCTGATGGACACGCTGGGGGAGGTGGACCTGGACGAGCTGCACGACGGGTACCGCGAGGCGGTGGAGGAACTGATCGCGGCGAAGGCGGAGGGCAAGGAACCGCCGACCGCTCCGGCGCCCGAGGGCGGCAAGGTGCTCGACCTGATGGCGGCGCTGGAGAAGAGCGTGCGGGTGGCGAAGGAGGCGCGGGGGGCAGGCGAGCAGGGGGCGGAGCAGAAGGCCGAGGTCAGACGGTTGCCGCAGCGGAAGGCGGCGCGTACGGAGCCGAAGGAGACCGGCGGGAAGAAGAGGGCGCCGGCGACGAAGAAGACGGCGGCGAAGTCGGGGACCACGGCGAACAGGACGGCGACCAAGCAGACCACGGCCAAGCAGAGCGCGACCAAGCAGAGCGCGACCAAGCAGACCACGGCCAAGCAGAGCGCGACCAAGAAGACGGAAGCCAAGAAGACTGCTGCGAAGAAGACACCGGCGAAGAAGACACCGGCGAAGAAGACACCGGCGAAGAAGGCAACCGCGAAGGGGGCCTAGCTGTTCTGTCCACGGAGGTTGGTGACAGCGGTCACTGCGGTGTGACCTTGAAATGGGTGAGGGCCTTCTGGCCTGGTGTGGATTGCGACCTCTGCACCAGCAACAGACAGGCCCTCGTGCCCCACCGTAATGCACCGCTGACCGAGACGGGCCGTCTGCGCCTGGCGCGCTGCGTCGTGGACGACAACTGGAGCCTGCGCCGGGCTGCGGAACGTTTCCAGGTCTCGCCGACCACGGCCCAGCGGTGGGCCGACCGTTACCGCCGACTCGGCGAGGCCGGCATGGCCGACCGCTCCAGCCGTCCGCGCACCAGCCCGCGCCGCACCCCGACCCGCACCGAGCGGCCGATCATCAAGGTCCGCATCCTGCGCCGGGTGGTGGCGTACGTGGTGGCCGCGGGCCTCGTCCTGTTCGGCCTGCGGAGACAACTCGGCGTCCGGCAGTGGCGGTTGGGGGAAGGAGGAGGGGAGGGGCGCATGGTGCCACGCAGCATTCCGTAGATCCGAACGCTGCTTCCCCCAGGCCCGGTTCCACCGCATCGCCTCCCTGCGCGCCGGCGTACGCCCGGAGTGGACGGCCACTCCTTTCATTCCGTACGACCGGCTCCTGCGCAACGGCCGTGTCGTCGTCGGCAAGGCGGTCCGCATCGACACGGCCGAACGGCACGTGGCGCTGGCCACCGGCGAGAGACTGCCGTACGACGTGCTGGTGATCGCCACCGGCGCCGACTACCCCGAACCGGCCCGCTTCACCGGCACCACCACCGAGGAGGCGGCCAAGTCGTTCGCCGGACACCAGCAGCACGTGGCCGCCGCCGGTCACGTCCTGGTCGTCGGCGGCGGGCCGTCCGGCGTCGAGCTCAGCGCCGAGGTCCGCCTGGCCCGGCCGGACGCCCGGGTCACGCTCGCCCTCGCCGGGCCGGAGCTGCTCCACTCCACGGGCAGCACGCGGGCCGGCCGCAAGGCCCGCGCCTGGCTGGAGTCCCACGACGTGGAGGTGCGGCTCGACTCCTTCATGTCGCCCGGCAGCGCCTTCGGCACCTATCGCGACGCTCGTGGCGACGTCGTCGACGCCGACCTCTCCTTCTGGGCGACCGGAACCACCCCCAACACGCTCTGGTTGCGGCTGGCCGGCCATGGCGACTGGCTCAACGGTGCCGGCCATGTGAGGGTCGACCGGACGCTCCGGGTCGAGGGGTGGACGGACGTGTTCGCGGTCGGCGACGTGAACGACGTCAGCGAGCTCAAGATCACCCCTGCCGCGCTCGCCCAGGCGGACATCGCCGCCCACAACGTCCGCGCGTATCTGCGGAGTTCCGGCAGGCACCGCAAGGAGCCCCGCTTCTACCGGCCGATCCGCCGCACCCCGCTCATCGTGCCGTTCGGCCCGGCCGACGGAGTGACCGTGATGCCCGTGCCGGGCGGCGAAACCGCCGTCCTCGGCGGCCGCACCAGCACCCTGGCCAAGGCGAAGACCCTCCTGACCCCGTACATGAGGCGCCAGCTCGGCTACACCGCGGCCTGAGGTGCGCAACGGGCGACGATCGAAACGTTTGCGTTTCGCTACGAGGTTCCCTACTCTCGGGACGGTGTACGAAACCGTTTCGGACAGAGAACCCCTACCTTCTCACCGAAGCGACCCCCACACCGGCCGAACATCGAACGAACCGACGCCCACACCCCGTACCTCGAGCGCTGGACGGACACCGTCGTCCTCCTCCGTCTCGAGGTAGAAGGCACTGAGCCACCCGGAGCCCTTGCGCCCCGCAAGAGGGATCACATGGAATTCATCCAGACCGAAGCCGCCCCGGCCACAGATTCCGGCCGGACCCACCACCATGCCCAGCCGAAGCACCGATGGTGGGCGCTGGGCGTGATCGCCCTCGCCCAACTCATGGTGGTGCTCGACGCCACGATCGTGAACATCGCACTGCCGTCCGCCCAGCAGGACCTGGGCTTCGACAACAACGGACGGCAGTGGATCGTCACCGCCTATTCGCTCGCCTTCGGCAGCCTGCTGCTGCTCGGCGGCCGGCTCGCCGACCTGTTCGGCCGCAAGACCACCTTCATCATCGGCCTGGTCGGCTTCGCGGCGGCCTCCGCACTGGGCGGGGCGGCGAACGGCTTCACCATGCTCGTCGTCGCGCGCGCCGTCCAGGGCCTGTTCGGCGCCCTGCTGGCTCCCGCCGCGCTCTCCCTGTTGACCACGACCTTCACGGACGCCAAGGAACGCGCCAGGGCGTTCGGCGTCTTCGGCGCCATCGCCGGTTCCGGCGCCGCCGTCGGCCTGGTCCTCGGCGGCCTGCTGACCGAATACCTGAACTGGCGCTGGACGCTGTACGTCAACGACGTCATCGCGGTCTTCGCGCTCATCGGCGCGATCGTCTTCATCAGCCGCTCGGTCCCGGCCCAGCGGCCCCGGCTGGACATCCCGGGCGTGATCCTGGTCTCCGGCGGCCTGTTCGGCGTCGTCTACGGCTTCGCCAACGCGGAGACGCACGACTGGAGCAACTGGATGACCTGGGGCTTCCTGGCCGCGGGCGGCGTGCTCCTGCTGGCTTTCTTCCTCTGGCAGGCCCGCGCGAAGCACCCCCTCCTGCCGCTGCGCGTGCTGGCGGACCGCAACCGCGGCGCCGCCCTGTCCACCGTTCTCATCTCGTCCGCCGGCATGTTCGGCGTCTTCCTCTTCCTCACCTACTACCTGCAGGCGACGCTGGGCTACTCGCCGGTGAAGAACGGCTTGGCCTTCCTGCCGATGGTGGGCGCGCTGATGGTGATGGCGCAGCTGTCCACCAACGTGCTCGTGCCGAAGATCGGCCCCAAGGTGATCGTGCCCATCGGCATGCTGCTGGCCGCGGGCGGCATGGTCTGGCTGACCCGCCTCGGCCTGCACAGCGGCTACGCCGCGCATGTGCTGCCGCCCCTGCTGCTGATCGGCGCGGGCCTCGGTCTGTCGATGCCCGCGGCGATGAGCTACGCGACCCTCGGCGTCCAGGCGAGCGACCAGGGCGTGGCCTCGGCGGCCGTCAACACCACGCAGCAGGTAGGCGGTTCGGTCAGCACCGCGCTGCTCAACACGCTGGCCACCAGCGCCGCGACGGACTACGCGAAGCACCACATGACCGACCCGCTGGTCAAGGTGAACGCCGCGCTGCACAGCTACTCCACCGCGTACTGGTGGTCGGCCGGCTTCTTCGTCTTCGCGGTGCTGGTGACGGTGCTGCTGTTCCGCCGCAGGGCGACGCCCCAGCCGACCGCGGACACGTTTGCCGCCCCGGCCTCGGGGGCCGCCCCGGCGACCCCCGAGCCCCTGGCCGCCGCCACCGCAGAGGACACCGGCGGCCGGGACACCGACCGTCCGGACATCGAAATCGACGGTCCGGGCGTGATCCGCGGCCAGGTGCGGGACGGGGCGGGCACACCGCTGGCACGCGCCGCGATCACGGTGCTTGACCCGACGGGCCGCCAGGTCGCCCGGGCCACCTCACGCGAGGACGGCTCGTACGCCGTGGACACCTCCGCACGCGGGAGCCTGGTGCTCATCGGCTCGGCGGCCGGACACCAGCCGCAGGTCGCCACGCTGTCCCTGAACGGCGCCCCGATCGCCTACGACCTGGTGATGCCCGCCGGCACGGGCACCCTGTCCGGCACGGTGCGCGACACGGGCGGAGAGGCGCTGTCCGGAGCCCTGGTCGTCGTCACCGACGAGCGCGGAGCCGTGGCGTCCTCGACGACGACGGGGACCGACGGCGCCTACCGGATCGCCGACCTCCTCCCCGGCGACTACGCGGTCACGGTCACCGCCCCGGGCCGCCGCCCGGCAGCGTCCCTGGTGACGGTCACGACCGAGGGCATCCACCACGACATCGAACTCCGCCCCGCCGCCGACGTACGCGGCACGATACGCACCCGGGACGGCCGCGCGGTGGAGGACGCCCGGGTCACCCTGCTGGACGCGGAGGGCAACGTCGTCGCGGCCCGCTCCACCGGCCCCGACGGCACGTACGCCTTCACCGATCTCTCCGGTGACGAGTACACGGTGGTCGCCAGCGGCTACCCGCCGGTCGCCACCCCCGTGAAGATCGACGGGGGCGGGCGCCGGCAGGTGGACGTGTCGCTGGGGCACGAGGAGGCGTAGGGGTCCGGCAACGGCGGCGGCCGGCCCGGACCGTCCGACGGGGCGGTCCGGACCGCCGCACGCGCGTCGGTGCCTTCGGGTGCTGACTGATCCGTCACTCAGAGGGCCGGCCGGGACACCACGACCAGAAACGCGCCGTAGGCGAACGAGAACCCGGCAAGGGCGCCCGCCACCACGGTGGCGTGCCACGGCCGGGCTCTGGCGGTTCTCACCAGCGCCCGCGCCACCACGATCAGCAGCGGGAAGGCCGGCAGCAGGAAGCGCGGCTTGCACTGGAAGTATCCGTTGCCGGCACCGCCGAGCGCGATCAGCAGCAGGACACCGCTGTAGACGACCAGCGGCAGCGGGACACGGTCCAGGATCAGCAGCACGAAGAGCACGGTGCTCACGACGACGATCACCAGCGCCATCGGGAAGACCAGCCGTGCGCGGTGCAGCATCATGTGCTCGGTGAAGCGCAGCGCGCCCTGCCCGAAGTCGAAGCGTGAGCCCCACCGCCGCTGCACGGCGAAGTAACCGCCGAGCGGATCACCCTTGCGCAGGCCCACCCACAACACATAGCCGCCCCAGCCGAGCGGCGAGAGTGCCGCGCCCGCCCACAACCTGTGGGGAACTCCGCGCCCGCGCTTCCGCCACACCTCGTGTGCCGCCCCCGCCAGGACCGCAGCGGTCACGGCGCAGCCGTTGGGCCGGGAGAGGCCCGCGAGCGCCGCAAGCGCTCCCGCCCACACCCACCGCCCGGTCAGGACCGAGTACAGCGACCAGGCGGCGAACGCGGTCAGCAGGGGTTCCGTGTACGCCATCGACAGCACGACGGAGTGCGGGAGCACGCCCCACAGCACGACGAGCGCGGTGGCCACGGCGGGGCCGTAGAGCAGGACGCCGAGCCGGTGGATGCCGTACGCGGCGACCGCGGAGGCCGTCCAGGACACCAGTAGGCCCGCCGCGATCGCATCGAGCGGAGTGAGTGCGGTGACGGCGCGGACCAGGCCCGGATACAGCGGGAAGAAGGCCAGGTTCTTCTGGATGTCGTAACCGTGCGTGGCGATTCTCAGATACCAGACCGAGTCCCACGAATAACCGAGCAGGGGCAGCGGCCGTTTGCCCGAGGACCGGGCGGCGAGGGCGAGTACGATCCCGCCGCACAGCCGGACGGCGACGAACAGGCCGAGCGCGGTGACGGCCGTCATCTTCAGCCGCCGCCCGTCCCCGGCAAGACGGCCACGGACGCGGTTCCCGAGATCTGCGACGACGCGGGCGGGGCCGGTGCTGACGTGAGCCATCCGCGAACTATGCCTGCCAAGGGCACATATTGCGTGACCAGGCACGCCTGAATTCCCGCGCCAGGAGCCTTTT
Source organism: Streptomyces sp. NPDC051104 (assembly GCF_040682835.1). Lineage (NCBI taxonomy): Bacteria > Bacillati > Actinomycetota > Actinomycetes > Kitasatosporales > Streptomycetaceae > Streptomyces > Streptomyces sp. NPDC051104. Next base: position 124,632 of record NZ_JBFBBS010000001.1, on the reverse strand, counting down.
GGCGTGCGTCCTGTTGACGGTGCGGTAATCAACGGGATATTCAGCCGGCCGGCGAATAGCTGAGCACCGCACCTGCCTCGGCCGGCCAGCGAGCGCGCCCGTTGCTGCTGGAGACCAGCTGATACGTCACCCCTGATCAGAGGATGCCGGTCAAACCCTCGATCGCCTTTTGGGCCCACTCCTGTGCCCCTGCTGCCGTACCGGCCACCACTCCGGTCGCGACTGGGGCCAGAGCTCCCCTCAGCATGGCAAGCGCGCGGCGGAGCCTGCCGTCTTCGGGCGCATCCGGTCGGGCGATCGTCGCGAGCACCTCTCTGGCTGCGGACTCGGCATCCTCTCGGTCCGGATCAGCGAGGCCGGCTTGGGGCAGCTCTCGGAGCAAGTTGGTGACCAGCATGGCGAGTGCTTCGAAACCCGGGGCGACAGCGCTGTTGTTCTGCTGGTTCTGGCTGACCGTGTTGTTGTTCCAGGCGAACTGAGCGCCTGAGACCTCGGCGTTGAACACCGGCCCGTCGTAATTGTTGACGTTCTGCGGCTCGTTCATGTGCTGGAACCGTCCTCGTTGTTCTGCTGCTGGATGACGTTGTTGTTGCTCCACGCCAGCTGAGCGCCGTGGACCTCGGCGTTGAACACCGGGCCGTCGTAGTTGTTGACGATCGTCGGCGGACGCTCGACCGGCTCTGCGATCCGCTCGACGACCGGCAGCGACGTGCGGAGAGAGACAAGGTCGACGCGGCCGTTGTCCAGCACGGCCACACCCTGCGTTCCGGTGACGGAACAGTCCACCAGCCGTCCGCCGCTCGTGCCCTGGAAGCTCGCACCCGCTGTCGCGCAGTCGACGAACTCGCTGTTCATGACATCCAGGCGGGCGGAGTCCGTCCCGCAGAGGCCCAAGCCCTCCGAGCCGGTCACCGTGAGGTTGCGCGCGACGAGCCTTCCCTTGCCGAACCCGACGGCCCCGCAGGAGCTCACCGCTGTGACGTCACAGTCATGCACGAACAGCTGAGCCTCCTCGCCGACACCGAAGCCCACCACTCCCCGCTCCGCCGACACGCCTTTCAACGTGACCCGGGACTGGCCCAGGACCTCCGCGGCGGACATGCCGAAATCACGGAACACCGAGTCGGTGATGTCGGCCGTGGTACCGCCGTTACCCCGTGTCTCCAAGTGCGACGGGCAGCGCTCGACGCGGACTTGCTCGAACACAGCCCTGGCCTCGTCGTGGACCCGCAGCGCGACGCTCGTCAGGTCCTCGATCTCGACCCGGGTGAAGCGGCCTCTGCCGGCATCCGTGACGGCTATGCCTACGTTGCCTCGCGAGATGCGGCAACCGTGAACCTCGGGAGCGCCACCTTTGGTCGAGAACACCGCGATGTTGCCTGCGCCGAGGACCTCGCAGTCCTCGAACCTGCCACGGCCCGAGGCGTGGACGTTGATGCCGGTGTCGCGACACTCGGTGAACGCGCAGCCGCGCACCACCGGGTCGGCGCCACTCACAACTGCGATCCCGTGTTGCGCGTCGAAGACGCGCGTGTCGTCCACGGAACCTTTCGACTGCTCGATGAACGCGATTCCCTCCGCGTGCACAGCGTTGATCGCGCAGTCGGTCACGGTGAGCTCCGCCTGCGAGTCCGCCATGATGGCCGCCTTGCCGGTGCCGGTCAGCTCGCACCCGCTGACCTGGGCACGTGCACCGCTGACCCGCAAGCCATGGATCATGCTGCCCCCGATCCAACTGCGCTGGACCGAGACGTCGGCGCCTTCGATCACCGCGACCGCATTGTCGGTGGCGTCGGTGAACCGGCACCGTTCGACGAGCCCGTTCGCCCCGCTGAAGAGGGCTCTACCGTGCCGGAACACGCTGTCCCGTAGCGTCACGAAGGTGTTCGGCTGCGCGTGCACGCTGACGCCGTTGTGCGCTCGGACATCTGAGTGATCAAGCGTGAGAGTTCCCGCATGGCAGCCGACGACGTCGGCGTCGCGGCCGACCAGCACAAGGCCGTGCACACGAACCGACCCGAAGGCGTCGAGGACGGCACCACGAGACTGGCTCACCACCACGGAGCCCGGATCGCCGAGCGCAGCCAACTGGACCTCGCCCTGGACGGTGAGCGCTTCCTCGTAGCGACCGGGTGCGATCTCCACCAGCGCCGCTCGGCCCCGTCTGGCCGCAGCAGCGAGCGCGGACCTGATGTCGGGGTAAGCGCGACGGCCACCGTGCGGCGAGACGAAGTACCTCGCGACCATTCCCGCCCCCCACGCGCGGCCCACTGGAACGGCCGATATTACCGGAGCAGTTGGGAACGGTCCGGTTGCGCAGCGGTGGTCACGTCGAGCCCACTCCACCGCCTCGGCCGCCGCCTTCTCGGCGAACCACCGGGTCTGATCGGGCACGTCACGTCGCCCCCGCCGACGGCTTCTGCCCTGGGCGCATGGCTGGTGTCACCCCTGCCTATGCCACGCTCTCGGAGGTCGGCCTAGGACGCCGAGCGGTCAGGGGAGGGCGGGGGTATGGGCGAGAGCCGGCGCAAGATCTTGCTGTGGGGGCGGGCCGTGCAAGGATGGTGGTCGGACCGTCTGGGCAAGGAGATGCCCGAGTTGTGATGTCGCTCGGCGGCCCCGCTACGAAGTGACGGCGCTCGCCTCTCGCCTCAGATCCACCCGCCGGTCAGACGGGTAATCGGACCGTGCGTGCGGCGCCCGGCACGGCGACCCGCCAGGTATGACGTGGCACCCAACGCTGACAAGCCCGCACCCACACCGGTAGCGAGGAGCTTTCGATGGGTGATCAACGCCCATGCCGTCTTGGCGAAGGCCACGGCCTGTCCCGAGGCGGCGATGACGGCCTGGCGGCCAGCTTGGACACGCTCTGCCGCGCTGTGCACGACCGCGGTGCCCGTTCCGGCCGCACGCTCGCCCGTGTCGACGGTTACTGACGCCACGTCACCGGACTTTTCGGCTGCCTTGTCTGCCGCCTGCGACGCGGGAGCAGTCGCCTTCGCCGTGGCCCGCCGGGCCTTGGCAGATGAACTCCGCTTGGACGCGGAATCATGATTCGTGCCGCTGTTCGATTGACTCATGGACTTCGCGTTGCCGCTCGCGTCAACGGCAAACACACTCCGCCTGGACGGTGCACGCCGATGCACATCCAGCACGACTGTGCTCTTCGTCCCGAACTCTCGGCCGGGTTGTCATTGCGGTCCAGGACACTGGTCGTGGGGTCATCGACGGCCGTTGACAGCCACCCTCGGGTGTGGTTGGCAGGTGCCGTTCGCCTCCTGCTGCGCCGCGGCTTGTCGTGGTCTCAGCCCGATCAACGCGAGAACATCAGGGCCGTCCGCTCACCGTGTGCTGATCATGGACCCCTCGAGCGGCGGCGCCATCCACACCACCGTGTGGGGCGCTGCGGTAGCCCAGAGGGCTCGCGGCGTGAGCAGATCGGGCGCGGGTCACCAACTGCTCTTGGTGACGCCGGGGAGCTCGCCCGCGTGGGCCATCTCGCGTACGCGGATGCGGGACAGGCCGAAGGCTCGCAGGTGGCCGCGGGGGCGCCCGTCCACGGAGTCGCGGTTGCGCAGGCGGGTTGCGCCGGCGTCGCGGGGCTGTCGGCGCAGTTCCCTCTGGGCTGCGGCGCGGCCCTCGTCGGAGCTTGCGGGGGACGAGATGATCGCCTTCAGCTCGGCGCGGCGCGCGGCGTAGCGGGCCACGATGAGGCGCCGCTGTTCATTTTTCGCGATCTTGCTCTTCTTCGCCATCAGACCTTCCCTCCCCGGGCGCGGATGCGGGCCACTGCGGCTTCGATGCCGATCGTGTCGACCGTCTTGATGCCCTTGGCGGAGAGGGTGAGCCGGACGTGGCGGCCTTCGCTCGGCAGCCAGTAGCGCTTGGACTGGATGTTGGGGTTGAAGCGGCGCTCGCTGCGCCGGTGGGAGTGGGAGATGTGGTGGCCGAAGCCGGGCTGTCGGCCGGTGAGTTGGCAGTGGGCGGACATGGTTCCTCCTCGTCGGGTGGTGGCACAGTAGCAGCTTAATGAAAATGAAAACCAAGCCTGTATGGTGCTGTCCATGGCCCGTAACGAACTGCGCCCGATCATCAAGCTGAGGTCCACCGCCGGCACCGGCTACACCTACGTGACCCGCAAGAACCGCCGTAACGACCCCGACCGGCTGACGCTGCGCAAGTACGACCCGATCGAGGGGCGCCACGTCGACTTCCGTGAGGAGCGTTGAGAGCCGTGAAGCCCGGAATCCACCCCGCCTACCGCCCGGTCGTCTTCCGTGACCGGGCCGCCGACTTCGCCTTCCTGACCCGGTCGACGGCCACGAGCGACAAGACCGTCGAGTGGGAGGACGGCAACACCTATCCGGTCATCGACGTCGAGATCTCCTCGGCGAGCCACCCCTTCTACACCGGCACCCAGCGGGTCCTGGACACCGCGGGCCGGGTCGAGCGCTTCGAGCGGCGCTACGGACGCGGAGGGAGCGAGCAGTGAGCGGGGACCAGGCGCGGCTGCCGGTCGCGATCGTCGCCGGGTTGCACGCCGACGCCCGCCGGGGCGCCGTCGAGGAGATCCTGCGTACGGTCCCCGGCTCCATCGCGCTGCACCACGACCTGACGTCCGCCGTCGACAGCGCGGTGCGCCGCACGGTACGCGACGCCGCCGGCCTGCTGGCCGGCGGCGACGCACCCCTGGTGAACGACTGCGCGTGCTGCGCGCTGCGCGAGGACCTCGTCCCCGAACTCCTGCGGCTCGCCGAGGAGGGCAGGCACCGGCTGGCCGTCGTGGAACTGTGGGACTCCGTCGAACCCCAGGGCATGGCCCCGGTCATCGCCGCCGCAGGGCCACCGCTGGCGCTGACCAGGGTCGCCACCGCGGTCGACGCCGCACTCGTCCTGCCGTACTTGTCCAACGGCGACGACCTGGCCGATGCCGGCCTCGCCGCCGCCCCGAACGACCAGCGCACCATCGCCGGCACCTTTGCCCGGCAACTGGAATACCCCACGGTCATCGCCCTCGGCGAGGGCAGTTCGTGCGGGGAGGGCGGCGAGGCCGCCGACGACACCGACCACGCGCTGCTCGCCCAGCTCACGCCGGGCGCACGCAAGGTACGCGTGGACAGTGGCGCCCTGGGGGCCGCTCTGCTGGCGGCGGGCTTCGACGTGGGAGCGGCCGCCGCCCGCGTGCATCCCGCGTGCGCGCTGCTGCCGCAGGAGTGCGACGAGCACGGCGTGAGCACCTTCGTCTGGCGGCACGAACGGCCTTTCCACCCGCAGCGTCTCTACGCGGCGCTGGAGGATCTGACCTGCGCCGCCGCTCGCAGCCGTGGACGGTTCTGGCTGGCGGACCGCCCCGACACGCTGCTGTCGTGGGACGCCGCGGGCGGCGCGCTGTGCGTGGAGTCGGCCGGCCCCTGGCTGGCGGCCCTGCCCGATGCCGCCTGGGAGATGGTGCCCGCGGAACGCCGCCTGGCCGCCTCTGCGGACTGGCACCCCGAACACGGTGACCGCTGCCAGTACCTCACGTTCACCTCGCCCGGCCTGGACCGCGACGGTCTGCTGGACCTGCTCGATTCCTGCCTGCTCACCGACGACGAGTACGCGGCGGGCAGGGACCGCTGGAAACAACTTCCCCACGCCTTCGACGACTTGCTCGACCCAGTGACCTGAACCGCGATTTGTCCCGGCGGCGACGCACCCTGAACTGTCGCCCGCGCAATCCACCCCATCCCGTTGAAAGAGAGGGTCGACCTCACCATGCCCCGACGCACAAGCCCCGGGCGGCAGACCGCCAAGCGTCAGCGCGCCAACCCGCTGGACGCCGCCGGCATCACCTACATCGACTACAAGAACACCGATTTGCTGCGGAAGTTCATCTCCGACCGCGGAAAGATCCGCAGCCGTCGGGTGACCCACGTGACCGGTCAGCAGCAGCGGCAGATAGCGCAGGCCATCAAGAACGCACGCGAGATGGCACTCCTGCCCTACAGCTCCCGATAACCGAGACAGCCGTACGGACAACTGCGGCATCCCCACCGCCGTCCTCTGGAAGTGACCCGGCTGCGTCGACCCGGTCAAGACTTTCCGCACGGTCCGACGACTCTTCCACCTGCCTGGCCCTCTTCGCGTCCAGCACCGGGGCCAGGCCGCCGGGCCGCTGCCGTCTGGCAGTTCTCCGCCCGTGAGCACGCGGTGCGCGAGGCCCGGGAGGAGAGCGCGTTGCGGATCATCGCGCTGTCGTTCTTCGCGCTCCCCGCCTACGTTGCCGTCGATGCCGTACGGGCCCTGACCGGCGCAGGTGAGGCCACGCGCTCCCTGCCTGAGATCGTGCTGGCTGCCCTCTCGCTCGTGGTCATGCCGTTCCTGTCGGCCGCCCAGCGCCGCGCCGGACGGGAACTGGGCTCCGCATCCGCCGTGGCCGACTCCAAGCAGACCCTGCTGTGCACCTATTTTGTCGGCGGTGCTGCTGGTGGGCCTGGTCGCCGATGCCGTGCTCGGCTGGTCGTGGGCCGATCCGCTCGCGGCCCTCGCCACCGCTGCGGTAGCGGTGAAGGAGGGGTGCGACGCGTGGCGTGGGGAGGGGTGCTGCGCAACGCCGTCGGCTGTCGTGCCGGGCGCGGGCCGGCGGGAGGCGGATGCCTGCGACTGTGCTCAGGGGTGCGACTGTTGCCCTTGACGGAAGACCACTCCGGAAAGGGAGTGGCGGGGAGTTCACCGGTGCTCGTCCGCCGCCTGCCGGCGGCCGCAGTCCGGGCACACCCCGGACAAATCCACCGTGTGCCGGACGTTCGCGAACCCGGAGGTTCGTGCGATGGTGTCGGCCCACTCTTCCACCGGGCCGGAGTCGACGGGCCGGCTCAGGCCGCATTCGGTGCAGATGAGGTAGTGGCGGTGTTCGGGTCCCAGGCGGTAGCGGAAGAGGCGTTCACCGCTGGCGTCGCGCACCACGTCAACCCGGCCGACGCGGGCCAAGCCGGCCAGCGTGCGGTAGACCGTCGACAGGCCGACCGGCGAGCCGGCGGCGGCGAGCTGGTCGTGGAGGGCCTGGGCGCCGACGAAGTCGTCGGCCCGGATGAGCGCCTCGACCACGATGGTGCGTTGCTGGGTCAGGCGGCCGATCAACGTGACGTCGTGCGACGGGGCGGGGGTGTACTGGCGGTCGGGTGCCATCGGGTGCCTTCGCTCATGTGCCGGTGGGGACGGCGGTTGGCGTACGAGGACCGGGGGCGGGCCGTCGTATCAGGAAGGTGGCGGCGTAGACGGCCGTGGCGGCGGCCATGATGGCGAAGCTCGGCGGCATCTTCGGCGCCGCGAAGGAGGCGAACAGCCCCGCCCACGTCTCCAGCACCGCAAGCCCCGCGGACAGGGCGAGTGCCCGGTAGGGGCGGTCGGTCAGCCGGATCGCGGCGCCCGCGGGGGCGGCGAGCAGGCCGAGCAGGAGCAGGGAACCGACCGCCTGGGTCGCTTCGGCGGCGCTGACCCCGGCCAGGGCGAGGAAGCCGTAGCCGAGCAGCCGGACCGGTACCCCGCGGGCCGCGGCCACGGCGTCGTCGAGCGTGGCGAACAGCAGCGGCCGGGCCATCAGCACGACCAACAGACCGACCCCTGCGGCCACCAGGGCGGCGACGGCCGCGCTGCTGGCGGAGATGCCGAAGATGGAGCCGAACAGCACACTCACCCCGGCGGTGCCGTTCGTGGTGCTGCGGGACGTCGTGTAGAGCGTGATGAAGAAGGCGCCCAGGCCCAGGATCCAGGAGAAGACGCTCCCGATGACCACGTCGTCGGGCCGCGCCTTGCGGCCGAGGGTGCCGAAGAGCAGCGCCATGGCGATGGTGGCCGCGAACAGCCCGAGGCGAAGGTCGGCGCCGAAGGCGAGAGCGGCCATCGCACCGGTGAAGGCGACATGGCTGAGCGCGTCGCCGGTGAAGACCTGGGCCCGCAGCACCAGGAAGTAGCCGACCAGCCCGCAGGCCGCGGCGATGGCGGTACCGGCGAGGAAGGCGTGCAGGAAGAACGGATGGGACAGCGGAGAGGCGGCGAACAGGACGGTCATGCGACCACCTCCTTGGAACCGGATGCGGCTCCGGCCCGGGTGCGACTGAGTACCTCGCGCAGCGAGCGCCGGCCCAGCGCGAGCAGGTATCCGGCGAAGGCGATGGTCGTCACGAAGAAGCCCAGAGGGTAGGGCCAGTAGTAGGCGGCGGTCAGCCCCAGCCAGGTCGCGGCGAACGCCAGCAGGACGGCCACGGCCAGGCTGAGGCCCGGGCGGGGGGTGAGGGTCTGTGCGGTGGCGGCCGGGATCACCATGAGGGCGAAGACCAGGAGCGTCCCGGTGATCTGGCTCGCTTCCGCCGTGGCCGCACCGAGCAGGACGAGAAAGACCACCGACAGCGCGCGGACCGGCACGCCGCGTCCGGCGGCCACCTGAGGGTCGACGGAGGCGAACAGCAGCGGCCGTCCGATCAACGCCAGCACCGCGACGACAACAGCACCGACCACCGTCAGCACGGTAACCTGCGACGACGTGATCCCCAGGAAGGTGCCGAAGAGGATGGTCTGCGGACCTTCCAGCAGCCCTCTGTACAGGGCGGTGAACAGGAAGCCGGACGCGAGCAGGAACGCCTGCACGGTCCCGGTCAGCGCTGCCTCCTGATGCTCACCGCCGCCGCGCAGGGCCGCGATGACCAGCGCGGCGGCCACACACAGCGTGAAGTACCCGTAGACCGCGCTGACCCCGAGCAAGAGCGCTCCGGCGGCGCCCGGGAAGGCGACGGCGGAGACGGTGTGCGCGGCGAACGTCTGCCGCCGCAGCACCACGAACCACCCCACGACCGCGGAGACCACGGACACGATCGCGCCCGCGCGGAACGCGTTGACCATGAACGGGTACGACCACATCTCCTGGAAGTCCGTCAGGAGGTTCCAGGACCAGTCCGGTGCCCCCGTCTCAGCCAGCAGCATGACCGCTCCCCGGGGTGTCGTGCCGGTCGGTGTGCACCGCGGGGGCATCCGGCTGGCCCACCACGACCAGTCGCCCGTCCGAGGTCCGCAGCACCTCGACCGGCGTGCCGTACAGCCCGGTCAGCGTCTGGGAGGTGATGACCTCCTCCGGGGTGCCGGTGGCGGCCCCGCCCTCGGCCAGGTACACCACCCGGTCCAGGTGGTGGAGTATCGGGTTCACGTCATGGGCGACCATGACCACCGAGACGCCCTCGTGGTGGCAGATGCGCCCGATCAGCGCGGCGACGGCGCTCTGGTTGGGCAGGTCGAGGCTGTCGAACGGCTCGTCCAGCAGCAGCAGTTCCGGCCTGCGGACCAGTGCCTGGGCGATCAGCAGCCGCTGCTGCTCGCCGCCTGAGCACTGCCCGATGGGCCGGTGTGCGTACGCCGACGCCCCGACCAGCTCGATCACCTCCTCCACCCGGGCGCGGGCGGCCCACCGACGCGCGCTCGGCAACGGCAGCGTCACCCCCCAGCGGTCGCCGTCCAGGCCCATGCGCACCACGTCGATGCCGCGAATGCGCAGGGTGGCGTCGAAGCTGCGGCGCTGCGGCAGGTAGCCGATGCGTTCGTTGGCCTGCCCGGGCCGGGCCCCGAGCACCCGTACCTCGCCGGCCGCCGCGGGCAGGGCGCCGAGCAGGACCTTGACCATGGTGGACTTGCCGACGCCGTTGGGACCGAGCACGGCGGTGAACTCGCCGGCCCCGATGCGAAGGTCCACCCCCGACCACAACGTCCTGCCGCCGACCCGCACGGCGGCCCCGCGCAGGGCGACCACCGGATCGCTTCCCGTTCCTGTAGCTGTGTCGTGCCCCCCGCTTCGGCGACTGGGGACGGCGTGGCCGCTGGTGTGTGTGACGGCTTCGCGTGCCTTCGCTATCGGGTTCATGGCGTCAGTTCACTTCCCGGTGGCCTTGGCCAGGGCCTGCTCGATGCCCTGCAGCTGGGTGGTCTGCCACTGCTGGAAGGAGGCCCCGGCGGGGGTGAGGGTCTCAGTCACCGTGGCGACCGGAATGCCCTGCGCCTTGGCCTCCTTGACCTGCGCCTGCACGTCCGGCGTGGAGTTCTGGGAGTTGTAGACGTAGATCTTGATCTGCTTGTTCTTGATCTGCTGGTCGATGGTGGCCTTGTCCTTGGCCGTGGGGTCGGAGCCCTCGCTCATCGCGTCCAGGAACGTCTCGGGGGTGAGCATCTTCAGCCCCAGGCCCTCGGCGAGCGGCGTGACGATGGACTCCGAAGCACCGATCGGGGTGCCCGCGTACTTGGCCTTGATGTCGGCGATGAGCTTGTTGTAATCGCCGAGCGTCTTCGTCTCGAAGGTCTTCTTCTGCTGGTCGAAGTAGGCCGCGTCGGCCGGGGCGATCTTCTTGTAGTCGGCGGTGATCTTGTCGATGACCTGGTGGACGTCGTCCGGGGAGTACCACCGGTGCGGGTTGCCGCCCGGCTTGATCCCGACCAGGTCACCGACCTCGAGCTGGGTGCGTCCGCTGCCGGGGTTGGCGGCCAGCAGCTTGTCGGCCCAGGTGTCGTAGCCGATGCCGTTGACGATCGTGTACCGGGCGCCGGCCACGGTGCGGGCGTCGGCGGCGGTCGGCTCGTAGTCGTGCGGGTCGGTGTCCGGGTTGTTGATGATGCTGGTCACCTTCACGTGGCTGCCGCCGAGCTGGGAGGCGATGCTGCCCCAGAAGTTCTCCGCCGCCACCACCTGGATCGTCTTGCCGGAGCCGCTGCCGGTCGCGGCGGTGTTGCTGGTGTGCGAGGAGGAGTTCGAGCAGGCGGTCGCCGTCACGGCCGTCAGGGCGGCCGTCGCGGTGACCAGTGCGATCCTCGCGGTCGGCCGGGCGGAACGGGAGGCGGGGGCGGTGGACATGCGCGGGCTCCTTCGGGCGATGCCGGGCGCGTGACGGACACGCGCCGGCCGTGGGGCGACACTTTCCACGCTAGATGGAAATGATTTTCAGATCAATGCCAGATGAAAACCGTTGCCGTCTTTTGACCGTGCGTACGACTGCTCGGGGCTGCGCAGGCAGGGGGTGCGGCGGATGCCGTCGGGGCAAGCGTTGGCGGCCGCCGCTCACGAGGACCGGGTGTCCTGGTGAGTGACGGCCGCCGAGGGGACGAAGTGGCCGGCCTGACTGCCGAACGCCGGCTTTCCGGCAGGTGGCGGTCGCGGCCGGCAGTGGTTCAGCAGTCGCGGAACTCCGGCGACTGGTTGAGGATCTGTGCGCGCAGGGAGGTGAAGCGGGTGTGGGTGGCGCCGCCGCGCGCCTCGGGGTGGAAGGCCGCGACACGGTGGCAGTTCTGGAAGGCCAGGGCGATGCCGAAGTGACGTTCCAGGCTGCCGCGGATGGCGTCGCTGGACAGGGCGCGCAGCAGCTGGCCGCGCTCCTTCTCGGAGAGCGGCGGAATCTGGTTGTCGGCGAATTCCGCGGTGCCGGAGCGCAGTTCGTCGGCCAGGCGGGCGATGAGGTCGTAGGCGTACGGCAGGGACGTACGGACCGTTTCCACGAAGTCCTGCTCCCGCACCTCACCGTTCTCGGCTTCGGCGAGCAGCTGCGGGGAGACGTCGAGTGACATGAAGCGCTGTCCTGTTCTGTTTCTGTGGTTGAGTTCTTGAGGGGGTAGGGGGTCAGTCGGGGACGGCCAGCGCTGCGGGGCCGTGCCGGAAGTCCGGGTCGACCTGGGCGGCGAGGTTCTGGCCGATGGCCTCGTTGGCCCAGGCGGCGGCGTTGCGCAGGTGGAACTCCACAGCGTGCTTCTGAAAGGTGGCCCAGTCCTTGGGGCGGGCGTCCACGGCCGCGCGCAGCAGGTCCAGGGTGCGGGTGTTGTGCGGCTCCGGCTCGCCGCGGCCCCGGCCCTGCTCCTGGGCGCGTACGTAGGAGGACTGCTCGCAGTGCGCCAGCAGGTCCTCGCCGACGTGCTCCTTGAGGAAGAGCAGGTCGTCCTCGCCGGTGACCTTGTTGCCGACGACGGCGACCGGGATGCCGAACTCGGCCGCGTGCTCCCGGTACTGGCGGTACACGGAGACGCTCTTGCGGGTCGGTTCCACGACCAGGAACGTCATGTCGAAACGGGTGAACAGGCCGGAGGCGAAGGCGTCGGCGCCCGCGGTCATGTCGACGACGACGTACTCGCCGGGGCCGTCCACGAGGTGGTTGAGGTACAGCTCGACCGCGCCGAGCTTGGAGTGGTAGCAGGTCACGCCGAGGTCGCTCTCGCCGAAGGCGCCGGTGACCATGAGCGGGACGCCGTCGACCTCCTGGACGTGGTGGCTGTGGATCTCGTCGTCGCCGAGCAGCCGCAGCAGCCGGGAGCCGCGTCCGGGCGGGGTCGTCTTGACCATGGCGTCGCGGGACCGGATCCGCGGATTCGTGCCGCGCAGGTAGTCCTTGATCTCCCCGGTGCGCGCGCTGAGCGGCGGTGCGGTGAAGCGTTCGTCCTCGTCGAAACCGAGGGCGTGAGCCAGGTGCTGGTTGATGTCGCCGTCGATCGCGACGACCGGCGCGCCCGAGCGCGCCAGGTGACGGGAGAAGAGGGCCGACAGGGTCGTCTTGCCGCTGCCGCCCTTGCCGACGAAGGCAACGCGCATAACTTCAGCCACCTCTATTGAAAATGGATGTCATGAGCATAGGCTGGTGGTGCGGCGAGGCGGTGTCAAATCACTCGCCCCCCAACTCGGTAGATCACCAGGCGAGTTCGGTCACCCGTGGCGCAAACAGGGGATTCCTTTGACCCATACGGAGGAGGCGCGGAGATGAGCGACACGGCGGGCGGCCGTCAGGGCCGTCCTTTCACCCTTGTCGTCTGCGGCTCATGTCATGCCGCCGCGGCCGGGCGGGTGATGGACGGGCTGCGCCGCGCGGTCCGGGGGTGCCCGCACGGGGTCATGGTCTCCACCGGTTGCCTGGCGCAGGTGCTGCACTGCCGGAGCGGCCGTGGGCTGTATGCCGCCGTGCAGGCGTGCGGGGTCGACCGCAGGCCCGCCGGGGCCGTCGTACGCCTGGGTCCGCTGGCGACCGAGGCCGACGCCGAGGCGGTCGGGGAGTGGCTGCGGGCCGGGATGCCCGACGACGGCACGCTGCCCGACCGGCTCCGGGCGGCCCCCGCTCCACGGCAGGCCGCCCAGCTCAACTGACGGGTCACGCCTCCCCGCATCCCGTGAACGGTGGTTGCGGTCAGCCGTCGATGGCTTGGCGGACGCGGCGGGAGGGGGTGAAGGCGTACAGGTCGAGTACGCCGGGTGGGTCTGCGAGCCCGGGGCCGCCGGCGGTGATCCAGGCGGCGATGTCGTCGGTGGCGGCGGGGTCGTTGACCAGGCCCAGCCACACCGGGCGCCCGCCGGCCGCCCGTCCGGCGGCGGAGGGCTGGACGACGATGACGTTGGCGTGCTCGCAGGCGTCCAGGCAGCCGGTCACCCGCACCTGTGCGGTGTCGGCGAGTGCCTGCCGCAGGCCGGCGAGCTGGGCGGCGTGGTCCACACCGGGGATCTTCGCCGTTCCGCAGCAGCAGCCGCGGCAGACGGTGACCGTGCAGCGGGCCGCCCCCGCGGTGGCGGGGGCGGTGGCCTTACGGGTGCGGCGGTTCACTGGCTGGTTCCGATCTCGGTGCGGGCGCGGCGCCAAGCGTGGTCGGCCAGCAGGCGCAGGCCGTTGAGGCCGACGATGACGGTGGAGCCCTCGTGTCCGGCGACGCCGAGCGGCAGCGGCAGGTTGCCGACCAGGTCCCAGATGACCAGGCCGGTGATGAAGACGCCGGCGATCGCGAGGTTCTGCAGGACCAGGCGACGGGCGCGGCGGGAGAGTGCGACGACGGTGGGGATGGCGGCGAGTTCGTCGCGCACCACGACCGCGTCGGCGGTCTCCAGGGCCAGGTCGGATCCGGCGCGCCCCATGGCGATGCCGGTGTGGGCGGCGGCCAGCGCGGGCGCGTCGTTGACACCGTCCCCGACCACCAGCACCTTCCGCCCGGCCTGCTCCAACTCCCGTACGGCGGCGACCTTGTCCTGCGGCAGGAGACCCGCGCGCACGTCGGTGATGCCGACCTCCTTGGCGAGCCGGGTCGCGGCGCGCGGGTTGTCGCCGGTGACCAGCACCGGCGTTGTGCCGGTCAGCTCGCCCAGGTCCGCGGTGGTGGCGGCGGCCTCCGCACGTAGCCGGTCGGCGATGCCGAGCACGCCGACCGGGATGCCGTCGGCCAGGACCAGCACCGCGGTGCGGCCCTCCTCCTCCAGATCGGTGGCCACCGCAGCGGCCGATTGGTCACTGCCCTTCAGCAGTCGGGTGGGGCTGCCGACGGCCACGGTGCGGTCCCCCACGGTCGCGGTCACGCCGGTTCCAGGGGTGGAGGCGAAGTCCTCCACCAGCGGAATGGTGAGGCCCCGGGTGTGGGCGGCCTCCACGACGGCGCGGGCCAGCGGGTGCTCGCTGGGGTGCTCAGCCGCTGCCGCCAGCCGGAGCAGGGCGTCCTCGTCCAGGCCCGAGCCATCCAGCGGCCGGATGTCGGTCACGCGCGGGGTGCCCTCGGTCAGGGTGCCGGTCTTGTCCAGCGCGACGGCGTCCACCTGCCCGAGCCGCTCCATGACCACGGCGGACTTCACCAGCACCCCGTGCCGCCCGGCATTCGCGATCGCGGACAGCAGCGGCGGCATGGTGGCCAGCACCACCGCGCACGGTGAGGCGACGATCATGAAGGTCATCGCGCGCAGCAGCGTGGACTGCACACCGGCGCCGAAGAGCAGCGGCACGACGAACAGCGCCACCGTGGCCGCGACCATGCCGATCGAGTACCGCTGCTCGATCCTCTCTATGAACAGCTGGGTGGGGGCCTTGGTCTCGGAGGCTTCCTCGACCATGGCCACGATGCGCGCGATCACCGAGTCGGACGGGTCGCGCTCGACCGTCACGCGCAGGGCGCCGGTGCCGTTGAGGGTGCCGGCGAAGACCTCGTCGCCCTCCTGCTTGGCCACGGGCAGCGGTTCGCCGGTGATGGTGGCCTGGTCGACCTCGCTCGCCCCGTCCAGGACCCGGCCGTCGGCGCCGATCCGCTCGCCGGGCCGTACCAGGATCGTGTCGCCGATGCCCAGTTGCCCGGCGGGCACACTCTCCTCGCTGCCGTCGCTCGTGAGGCGGGTGGCGGTGGCGGGGGCGAGGTCCAGCAGGCCGCGCACCGAGTCGGCGGTGCGGGCGGTGGCGATCGCCTCCAGCGCCCCGGAGGTGGCGAAGATGACGATCAGCAACGCCCCGTCCAGCACCTGGCCGATCGCGGCCGCACCCAGGGCCGCGACCACCATCAGCAGGTCCACGTCCAGTGTCTTGTCCTTGAGCGCCTTGAGGCCGGCCCAGCCGGGCTCCCAGCCGCCGGTGGCGTAGACGGCCGCGAACAGCGGGCCCCACGACCAGGCGGGCGCGCCGGTGAGGTACAGCGGCAGCGCGATCAGGAACAGCGCCAGGGCCGCGGCCGCCCACCGGGCCTCGGGCAGCGCGAAGATCCGGGTGTGCCGGCGGGGCGCGACCGTCTCGCGGGTGGCACCGCCGGGTGGGGCCGGGCGTGTGAGAGTGGCAGACATCGACAGGGGTTCCTTCACGGATGGGGGCGCGGTCCGACCCCACCACCGTAACAGGAACGAATGAAGACCGATTCATGCGTTCATGGGATCTTGCCGTATCCTGGGCGCATGGGTCATGGAGCCGCACCGCCTGCCGGAAGCGTCCCGCGCGCACGCCTGGACGCGGCCAATGCCGCCAAGGTGGCCACCACTCTGCAGGCGCTGGCGACCCCGTCCCGGCTGCTCATCCTGGCCCGGCTGCGCGAGGGCCCGCTGCCCGCGACCGAACTGGCCGCCGAGGTCGGCATGGAGCAGTCGGCCTGCTCCCACCAGCTGCGCCTGCTGCGAAACCTCGGCCTGGTCGTCGGCACCCGGCAAGGCCGGTCCGTGGTCTACTCCCTCTACGACAACCACGTCGCAGAACTCCTCGACCAGGCCCTCTACCACGTCGAGCATCTCCGCCTGGGCCTGAGCGACACCGCCGAGACCGGCGCGGAAGCAGGGCGTACAAGGGAAGCCGCCCCGACGATCTGACCCCTGGGCGCGCCGTGGTCGGTGTCAGGGCAGCCGAACGAGGCTGAGCCGGTAGTCCTCGACCTGCGGCACCGGCTGGGCGGCCAGACCGGAGAGCGTGTCCTGTTGGGCGGTGGGCAGCTCGCAGACGGCGGCCGGAAGGATGCTGACGGTCTGCGAGGAGAGGACCTCGATTCCCGGGCGCCACCGGCGTTCGCTCAGCCCGCCTGGACTCTCCTTACGGGTCGGTGATCAGCAGCCTTCGCCGCTCACGGGCTTCCCTCAGCCCGTGTCCCGCACTCCGAGGGGCAGGTGCTCGATGTGGTGGACGGCCTGGTCGAGGAGCTGGGCGACGTGGTCGTCGTAGAGGCTGTAGACGATGCTGCGGCCGTGACGTCGTCCGGTGACCAGACCCAGGGTGCGCAGCAGGCGCAACTGGTGGGAGACGGCGGACTGCTCCATGCCCACAGCGGCCGCGAGATCGCCGACTGGGTGAGGGGACTGCCGCAGGGCGAGCAGGATCAGCAGCCGGGAGGGCGTGGACAGGGCCTGGAGCGTGGCGGCGACGGAGGCCGCGGTGGTCCCGTCGACCATGGCACACGTCCTGGACGCCTTGGAGGCCAAGTTCCCCAAGGCAGCCCGGCGGTCGCGGCGCTGGCCGCGGGCCTACGGATCGGCACCGCCGCTGTTCTCCGTAGTTCCCCGCCGCGCACCCGTCAGATGGGCACGCAGCGGGCAGGTCGAACCGCGCTTCCGCCGGGGATGGAGTGATGCCAGGATGCGGCCATGCGGATTGGCGTTGTGACCTCCCGGACGGCTCGTCTCTGCGCTACGGTCGGCGGCATTGCGCTCGCCCCGATCCTTCTCGTGGCTGGCGGCCCTCTCCTCCGCTGCTATTTGCGGTACGTCTACAGCGACGGAGGTCCGGGGCTTGTGGACAAGGAACGTGGCTGGGTGAACCCCGGTTGGTACGTAGTCCACAACGTGGTCGTGCGGTGCCTGATCTGGCCTTCAGAGCAAGTGATGGCCAGGCTCGACCGCCGACGACCCACATGGCATCGCCAGGACGGTTCTTGACCACCGCCGGTGGCTTCCCAAACCGGTGACCATCTCGATGCGAACCTGCTGTACTACCGCCCGGACTTCGTCGGATTCGACATCGAGCTGCACACGTCCAGTGCTTGGAAGGCGCTCCGCTGGTTTGACGGGAGTAGGTCTCTGACCTGGGCAGTCGTATGGCCCGGCGGAGCCTTGCACGCCGACTTCGACAAGCATTCGACATGCTGTCTTCCGGTGCCTGCGGACGGCTCTGCCAGTAGCCGGTCTCTTCGCCCTCGACGTCCACGTACCAGGTGCCGGCGAGCTCCCAAGCAGCGGTGACCGTGGTCGTGCCCGTGCGAAAGGAATGCTCGCCCTCCCCCTCGGCTGTTTCGCAAACCAGCGATCGAGGCTGAAGGACCGCGCTGAGGACCGTGCTGAGGTCTCCGCATATGACGGCCAGTCGTCCCCGCTGGCAGTTCTGATCGTGTACTCGGCCACGGCGTCATCCTGGCCGGGCGCCTGCGAACCTGCCGTCGCCGAGAGGCGGGCTCTCAAAGGTTCCTCTCAGGAACGGCTGGCACTCTCTGCGTGGACACTGCCTGACTAGGAGAAACGCCATCATGACCGCTTACGATTCAACGGGCCCCCACGAGACGACCGCGACGTCAGTGCCGTCGGTCGCTGGAAGTTCAGGCGGCGCCGTACAGCGATCGCTGTCGAACACAAGCCGTCGACGGATCGGAACCGCTGCGCTGCTGTGTGCGGCAATCGGACTTTCCGCCGGCTGTGCCAACTCCTCTCCCTCGGCAACGAGCGGGTCCCCCTCGGGAGCGGCCGGGGGCCCCTCGGCCGCGGCCGGGCACCCCATGCCCGGAGGGAGCGGCTTCCCTGGCCGCCCCGGAGCCTCCGGTGGGGGATCCAACGCCCGCTCTGGGCCCGCGCCCGGGGGAGTAGTCGGCACGGTCGCCAGCACATCCAAGTCGACCTTCACGGTCTCGACGGCAACAGGTCAGACGGTCACCGTCGACGAGGCGTCCTCCACGACATACCGGAAGGGGACGGGATCGGCCACGGCGAGTGCCGTTGCAAAGGGCGAACCCGTCCTCGTACTCGGGTGGACCAGCAGCGCGATCGTCACAGCCACGAACGTCACCGTGCAACCGACTGGCGGCGTATCTGCAACTTCCTCGGCAATGCCCTTCAAGCAGGGTTCCCCGGCCGTGGACAAGAAAGTCGGGCAGATCCCGGCGAACTACACCGAGGGGGAAGGGACGCTCGTCATCGGAACCGAAGCGACCAAGGCAACGGAAGCTGCGCTGACCTCCGCCTACACGGGCGGCGTCGTCGACCGTGTCGTGAAGCTCAGCAACGGCGAGTACGAGGTCCATAACATCGGCACGGCATGGCCGCACCACATCTTCGTCGACCAGGCCTTCAAGTTCGCCGGCGCCTTCTAGGAGGTCCGCTCCAAGCTCAAGCGTCTGGTCAGCCGCGGCATCCTCACCGAGACCGAGCCCCCTGTTCACCCGGCCCGGCCCGTAACCCGGACACGAGCCCGCGACCAGCCGACCTCACCCAACCCCAACTCCGAAACGGGTATTACCTCGCAAATCGCCCTCAGTGCCTTCGCTGGACCCGTCGAGAGATGAATGTCGCTGACTGAGTGTAATCAGTACAGTTCATGGCGATCACCGGCAAGATCGAAGAGCCTGGTTATCTCCCGACGGGCCCGCTTTGGCACACTGCGGCCCATGACGACGAGCGATGTGGCAGAGGACGTCACCGAGGCTGCGTGGCAGGAGTGGCTTTCCAGCGACCGAGTCGACAGCACGCTGGTCCGGTCAGCGTATGCAGAGCCTCGGCTGCGACAGCTCTTTCCCTGGGTTGGCATGTGGGAGCTGCACTTCAGCCGCTGCACTGAGCATCCCCCCACGTGGGATATCCCGTATATCGCCCCGATGAAGGGCGGGGGCTTCCTTGTGGAGGGACCGTCTCGATCAGAGGTCGTCGGCCCGGCGGAGACGGCGGAAGCGGCCGTCGCGATCGTGGTCGGGCACCTATCTCCAGGCTGGGGCCCGGCCTTCCTGGGCAACCGGCATCAGCTCGCTCAGAAGGAGCAGGCCAAACAGCGGTGAACGTCCCCGCGCGGGCGTGACCCCCTTGAGCCGCGCCCTACGACACGCGCTCTGCGCCGCCGAGGTTCATGAACCAGGCCGCGAGACGGGATCCCCGAACCGTCCGCCGCACAGTCTGGTCGGATGGGGCGGGACGGGAATACGGCGTCGGCGGTCGGACCGCTGACGAGCGGACCGATCGCCGACGCACCCGGGTGTCAGGCGCCGGAACCGGCCAGGGGGACCCGGGTCCAGTTGAGGACCTGGGGGTTGTGTGGCTGGACGGTGACCTTCAGGTAGTCCTTGGCGTTGTTGGAGCCGTCGACGGTGATGCGGTGCAGGTTGGGCACCGCGGTGGTCAGGTGGTAGAGGGACAGCCACGAGGATCCGGTAGCCAGCGGCTGGTCGCTGTTGTAGAGGTGGCTGTCGCCGTTGAAGAGGTAGACCGGGCCGTCGAAGGCGGCCGACTCGCGGGCGATGGCGGCGACGATCGGCTGGAAGGCGTAGTAGTCGGCGTAGGAGGGATCGCTGACGGTGGGGTCGAACATGTCGGCCTGCATCATCAGGGTGACGGCTCGGTCGTGGTGGCGGCGGGCCGAGGCGAAGGTGTCGTGGATGGACTCGGTCACCGATGCCGTGCGGGCCAGTACCTCGGCGGCCTGCTCGGGGGTGGGCTGGGTGTTGCCGGTCCACGGCGCCATGCTGTTGTTGCTGCCCACAACGTCGACCGCGGCGAACGCGACGCCGGCGCGGGTGTAGCGGACGTCCTCCGGTATGCCCTCGTCGGCCTGCGAGGTCACCGGCACGCTGTTCTGGCCCAGGGTCCGGCCGGGGCGGGGGAAGAACACCTGGCGGATCTTGGCGAGGCGTTCCAGCGGGTTGTAGGAGCCGTTGTTCGGCCGGTGGCAGTCGGTCCACTCGTTGTCGCCCACCGTGTACACGAGCGGGTCCTTGAACTGGTCGAAGTCCGACTTGATCATCTGGAAGTATGCGTCGCTGCACACCGTCGAGCCGTTCTTGATGTCCCCGAGGTGCGTGACGAAACTGACGTCGGGGTCGGCGTTGATCTGGCTGATGACGTGCGGGAAGTCGGCGATCTCGGCGTCGCCGTAGGGCATGTCGCCGAACACCGCGAAGGTGAAGGGCTTGTCCTCGGTGATGGTGCCGGCATCTGCGGCGTGCGGGCGGGCCGATGCACTCCCGGCGGACACGGCGAGCGTGAGCAGGCTCAGGGCAGCGGTGGCGGACACGGCATGGCGCCACGATCTCATGGGTTTCTCCCTCGCGGTGGGGCGGCCCGGGCGGGCCGGGATACATCTGGTCAGCGGCCGGCGGGGGGTAGCGGTGCGGCTCACGGCGGGCGCGTGCGGCAGCCGGTGATCGGCCCGGCGGGAAGTGTGGCGGTCCCGGTTGACCTCGGGGTAGGTCGGCGAACGGACGGGCGGTGAATTCTTGCTGGCGCTCCGGTGGCCGGTCCGGGACCGTTCGCGCTGCGAGGGCGACGATCGGTGTGCTGGTCGTCGAGGAGGCGGAGGCGCTGTGAACCCAGGTCGTGACCGAGAGTGAGGTGCCACCCAACCCTGCAGCAGTCCCGGCAGCAGCACCTATTGCCGGGTATGACGAGACGCTCGCGAGTACACGCTACCGCCGGAACTCCAGGCCTCCACCCTTCGGGGACGAAGAGTTCGACACGGCCACAAGGCTGCCCGACTCGATGGTCGAGAAGGCAGCTTCCATGACCTGGTACGCCTTCGCTCTGAAGTACTTGGCCATGAAGGGCCTCACGCGGCGCCGAACACGCGCAACGGGATCAATGAGGCCCTGACCGCAGTAACTGTGGCTCTTCTCGACGATCGTCCGGGGCAGCCGTCCGAGGAACTGATCAGGAAGGCGCTCCGCAACTGGGCCTTTGTCCTTCCTGGCCCGGAGGAGCGCGATTTGCCGAGCGAGATCGCGAACACTTTGCATTGGGTGGGCAAGGCGTCGCGCCCGCTTTCGGACCTTGGGGACGCCGCGATCGGCAGGGCTGTCCTGGACTCGCTCAAGCTGAAGCTCGACGGGACGGCGGCAGCCGCGGAGACCGTCCGGCGCAAGCGTCGGACGCTCGTCAACGCGCCGCACTATGCAGTGGACCTCGGCGAGTTCAAAGAGAACCCGATCACGGGCATCCGCTGGAAGAAGCCGAAGGTCGCCGCGGAAGTCGATCCCCGGGCGGTCGCCAATCCCGCGCAGGCTCGTTCCCTGCTGACTGCGGTCTCGTACGTCGGTGGGTACGGCCGGGCGCGTGGCCGCCGGCTTGTCGGCCTGTTCGCCTGCATGTACTACGGCGCCTTGCGCCCGGCTGAGGCCGTCGGCCTTGCCGACGCGGACCTGAAGCTGCCCGAGGCCGGCTGGGGAACGGCGCTGCTGAACCGGACACGCCCCAGCGTCGGAAAGCAGTGGACGGACTCCGGCGAGACCCACGACGACCGAGGCCTCAAGAACAGGCCGGCGGAAGAGGTCCGCCTCGTACCGATCCCGCCCCAGCTCGTCGCCATCCTCCGGCAGCACCTCGACACGTTCGGCACTGCGGAGGACGGGCGGCTGTTCACCAACGAACGTGGGGGAGTGGTCGGCTCCTCGACGTACTACCGCGTCTGGCAGGAAGCCCGCGCGCTGGCCCTTCCGCCGGCCGCGGTCGCCTCCCCGCTCGCTGCGCGTCCGTACGACCTCCGGCACTCGGCGCTGTCGACCTGGCTCAACTCCGGGGTGGACCCGACCGAGGTGGCGGAACGTGCGGGCAACAGCGTTGAGGTTCTGCTGAGCCGCTATGCCAAATGCATCGACGGTCGGGAAGAGATCGCCAACCGCAAGATCGAAGAGCTGTTGCGCGAGTACGAGTGAGACCGGCTGCACATGCCTTGAGGCCCCTGGAATCCCAGGGGCCTCTTCGTTGCCGTAGCACCCCGTGGCAGTGTGTGCTCGTGCGCAATTCCACGGATGATCTGCCAAGAGTCCTGGCCACGTGCTGGCTCTACTGGATCGCTGTACCGACCGGTGACCGAGCAGGCGTCATGGAAATGATGGGGCTTGTTCAGCATCGTCCCGTGACGTTCGCCGAAGCCGAGGAGATCATCGACGAAGACGGCCACGGAGGAGCGGAGGACAACCCCGACGGGATGGCTCGGGTGTACGTCAGCCCGGAACTCGACGGGTGGACTTTGGTCATAGGCCCGTGGTGCGACCCGTGCGATGTCGAGCGCAGTGACGACGTGTTGCATCTCTGCAGGGATCTGAGCGCCCGCTACGGCCAGGCGCAGGCGTACTACTACGGGGCCCAGCGCGACGGTTCCGCCTGGCTCGTCGCTCAGGACGGCGTCGTGCTGCGGCGCTACTGCGAGACCGGTGAGGCCGAGAACGCCTACTTGACGGTGGGAGAGCCCCTGCCCATCGAACGGGCTCGCCGAGAGCAACTCGGATTGCCGGCGGTGTGGGACGAGGCAACGGAATCAGACGAGGATGAGGCCGAGTGGAAGTGGGCCGCGTTCGACCTCGCTCCTGAGATCGCCGCGGCTCTGGGTGTCAGTCCGCTGAAGCTGACGGCGGATATGCGCGTTGTGGGTACTGGGGTTATCGCTCTCACCCCGCACGCGGCAGAGGTTCGAGCCGAGTCCTCGCGCTTGGGCGCCGGGGCCGACCTGTTCACCTGATGGCCTCCTGGGCCTCGGGCCAGGCAGGCGCCGGTCCGGCTTCTACGGGTCTTGGTAATTCGCGGTGCTGAGCTCGGCCGATGCCCCAAGATCCTGTCCACGAATAGTCCACAGACCGTGTCATAGGGTCACTTCGAGCGGCAGACGCCTGCACATACACGAAGACCCCGACCGCAGCGTTTCCGCTGGTGACGGGGTCTCTGGGCACCTCATACAGGGTGGCCCCCGGCAACGGGCCCAGAACATGGGAACAGGGCAAGGGTGCGGTCGGGGGTGGGCATCTGGTCATCCAGGGGATCGTCCCCTTGAACCGATAGCCGCTTGGCAGCAGGTTCGAGTCATCGGCAGGACCTCCCGAGCCTGGGCTGGTTACTCCCTAGTCACTGTGACGTGTGGAGATGCCCTGCTGGTGGTGATGTCTAGGCATCTACCGAAGACGCGACCGGGCCGAAGCAGCGCCTCGCTGCTCTCATGTCCGTCACGTTGCGAGACGACGGCAAGCGCTTCGGCTCCGGCCTCCTGCCGTCCTGCGCTCCAGCCAGGGGCCGCCCTTCCTGGCTGTGGCTGAACCGCAGAGGGGTCATGAGCGCGTCGTGCTCACCGCCATGACGGCTGCGGCTGTGCTCACTGCGTGCGGATCCGGATCGGGTACTGCGCACGGACTGCAGCACCCCATGACATGCGAACAAGCTCAAGCCAAAGGCGTTAAGGGGCCCAGGGGTCACAAACGACGTGGAGGGGACCGACGCCAACCCACCGGGCGCGACATGGCGGAACTTCACGGTCAGCGCCAGGGCAAGTGTGCCGGGATGCTCCGATCAACATGTTTCCGAACCACGAGAGCTGATCACGTGGATCGCTGGGCGGTGAGCGTCGACGATCCACCGGGGCAGGCGACCGGTCAGATTCTGTCAGTCAGTTCCTCTGCGAACACCTGTGACAACGGTTGCGGTCCCACGTACCGCTGGCAGTTGCACTGCCCGGCTTCGTAGCGCAGCGGTTTCTTATTCTCGTCCCATGCCGTCGGCACCTCCACGCGTTCGTGGCAGCGACCCTGTTTGTCGTGCTTCGCCAGATGGTGTGTGCATCCGCACACCGGCTCTGGCGACTTGTACGCCTCTTCCACAGCCAAGCGTTCCTGCTGCGCGGCCTTCATCAGCTCCAGCTTCCGTTCGTGCCGGTTGCGCAGCGCCGTGCGGACCGTGTCGGCGACCCAGGCGAAGCCACCCGTCCAGAAGACGATGAGCACCCACCAGAACCAGTCCATCAACTACCCTTCCCCGTATGCTCCTGTGGAGCGGCCGGCCGTCGGCGCCGGTACCCGGTGCGCAGGACGCAGCCTCAGGTTCAGGATAGGTCGGCAGCGTTGTGTCCCAGTGTGCCCTCCCTGAGGACACGGATGACCGGGGTTGTCTCCATGGAATGCATCTGAAGCTTGCTCGCCTCTTCGAGATCGTGAGGAACCTCAGTCTCGCTCGTCTGCGTCCTCCCGTACGAAGTTCGCCCACAAGCCTGTGCCGGGCAGGGTTGGATATAGGCATGCACTCAAACGCTGATCAGCCACCTGGGACCATCGCCAAGGGGTCGGCCATGCTGATGGCCATCTTCGGTATCCTCTGGTGGTTGTCGGGATCGATGGCCATGGACATTGCGGCACGAGGAGCGGCCGCCGTCGCCGGTGTGGCTCTGGGGGCGATCCTCTGCTGGCTCGCTGCGCGACAGATCTCCGGGCACAGGAGCCATGACGTGTACGCCCGTGCCGCCAACAGGTTCCGCATGACGAATGTGATCCAGGCCGGGGCGATCGTGGCCGTCATCGTCATCGGTAACGCGACGGGTGAGCGGGGCTGGATTCCCGGACTGATCGCCGTGGTTGTGGGTCTTCACTTCCTGCCGTTGGCAGGACCTTTCGAGCGTCCCGAGTACCGGTGGGTCGGAGGCTTCATGGCCTTGCTGGGTGTGTCGGGGTGCGGCCTTGCCTTCGCCGGGGCACCGGCGGCTCGGGTACTGTCCGTGGTGGGGATGGGATGCGCAGTGGTCCTGTGGGCATCGGTGGTCTGGCTGCTGTCGGCCGCGCGGTCGCAACGCCGTGACCAGCTCGGCTGAGCCCTCGCGTACAGCGCCCAGCGGTGTCTGCCGGTCACCGGCTCGTCTGACGACCCGACACACTATGTAGTTGTAAGGGCCGATTCAGGCCCCGATCTGCATTTGACCCATCATCCCCATCATCTGGTGCTCCAGCATGTGGCAGTGATACATGAACAGGCCTTCGTAGTCCGTGAAGGTCAGTTTGATGCGAGCCGTCTCACCGGGGGCGACGACGACCGTGTCCTTCAGCCCCGACTCTCCGGGGGCAGGCGGTGCACCGTTGCGGTCCAGCACGGTGAAGTGGTTCAGGTGCACGTGCAGCGAATGAGGGATGTTCAACTCGGTATCGGCGTTGGTGATCTTCCATATCTCCGGTTTGCCGAGAGTGGGCCGGATGTCGATGCGGTCCATGTCGAAGGCTTTGCCGTTGATGAGATGCTGGCCCGTGGCCGGGTCGAACTTGAGGGTGAACTCTCGTTCCACGACTGCCTCGCCCTGTTCCGGCACATCACGCAGCCGGGCCGGAACGCTGCTGGGGTCCGCTGCCTCCCGGACCACGTCGAACCGAAGCACCTCTGGGGCCTCGCCTGGGAACGTGGCCAGGTTCTCCAGGACGACCTGCGAACCGACGGGGTGGCCGGAGAAGTCGATGACGATCTCCTTGCGTTCGGCGGGCCACAACGGGAGGACTGCGGTCGGGGCCGGCGCGGGCAGCAACCCGCCGTCCGAGGCGATCTGCACCAGATTGCCACCGCCGCGCAGCCGTAGGAGGAAGAAGCGCCTCGTCGGCCAGCAGCGGCACGGCATCGCCTTCCGCGCTGCCGCGGTTGCGCCGGCCGCGTTCCCGGTCTCCTCCGAGGCCGCTGCCTGATGACCGACCTGGCGACGCTTCTTGAAGCGGGTGGTCCCGTCGCCGTTCTCGGTGCTGGGGCCGCCTACGCCCGGGCCAAGCACCCGGGGGTGTACTGGTCCTCGGTCGGCCTGCCGATATCCACGGTCCGGCTTCTGGGCTCGTACGGGTCGGTCATGGAGGCGTGTGGCCTGACCGTTCAGCCTTCCCGGTTACGGGTCCTGGCCGTCAAGGCGACCACTCGCCGTGAGGTGCGGCCGGTGCCGCCGCGTCGGGGCATCATCCGGCCCACTTCGACCGGGCTGCGGCTTCGGCTACGACTGGGTCCGGGGCAGGAACCGGCCGATATCGCCGCCTCGGCGGAACGGTTGCGACACGCCTGGGGCGTGCACGCCGTGTACGTGACGGACGTGAAGCCGGGTGTGGTGGAGCTTCGGCTCGTCGGCTTCGACGTGCTGCGCAACGTTCGGATGCCCAGGAAGGCGGGTGGCGGACTCCTCAGAGTGCCGGTGGCCCTCAGGGAGGACGCGACGGCCTTCATACGGGACTACCGGACCATCCCGCACCAGCTCACCCTCGGCGCAACACTGTCGGGGAAGTCCATGTACCAGCGGCACCTGGTCACCGGGCTGGCACAGCAGCCGGTCGCGCTGGTCGGTATCGACTGCAAGCGGGGCGTGGAGCTGGCGCCCTTCGCCCCGCGTCTGTCGGCACTGGCGACTGATCCGCAACAGGCGGCCGAGCTGCTGCCGGTCCTTGTGCGGGAGATGGAAGACCGGTACGACCTGATCAAGGCCCGGCAGTGCATCGCGCCCAGCACCCCGGACGAGGAGATCACCTCCGACATCTGGGGACTGCCCGAGCATGAACGCCCGGTGCCGATCGTGCTGTTCGTCGACGAGGTGGCGGAACTCTTCCTCGTCGCCACAAGGAAGGACGAGGAACGGCGGGACGAGATGGTCACCCAGCTCATCCGCCTCGCCCAGCTCGGCCGCGCCGCCGGTATCTACTTGGAGGTGTGCGGGCAGCGCTTCGGTGCCGAGTTGGGCAAGGGAGCGACCATGCTGCGGGCCCAGTTGACCGGCCGGGTCTGCCACCGCGTCAACGACGAAGTCTCCGCCAAGATGGCGCTCGGCGACATCGCACCCGAGGCGGTCGACGCCGCATGCGCCATCGCACCAGAGCGGCCTGGCCTGGCCGTGGCCGGTGACACCTCCGGCGGCTGGTCCCGCATCCGTACGCCGTTCCTCTCCCTCGCCGACGCTGCTGAAGTCTGCCGGGAATCGGCGCACCTGGTGCCGGACCTGCCCGCGCTCGAACCCTTCCGGCCCGCAGTTCCGGCCCCGCCGACTGACCCCTCGGTATCGCTGGTCAAGCCGGTCCCGGTCGCCGAGTAGGCCGTTCACCCCTCCTCAACGGCCGGCACGTCCGACTCGTGCCAAGTCCCTACCCCGGCATGCCCGAACCCCGAGGGAGCCGCCTGTGTCCCGCCCGTCCATTTCCGAAGTCTCGGCGCTACTTGCCGACTTGACCGATCACCGCAAGTTCGGGGTCGGCGATTACGCCGAACTGATGAGCCGCAAAGCCGACCTGCTGGAACGTATCGCTGCTGATCAGCCCGGCGACGCCGAAGCGGCCGAGGTCGCCGCCGCTGCCCGCGCACGGGCCGACGAACTCAAGCCCACTGACTGACCGCACCGGAAGGAATCAAACCGTGCGCGCCCACCTGGCCCGCGTCGACGCGGTGCTTATTCAAGCGGTCATCGCCGCCGCGCTGTCCTTCGCCCACCTGCACGACCTGGCCTCGGCCGCAGGACAGCACGGGTGGAAGGCGTGGGCCTACCCGGTCTCCGTCGACCTGCTCTTGGTGGCGGCCTGGCGGCGACTGCGCTCCGGCGGGGCGAAAGCGGCCGGGTGGTGCTGGTTCTTCGTGGCGCTGACCGCCTCGCTCGGCGCCAACGTCGCCACCGCCGGCCTGCTGGACCTGGGCGCCGTACCGGCCTGGCTCCGCATCCTCGTCGCCGGATGGCCCGCGGTCGCCTTCCTCGGCGGCACCCTCCTCGCCCACACCGCACATGACGCGATCGGCGAACCCGTACCTGTCATGCCCGAGCCGACAGACCCCGAGCCCGAACGGCGACCGGCCATCGCTCCTTCTTCCGTACCGGTCCCGACCGCCCTGGTCGACCACGCCCGCAAGGTTGCCGCCGAACACCGTGCACGGACCGGAGCGGCCATCGACACCCCGACCCTCCGCGCACGGCTTGGTGTTCCGGCACAGCTGGCCGAAGCCATCGCCGCACAGCTCTGAAAGGAGCGCACATGTCCGCCAACCGCCGCTTCCGCAACGTCGTCCGCATCGACCCCGTCCAGGTCGGCACGTACTACGACGGCCGGGGCCGGGAGAAGCACACCGCCGCCTGCACAGCTCCGCGCTGTGGCTTCTCCACGGACTTCGACAGCCGCGCCGCCGCCGAGCTGGCTGCCCGCACCCACCGCTGCCCCGTCCGCTGAGGGGAGCTCCCGTGACCGTCTCACTCCCGCTCGTCTTCGTCCTGGGCGTCATCACCTGGGCCGCGATCAAGTTCCTCGGCATCCGCCTCTGGGTCGCTGTCGTGATCGCACTGTTCGGCTTCTGGCTCTCGCGCACCTTCCTCGCCCCCGCCATCGAGTCCGGCACCCGCTCCGGGGTCGGCGTCGTCAACGGCACCCACAAGTGACAAGGAGGTTCACCATGTTCCGCCCCAAGCTCCCCGACGTTCCGACGCTGCCGACGACGCCGGTCGTCCCTCAGCAGACGCAGGCTCCAGTGCCCCCCCATGGGCCGGTCACTCACGCCGTACGCGGGCGCGGTAGCCGCCGTGGTCGTCGTCGGCGTCGTCCTCACCGCGCTCCTGGCGGCCGTCGCCGTCACCGCCATGTCCGTGACCATCGCCGCCGTGGTCCTGCGGTCCCTGCTCAACAGCGCCACCAAGCGCTGACCGGCCGCCGGGGCGGCAAAAGCCGCCAAGCATCCCGCCGCCCCGGGGCCGTTTCCTCCCAACCGCTGAAACAGCCGAAAGGAAGTCCCATCATCACCCGGCAGCCTCCGCCTCCGCTGGCGGAACTCTCCATGCTGGCCTCACTCGGCACCATGCCCGAGCTGGCTCGCCAACTGTCCGGTCTGGGCGGCTGCACCCGACCTGTCCGCCTCGACGGCCACCGCACCGAATACGCGGTGGACCAGACGACCGGCGAGATCGGCCGCGTCCTGCACCACCTCGACTCGGCCACCCTCCCCGCCGGACAGCTCCTCGTCCGCTGCAACAACCGCCGCGCAACCCGCTGCGCGGCCTGCGCCGATACGTACCGCCGTGACACTTACCACCTGATCACCGCCGGACTCCGCGGCGGCAAGGGCACCCCCGAACGGGTCGCCACGCACCCGCGTGTCTTTGCGACTTTCACCGCTCCGAGCTTCGGCCCGGTCCACAACCGCCCCTCCGGTGGCCGGGACTGCCGCTGCGGCATCCGGCACGACGAGGGAGACGCTGTCCTGGGCACGCCCCTGGACCCGGAGACGTACGACTACGAAGCGGCCGTGCTGTGGAACGCGCACGCCGGTGCGCTCTGGCGGCGCTTCTCGATCTACCTCCGCCGTGAGGTCGCCAAGCGCGCCGGGCTCACTCAGCGAGCTTTCCGCGATCACGCCCGGGTTTCCTTCGCGAAGGTGGCCGAGTACCAGAAGCGCGGCGCCGTCCACTTCCATGCCGTCATCCGCCTCGACGGTCCCGACGGCGGCGACTCCCCGCCCCCGGTCTGGGCCACGGCCGGGCTGCTGACGGACGCCATCCGGGCCGCTGCCACCGCCGCGCGCGTCGACGGACCGGTGATCAACGATCAGGCGCATACGTTCGTCTTCGGCCGTCAACTCGACGTGCGCACGATCCGCTCCGCCGACTTCGACGGCGGCCAGGAGCTGACCGAGCGGGCCGTAGCGGCGTACATCGCCAAGTACGCCACCAAGGGCGCCGAGACAGCCACCGGCACCCTGGACCGTCCGATCAGGTTCCTCGCCGAGCTGGCCCAGGCCCGAATCAGCGAACACGCCCGGCGCATGATCCGCACTGCCTGGACCCTCGGCGCACGCCCCGAGCTGGCAGACCTCCGCCTGAGGGCATGGGCCCACATGCTCGGCTTCCGCGGTCACTTCTCCACGAAGTCCCGCCGCTACTCCACCACCCTCGGCGCACTCCGTGACGCACGCGCCGACTGGCGCCGGGCCCAAGCTGCCCCGCCCGTCCCGCAGGACGGCGAAACCACGCTCGTCCTCGCCCACTGGGTCTTCGCCGGTACCGGCCTGTCGAGCGCCGAAGCCTGGCTTGCCGAATCCCTCGAACCCGCTCCCGGAACGGAAGGAGAGCCGACATGGACGTCCGCCACGACGAACTGATGACCGTTCGCCAAGTCCTGGCCGAGCTGGGCGGCGTCTCTCGACGGACGTTCTACCGCTGGCGCGAGCTGGGACAGGGGCCGGCCGCATTCAAGCTGCCAATGGTGAGCTTCGGGTCTGGCGCAGTGATTTCACGTCGTGGCTTCGGCAGTTGGAGGAGGCGGCATGAAGTCTCTCGACGTCAAGGTCTGGGGTGTACGCAAGCGGGACACCAAGACACCCTCGTGCGGCGTCCGCTGGTCCGTCGCGGGCAACGTCTTCTCGGACTCGTTCCGTACCAAGGCGCTCGCTGATCACTACCGAACGAAGCTCATGCGCGCCATGCGGGACGGCGAAGAGTTCGACACGGAGACTGGACTTCCGGACTCTATGGAACAGAAAAAGTCGCCGTTGTCCTGGTACGACTTCGCCCTCAGGTACCTCGCGATGAAGTGGCCCCACGCTGCGCCCAATACGCGAGACGGCATCAACGAATCTCTCACGAGCGTCACCATGGAACTGCTCGTAGAGCGCGCAGGACGGCCGTCCGATGAGGAGATCCGCAAGGCCTTACGCAACTGGGCCTTCGTGCTGCCAGGGCCCGACGACCGTGAAGTCCCGGACAATGTCCGGAACGTTCTGCACTGGGTGGCAAAGGCCTCCCGACCGCTTGCGGATCTCACTGAACCCGCAACGGCCCGTGCGGTGCTCGATGGGCTGAAGCTGAAGCTCGACGGCACCGCGGCAGCGGCTGAGACTGTGCGGCGGAAGCGGCGGACCCTCGTCAACGCTGCGAACTATGCGGTCGACCTGGGGGAGCTTCGTGAGAATCCGATCACGGCGGTCCGCTGGCAGAAGCCCAAGGTCTCGAACCAGGTAGATCCGCGGGTTGTCGCCAATCCGGAGCAGGCCCGCAATCTCCTGGCGGCAGTCTCCTATGTGGGCGGCTACCGGCGTGCTCGCGGCCGTCGTCTCGTCGGGCTGTTCGCAGCGATGTACTTCGGTGGCCTCCGGCCTGCTGAGGCGGTTGGCCTGGTCGAGACTGACCTCGTCCTCCCCAAGCAGGGCTGGGGATCGGCACTGCTCCACCGGACCCGTCCTTCGGTCGGCAAGCAGTGGACCGACTCGGGGGAGACGCACGACGACCGCGGACTCAAGAATCGGCCGGCCGAGGACGTTCGGCCCGTGCCCATCCCGCCCCAGCTCGTCACCGTGCTGCGCGATCACCTGGCCACGTTCGGCACGGCGGAAGACGGGCGACTCTTCTTCAGCGAGAAGGGCTCGGTCGTCCCGTCCTCGACCTACTACCGCGTGTGGCAAGAGGCTCGGCTCCTCGCCCTCCCGCCGGCCGTCGCAGCTTCGCCGCTCGCAAGTAGGCCGTACGACCTTCGGCACTCGGCGCTGTCGACGTGGCTCAACGCCGGAGTGGATCCCACCGAGGTTGCCGAGCGCGCCGGCAACAGCGTTGAGGTCCTGCTGACCCGCTACGCGAAGTGCCTCGACGGACGGCAGGACGTCGCCAACCGGCGGATCGAGGACCTGCTTCGCGAGTACGAGTGAGGTTCACTGCCCGTTGCTCAGGGCCCCCTGGAACCGTCCAGGGGCCCTGCTGCTTCCCGGCGCACCTGTGACTAGGGGCCAGACTCGGCCCATAGCTCGTCCGCGGGGGAGTTTTTGGCGAGCGCCTGATGCGTGAGTGCTTCGTCACGTAGAGTGCGTGAACTACTCCGATCATGCCAGGAGCTGCATGCCTCCACTACCGCCTTTCGACCCGGACACTCTGTGTCCGCCTCCCGGTCGCTACCCCATCACGTGGGAGGAAGTTGAAAACACCTTGGTGCGGGGAGAACCCTTCCGAGATTCGAGCACTCGTCCTGGGCTGTGGGCCGAGCTGCAGGCGCATAGGGCAGCGGTTGAATGCTTGTTCGGAGGAGTGAGACGTATATGGCTGGCAGGTAGCTTCGTAAGCGGCAAACTGGACCCCAGCGATGTGGACCTTGCCTATCTGATTGACGCAGACGTCTACGGGGCAGTCACCGAGGCAGACGACATCGCTGACCTGGCCAACCTCAGTGATCGGGAGTGGTGCGTGAAGCACGGCATGCGCGTCGACGCCTACATCCTGAGTCTGCCTGCCACTGTGGACTTCCAGGATCTGGGGTTGGTTGGAGCGATGGCAGCCGGGGACAGCGAAGTCTTCCAGATGCTTGGTCTGTACGACGAAATCTGGCAGCGTTGCCGCGCGGGCGCTAACCAGCGCAGGGGCTACGTGGAGGTATCGCTATGAGCACGCCTCACAGCTTGCCTGACGCCACAGACAAGAACGCCCTGCGTGCCTGGCTGGCGGCTAGGCGGTCTGAGTCTGCTGAGAAGCCGGCCCCTCGCACGATGGCTGAACTACGGTCTGTCCAGCTCAAGCGGCTTGCCAGGTCCATGGAGAGTGGCACGGAAACAGAGTCTCACGAGCGCCAGGAGCGGCCTGTCCTGAGGTTTGCCCTCGATGGCGATGCGGTGCGTAGTCATCGCATCGAGTCGGCTGTCCTAGGCGACTGGCTCCGGGCCTTCCAGGCTGCGGTCCAGTCTGTGGCCTACGCACTGGATGACCTCCGTCCGACAAGGGACTCGGGACCCGTACCCAAAGAGATTCAACGGATGACCAGGCTGTTCTCTGGCCCGGTCTTCGCATCCTCGTACGGCATGGTCTTGGAGGGGGCTCCTGACCTCGAACAGGGAGAGCTGCCGGGCACTGGTTCTGACGTGCTCCTAGACAGAGCGATCAACCGGATCTTTGATGTGGCTGACCGAGCAAGCTCTGGTGTCGATGCTGAGGACGCTGTCCTCGATGCTGCATTGCCATTGGGTCGGCGAGTGATCAGCCATCTGTCGGAGCTGTCGGACGTTCTCGCGTCTACCGGGACCAACGTAACCCTGACCTGGGAGTCGAAAGCAACGTCCCGCCGCACATCTTCTCTGAGCTCGGAGAGCGCTGACCGCTGCCGACAAGCCCTGAGGGCGGCGCAGGTCGAAGACACCAACGATCGCCTCGTTGGCACAGTGGTCGGAGGCAGCAAGCTACGCGGAGTAATCGAGCTTGAAGTTGAGGGTAGGGGCGTCGTAGTCGTCCGCACACCAAAAGAAGATGTGACCGGTCTCCTCGCGGCCTATGCAGAGCGGCAGGTAGTGGCAGATCTACATGTTCTAACGGCGCGATCACCAGGTGGGCGCGAGCACCGAAGCTACGTCTTGCTCGAACTTCAAGAGCCAGCTTTCTGAAGAACCTGCGTAGCTTTGCCGCTTCAGTGGTGTCCTAGAGGACGGTAGGCGGCTGGCATTTCCCGGCTCAGCGCCCTCCGATGCGGCGCAGGTGCGGTGTTGTTGAGGTCCCGCGAGCGGTCCTTGGAGGTCAGGGGCTGGGGCGGCCAGCCCCTGCCCGACTTTGGCGCCCACCTGCGACGACGCCTCAAGATCCCGTCCACAGCTCGTCCACAGACCCCGACATACGCCCGCTCCGGGCGGCATACGCCTGCACAAACACGAAGACCCCGGCCTCAGCGTTTCCGCTGGTGACGGGGTCTCTGGGCACCTCATACAGGGTGCCCCCGGCAGGATTCGAACCTGCGCACACGGCTCCGGAGGCCGTTGCTCTATCCCCTGAGCTACGGGGGCGTGTCCCGCGCTGTTGCGCTGACGGGTAGAACCCTACCAGCTCCTTCGTGGTGGTCATGAACGGTTTCCCGGGGGCTCCGTCGCCGCGGCTCGCCCGGACGGGGCGGAAGTGGGGAAAAGCCGGACGCGGCCCCCTGGGGCGACCTACTCTCGAGTTGTGCCAGGCGCGTCCGGCCGGGTGCTTGTTGTGGACGACAACAAGGTCATCCGGCAGCTGATCAGGGTCAACCTCGAGCTGGAGGGTCTCGAGGTCGTGACCGCCGCCGACGGTGCCGAGTGTCTGGACATCGTGCATCAGGTGCGGCCCGATGTCGTCACCCTGGACGTCGTCATGCCTCGGCTCGACGGGTTGCGGACGGCAGCGCGGCTTCGTGCCGATCCCCGGACCCGGAAGCTGCCTCTCGCCATCATCAGCGCCTGTACGCAGTCGGAGGTCGAGAGCGGCCTCGATGTCGGCGTCGACGCCTTTCTCGCCAAGCCCTTCGAGCCGTCCGAACTCGTCCAGCTCGTGAAGGACTTGATCGAGCGCGGTCCTCAGGTCGGTCGGCAGCACCAGCACCCCCAGCACCAGATCGGCCAGCACCAGCACCACCAGATCGGCCGGCAGCACCAGATCGGTGGGATTCAGCACGTCGGCGGGGCCGGTGCGCACGTCGAAGACGCTGGAGAGCTCGACGGCACCCCCGACTCGGGTGCCGCCGGGGCCGCCGATCGCGTCGAGCCCGCCGGCCACGCACCCCACGCCGGCCAGCCGGGCGGTTGAGGCAACCCCTCCCCGCACGCCCCGCCGGGCAACCGCAAGCCACCCGCATGCCCCGCCAGGCAAGCAAGCCACCACCCACGCCGCCCCCGGGCACCCACAGCCACCCGCACGCCCCACCAGGCAACCGAGCCGCCACCCACGCCCCGCCGGGCACCCCAACGCCCAAGTGCAGCCCCGCACCCCCGCCCCCGTCCACATCCCGGACCCCAGCGGAAACCAACTCGCCTACCCACCCCCCTCCTCCCCTACCCTTGTCCCCGTGACCCCCGTCGAGCTGTCCCGCACCGTGCTGCGCGCGGTGCGTCGTGCCGTTGACGTGGGGGAACTCAGCGTGCCCCTGCCGGCACGTGCCGTGGTCACTCCGCCCGGGCCCGGCGGTCGTGGTGACTACGCCACCAACATCGCCCTTCAGCTGGCCCGCCCCGCCGGGCGTCCGGCCCTTCAGGTCGCCGAGATTCTCCGGCCCCACCTCCGTGACACCGTCGGCGTCGCCGATGTCGAGATCACCGGGCCCGGGTTCCTCAACATCCACCTCGATCAGGGCGCCGCCACCGCCGCCCTTGTCCGCGAGATCCTCGACCGCGGTGACCACCTCGAGAACGACTACGGGCACGGTCAGGCCCTCGACGGCCACCTCGTCCCGCTCCGCATCCCCTACGACATCCGCGCCGAAGTCGTGGCCGACACCCTCGTCCGGATCATCGCGACCCAGGGCGGACGCGCCGAGATCGATCACGCCCGTCCCGGCGAACCCGTCGACCTGCGCCCCGTCCCCGCGCCCGAGGACCCCACCCCTCTCGGCCCCGACGCCGCTCGCTGGGCCCTCCTCCACCCCGCCGCCCACGACCGGCCCCGCATCACCGCCGACCACCTGCTCCAGCGCGAGAGCAACCCTCTCTTCCGCGTTCGCTACGCCCACTCCCGCGCCCGCGCCCTCGGTCGTAACGCCGCTCGACTCGGATACGAGGCCGTCCCGGGTGACGTACCGGAGGCGACCGCCGCCTCCCTCACCCGCGCCCTCGCCGAGTACCCCACCGCTCTCGCCCAGGCGGCCGCCCATCGTGCGCCCGATCGGCTCGCCCGGCACCTCGTCGCCGTCGCCGACGGACTGCTCGCCTTTCAGCACACCGTTCTTCCGCTCGGCGAGGAAAAACCCTCGGCCGCCCACCGCGCCCGGCTCGCTCTCGCCGAAGCCGCCGGGACGGTGCTGGCCGGCGGCCTGTCCCTGCTCGGTATCAGTGCACCCGATTACCTGTGAGAGAGCCAGACCAGTCATGAGTCGTTCCGCGCACCCCGCCGGGCCCCGCCACGCCGACGTCCTGCCCGAGGGGCACTACTCCGCCCCGCCCGCCGACCTCAACGCACTCGACCCCAAGGTGTGGGCGCAGACCGTCACCCGTGACGCGCAAGGTGTCGTCACCGTCGGCGGCATCGACGTCAAGACGCTCGCCGAGCGGTTCGGCACCCCGGCCTACTTCATCGACGAGGCCGACTTCCGGACCCGCGCCCGCGCGTGGCGTACCGCCTTCGGGCCGGACGCCGACGTGTTCTACGCCGGGAAGGCGTTCCTGTCCCGCGCCGTCGTGCGCTGGCTGTACGAAGAAGGGCTCAACCTCGACGTCTGTTCCGGTGGTGAGCTCTCCACCGCTCTGGCCGGCGGTATGCCCGCCGACCGCATCGCCTTCCACGGCAACAACAAGTCCGTCGAGGAGATCACCAAGGCCGTCGAAGCCGGTGTCGGGCGGATCGTCCTCGATTCCTTCCAGGAGATCGTGCGGGTCGCGCACATCGCCTCGTCCCTGGGCAAGCGGCAGCGCGTCCAGATCCGCGTGACCGTCGGTGTGGAGGCGCACACCCACGAGTTCATCGCCACCGCCCACGAGGATCAGAAGTTCGGCATCCCGCTCGCCGACGGGCGGGCCGCCGAAGCCGTACGCCGTGCCCTCCAGCTCGACGGGCTCGAGCTCATCGGGATCCACAGTCACATCGGGTCCCAGATCTTCGACATGTCCGGGTTCGAGGTCGCCGCCCACCGGGTTGTGGGTCTTCTCAAGGACATTCGGGACGAGCACGGCGTCGAGCTGCCCGAGATCGACCTCGGCGGCGGCCTCGGCATCGCCTACACCAGCGACGACGACCCCCGTGAGCCCCATGAGATCGCCAAGGCCCTGACGGAGATCGTTTCGCGCGAGTGTGAGGGCGCCCGCCTCCGCACGCCCCGTATCTCCGTCGAGCCGGGCCGTGCCATCGTCGGGCCGACCGCCTTCACCCTCTACGAGGTCGGCACCATCAAGCCGCTCCAGGGGCTGCGTACGTACGTCTCCGTCGACGGCGGCATGTCCGACAACATCCGCACCGCGCTCTACGACGCCGAGTACAGCGTCTGTCTCGCCTCGCGCACCTCGGACGCGGAGCCGATGCTGGTCCGCATCGTCGGCAAGCACTGCGAGAGCGGGGACATCGTGGTGCGGGACGCCTTCCTGCCCGCCGATCTCGCGCCCGGTGACCTCATCGCCGTACCTGCCACCGGCGCCTACTGCCGCTCCATGGCCAGCAACTACAACCACGCGCTCCGCCCGCCCGTCGTCGCCGTGAGCGACTCGGACGCCCGGGTCATCGTCCGCCGTGAGACGGAGGACGACCTGCTGCGTCTCGACGTCGGGTGAGCCAACCGACCGGCAGACGGCGGAAGATCTTCCGGTCGTGCGCCGCTGACAAAATGAAATAAACGTCTCACAATCCGGACCAAGGGCAGAAACTCCCGTCCGGTGAGTGAGACTGGTCCAACCGTAGACCGCATGAGGAAACGAGGTCGGATGATGCGTACGCGTCCGCTGAAGGTGGCGCTGCTGGGCTGTGGGGTTGTCGGCTCAGAGGTGGCGCGCATCATGACGACGCACGCCGACGACCTCGCCGCCCGGATCGGCGCGCCCGTGGAGCTCGCGGGCGTGGCCGTGCGGCGGCCCTCCAAGGTCCGGGAGGGCATCGACCCCGCCCTCGTCACCACCGACGCCACCGCCCTCGTCAAACGGGGGGACATCGACGTCGTCGTCGAGGTGATCGGCGGCATCGAGCCGGCTCGTACCCTCATCACCACCGCCTTCGAGCACGGCGCCTCCGTCGTCTCCGCCAACAAGGCCCTCCTCGCCCAGGGCGGGGCCGCCCTCCACGCGGTCGCCGAGGAGCACGGCAGGGACCTGTACTACGAGGCCGCCGTCGCCGGGGCCATCCCGCTGATCCGGCCGCTGCGCGAGTCCCTGGCCGGCGACAAGGTCAACCGGGTGCTCGGCATCGTCAACGGGACGACCAACTTCATCCTCGACAAGATGGACTCGACCGGCGCCGGGTACCAGGAGGCCCTCGACGAGGCCACCGCCCTGGGATACGCGGAGGCCGACCCCACCGCCGACGTCGAGGGTTTCGACGCGGCCGCCAAGGCCGCCATCCTCGCCGGGATCGCCTTCCACACGCGCGTGCGTCTCGACGACGTCCACCGCGAGGGCATGACCGAGGTCACCGCGGCCGACTTCGCCTCCGCCAAGCAGATGGGCTGCACCATCAAGCTGCTCGCCATCTGTGAGCGGGCCGCCGACGGGGGCTCGGTCACCGCGCGCGTGCACCCCGCCATGATTCCGCTGACCCACCCGCTCGCCTCCGTGCGCGGCGCGTACAACGCCGTGTTCGTGGAGTCCGACGCCGCCGGTCAGCTCATGTTCTACGGTCCGGGTGCCGGTGGTGCGCCGACCGCCTCCGCCGTACTCGGTGATCTCGTCGCCGTGTGCCGCAACCGGCTCAGCGGCGCCACCGGGCCCGGGGAGTCCGCGTACGCCGCCCTGCCCGTGTCGCCCATGGGCGATGTCGTCACCCGGTACCACATCAGCCTCGACGTCGCCGACAAACCGGGTGTTCTCGCCCAGGTCGCCACCGTCTTCGCCGAGCACGACGTCTCGATCGATACGGTTCGTCAGCAGGGCAGAAGTCAAAGCAGCGGCGACGCAGTCGCCGTCGATCAGGGTGGTGGCGGGCGACGGGAGGGCGGCGAGGCGTCCCTCGTCGTCGTCACCCACCGAGCGTCCGACGCCTCGCTCAGCGGGACCGTCGAGGCGCTGCGCAAGCTCGACACCGTGCGGGGTGTCGCCAGCATCATGCGGGTTGAAGGAGAGTAACCAGCAATGACCCACCAGTGGCGCGGAATCATCGAGGAGTACCGGGACCGGCTGCCGGTGTCCGACAGCACGCCGGTCGTCACGCTCCGCGAGGGCGGTACGCCGCTCGTGCCCGCGCAGGTGCTCTCCGAGCGCACCGGGTGTGACGTCCATCTCAAGGTGGAGGGTGCCAACCCCACCGGGTCCTTCAAGGACCGCGGTATGACCATGGCCATCTCCAAGGCCAAGGAGGAGGGGGCGAAGGCCGTCATCTGCGCCTCCACGGGCAATACGTCCGCCTCTGCCGCCGCCTACGCCGTACGGGCCGGGATGGTTTCCGCCGTGCTCGTGCCGCAGGGCAAGATCGCGCTCGGCAAGATGGGCCAGGCCCTGGTGCACGGGGCGAAGATCCTCCAGGTCGACGGCAACTTCGACGACTGCCTCACCCTCGCCCGGGCGCTCAGCGACAACTACCCCGTGGCGCTGGTCAATTCGGTCAACCCGGTACGTATCGAGGGTCAGAAGACGGCGTCCTTCGAGATCGTGGACATGCTCGGCGACGCCCCGGACATCCACGTCCTGCCGGTCGGCAACGCGGGCAACATCACGGCCTACTGGAAGGGCTACAAGGAGTACGCCGCCGACGGCGTCGCCGAGCGCACCCCGCGCATGTGGGGCTTCCAGGCGTCCGGCTCCGCCCCGATCGTGCGCGGCGAGGTCGTCAAGGACCCCTCGACCATCGCCACCGCCATCCGTATCGGCAACCCGGCGTCCTGGAAGTACGCCCTCGAGGCGCGGGACGAATCGGGCGGGTTCATCGACGAGGTGACGGACCGTGAAATCCTGCGCGCCTACCGGCTGTTGGCCGCGCAGGAGGGCGTCTTCGTGGAGCCCGCGTCCGCCGCGTCCGTCGCCGGGCTGCTGAAGGCGGCCGAGCGGGGCAAGGTCGACCCCGGGCAGCGGATCGTGTGCACCGTCACCGGCAACGGCCTCAAGGACCCCGACTGGGCCGTCGCGGGCGCCCCGCAGCCGGTCACCGTCCCGGTCGACGCGGCGACCGCTGCCGAGCGGCTCGGCCTCGCGTAACCAGGCCCTTCCGGGGGGATAACCCCTACGGGCACCCGACAGAGGGGGCACAGGGGCGGTACGACACGCATCGTGCGCCTCCTGTGCGCCCTATGTCGCCACAGAACCTTCCTTCGATAGGCTGTACTGAACCCGCCCGCCGCATATGCCGCAGCCGCATGTGCCGTGGTGCCGCGCCGCCTTCGCGGCCTTCGGGTCTTCCGTACGTCATCGAATGTCATTCGACGATCACGCAGCTCAAGGAGAGTCAACGAGCGATGGCCGGTCCAGCGTTCCGCGCCGCCGCCGTCCGGGTGCGCGTCCCCGCCACCAGCGCCAACCTCGGTCCGGGCTTCGACGCCCTCGGGCTCGCGCTGGGGCTCTACGACGACGTGGTCGTCCGGGTGGCCGATTCCGGGCTGCACATCGACATCGCGGGCGAGGGCAGCGAGACCCTCCCGCGGGACGAGAGCCATCTCCTCGTACGGTCCCTGCGCGCCGCCTTCGACTCGCTGGGCGGGCAGCCGCGCGGCCTGGAGATCGTCTGCGCCAACCGCATCCCGCACGGCCGGGGCCTCGGCTCCTCCTCCGCCGCCATCTGCGCCGGCATCGTCGCCGCCCGCGCCGTGACCATAGGCGGCGACAGCCGGCTCGACGACACCGCGCTGCTGGAGCTCGCCACCGAGATCGAGGGCCACCCCGACAACGTCGCGGCCTGCCTCCTCGGCGGCTTCACGCTGTCCTGGATGGAGCGCGGCGCCGCACGTGCGATCCGCATGGACCCCGCCGATTCCATCGTTCCGGTGGTTTTCGTCCCCGGGAAGCCGGTTCTGACCGCGGCCGCGCGCGGACTGCTCCCGCGCACCGTGCCGCACGTCGACGCCGCCACCAACGCGGGCCGCGCCGCCCTGCTCGTCGAGGCACTGACCAGGCGCCCCGAACTGCTGCTGCCCGCCACCGAGGACCGCCTCCACCAGGAGTACCGCGCCCCGGCGATGCCGGAGAGCGCCGCACTGGTGGAGCGGCTGCGGGCGGACGGCATCCCCGCGGTGATCTCCGGCGCCGGCCCCACGGTCCTGGCGCTCGCCGACGGCGCGAGCGCCGACAAGGTGGCCGACCTGGCGGGCGAGGGCTGGGCCGCCAACCGGCTGGAGCTGGACGGCCAGGGAGCGAGCGTGCTGCCGCTTGCGCCCTGACACACGGTTGCCGGATTTCGAGAGGGGGAATGTTTGTTGGATCCGGTAGTGTTAACCTCAAGTCTGCACCCGAGCCCGCCATGGCGAGGTGCTTCGTGTCCCCGTCCGGGACCAACATTCTTCCGGGAGCTTCCCAAGCTGCTCTGTGTTCCGTATCACGTACCTGAGCCATACGTCGTACGCGGACACTGAGCGGATTGCAGAGCACGCTCCGGAACCGGCGTGACCGAGCCGCGCGACACAAAACCGGGTGTCACGGCTTCGGGAAGCGCCAATCACCAGAAATTTCTTCCGCCGCTTTGGCGGACCACCGCACCGGCACGGTTCACACAAACCGGACCGAAGCCGGACAGCACAACCGGTCGCCGAGCCAGACAGGCCGACGTCCGCTCCAGGGAAGGACCCTTCGTGAGCGACACCACCGATCTGATGGGCGCACGTGTCGAGGACACCGCTGCCGCGCCCGCCACGGACGCCTCCGCGCCTGCCACCGGTGCCGGGTCCCGGCGGCGCCGCGGTACCGGCCTCGAGGGCATGGTGCTGGCCGAGCTGCAGCAGGTCGCATCCGGCCTCGGCATCAGGGGCACGGCGCGCATGCGCAAGAGCCAGCTGATCGAGGTCATCAAGGAGGCGCAGGCGGGGGGCGGAGCCCCGGCCGCCAAGGCCGACACCGCCACCGAGACCAAGCCCAAGCGCCGGGCCACCTCCAGGACCCGCACCGGCGACGAAGCCGCCGCGGCCGAGCCCAAGGCCGACAAGGCCGCCGAGCAGGCCGTGGCCCCGCAGCAGATCGAGATCCCCGGCCAGGGAGCCGGTGACGACGCCCCGGCCGAGCGCCGCCGGCGCCGCGCCACCGCCGAGGCCGGCAGCCCCGAGACGGTCGCCGCCGAGGCGCAGAGCGAGCCGAAGGCCGAGACCCAGCCCCAGCAGACCCAGCCGCAGGGCGACGGCGCCAAGGCCGACGCCGGCGATGGCGGCGAGGGCCGCCGCCGCGACCGCCGCGAGCGCGGCCGTGACCGCGACCGCCGCGGCAAGGGCGACGACCAGCAGCAGGGCCAGGGCGGCGGCCGTCAGGACCGTCAGCAGCAGGGCCAGCAGCAGGGCCAGCAGCAGGGCGGCGGCCGCCAGGACCGCAACACCGGTCCGCAGGACGACGACGACTTCGACGGCGGCCGCCGAGGCCGTCGCGGCCGCTACCGCGACCGCCGTGGCCGCCGTGGCCGCGACGACATCGCCGCCGAGCCGCAGCTCGCCGAGGACGACGTCCTGATCCCCGTCGCGGGCATCCTGGACATCCTCGACAACTACGCCTTCATCCGTACGTCGGGCTACCTGCCCGGTCCCAACGACGTGTACGTCTCCCTCGCCCAGGTCCGCAAGAACGGCCTGCGCAAGGGTGACCACATCACGGGTGCGGTCCGTCAGCCCAAGGAGGGCGAGCGCCGCGAGAAGTTCAACGCGCTGGTCCGCCTGGACTCCGTCAACGGCATGGCGCCCGAACACGGCCGCGGCCGCCCGGAGTTCAACAAGCTGACCCCGCTCTACCCGCAGGACCGCCTCCGCCTGGAGACGGACCCCGGTGTCCTCACCACCCGCATCATCGACCTGGTCTCGCCGATCGGTAAGGGCCAGCGCGGTCTGATCGTGGCCCCGCCGAAGACCGGTAAGACCATGATCATGCAGGCGATCGCCAACGCGATCACCCACAACAACCCCGAGTGCCACCTGATGGTCGTCCTCGTCGACGAGCGTCCGGAAGAGGTCACCGACATGCAGCGGTCGGTCAAGGGCGAGGTCATCTCCTCGACCTTCGACCGCCCGGCCGAGGACCACACCACGGTCGCGGAGCTGGCCATCGAGCGCGCCAAGCGCCTGGTGGAGCTGGGCCACGACGTCGTCGTGCTGCTCGACTCGATCACGCGTCTGGGCCGTGCATACAACCTCGCAGCCCCGGCCTCCGGCCGCATCCTGTCCGGTGGTGTCGACTCGACCGCCCTGTACCCGCCGAAGCGCTTCTTCGGTGCGGCCCGCAACATCGAGGACGGCGGCTCGCTGACCATCCTCGCCACCGCGCTGGTGGACACCGGGTCCCGCATGGACGAGGTGATCTTCGAGGAGTTCAAGGGCACCGGCAACATGGAGCTCAAGCTCGACCGGAAGCTTGCCGACAAGCGCATCTTCCCGGCGGTGGACGTGGACGCGTCCGGCACCCGTAAGGAAGAGATCCTGCTCGGCGCCGAGGAGCTCAACGTCGTCTGGAAGCTGCGCCGGGTGCTGCACGCGCTCGACCAGCAGCAGGCGATCGAGCTGCTCCTCGACAAGATGAAGCAGACCAAGTCGAACGTCGAGTTCCTGATGCAGATCCAGAAGACGACCCCGGCGCCCGGCAACGGGGACTGAGCAGGTCGTCACAGCACAGGGCCGTCCCGTCGGGTACGACGGGGCGGCCCTGTGCGTTGGCGAGATCTACGCCACAAGGAACTGGTTGCGGGCGGTACGGCCCCTAGGCCCCTGTACGGGCGAAGCCGCAGGTGAACGCAGTGCTG
The DNA here is from genome assembly GCF_040682835.1 of Streptomyces sp. NPDC051104. NCBI lineage: Bacteria > Bacillati > Actinomycetota > Actinomycetes > Kitasatosporales > Streptomycetaceae > Streptomyces > Streptomyces sp. NPDC051104. The sequence continues at coordinate 81,004 of NZ_JBFBBS010000001.1, read as the reverse complement.
CCGACCCCGGAGTGACCGAGCGTGTTTGCCGGGTCACGTCCTGGACACTCAGCGTTGTGCAACTCTTGCTCCAGTTTCTCCGTCTGACCGAACGGAGCGACCATGGAGCAATGAGAGGCCGCCAGGACTGAGGAGCACATGCCTTCCGAGAGCACGCCGGACGCCGGCATAGCCGGCGAGGCCACGACGCTGGGCCCGCGCCGCGGCGGCAAGGGCCGCCGCCGCAAGCCCCGCAGCGCCGGACGCAAGGCCCTCCTGGCCACCGCATGGAGCGCGGCGGGCATCCTGCTGCTCGGCGGCACCGGCGCCGGCTACCTGTACTTCAAGCTCAACGGCAACATCAAGAGCGTCGACATCAACCAGGCGCTCGGCGGGGACCGGCCCCAGAAGGTCGACAACGGCTCCGAGAACATCCTGGTCCTCGGCTCGGACACCCGTTCCGGCGCCAACAAGAAGCTGGGCGGCGGCACCGACGACGGCACCGGGCGTTCGGACACGGCGATGATCGTGCACCTGTACAAGGGGCACAAGCAGGCCAGCGTGGTCTCCATCCCGCGCGACACCCTCGTCGACCGCCCCGCGTGCACCGACCCCAAGGGCGTCACACACGCCGCGGCCCGCGGCTCCATGTTCAACGAGGCCTACTCCGTCGGCGGCGCCACCTGCGCCGTGAAGACCGTCGAGTCGATCACCGGCATCCGTATGGACCACTACATCGAGGTCGACTTCGCCGGCTTCGAGAAACTGATCGACACTCTCGGCGGCGTCCAGGTGACCACCACCAAGGACATCCACGACAGCAGCAGCCACCTCGACCTGAAGGCCGGCACGCACACCCTGAGCGGGCAGGAGGCGCTCGGCCTGGTCCGCACCCGGCACGGCGTGGGCGACGGCTCCGACCTCGGGCGCATCCAGCTCCAGCAGGCGTTCATCAAGGCCCTGGTCAGCCAGGTCGAGCACATCGGCGTGCTGACCAGCCCACAGAAACTGTACGATCTCGCCGACACCGGGACGAAGTCCGTCACCACCGACTCCGACCTGGCCTCCGTCAAGGACCTGGCGTCGTTCGCCGAGGGGCTGAAGGGCATCAGCTCCTCCCACATGAACATGGTGACGATGCCGGTCCAGTACGACCCGGTGAACCCGAACCGGGTCCTGCTGGACGAGGCCAAGGCCCGGCTGATGTGGACCGCACTGAAGAACGACCAGCCGATTCCTGCGGCGGCGACGAAGGGGACGGCCACGGGTGAGGCCAAGGGGGTCGTGGCCTCGTCCTGAGGGCACCCGGGGGTGCCGTTGCCCGGGGAGGGTCGCGCAACCCGGCGCTTACGGGGTGCCTCCCCCAAGCTCTTCGAGCAGGGGGTACCCCCAGCGCCCGCCCGCGCCGCCCCTGGGGGTCCCCCCAGGCCGTCAAGGCTCTGGGGGAGGCACGACTGCCCGCAGCTCCCCCGGGAATACGCGGTCTCCGCCCCCGGTTTTGGGGGATGGCGCCAGTCCTGGCAGACTGGTACGTCGGCTCCGGTTCACGCTCCCGCATCCCGCGGCTGCGACCCGGCGCCCTCCCGGAACCTAGGAGACACCTTGAAGCGCGACATCCACCCCGCGTACGTCGAGACGCAGGTCAGCTGCACCTGCGGCGCGTCGTTCACCACCCGTAGCACCATCGAGTCCGGCACCATCCGGGCCGAGGTCTGCTCCGAGTGCCACCCGTTCTACACGGGCAAGCAGAAGATCCTCGACACCGGTGGCCGTGTGGCCCGCTTCGAGGCCCGCTTCGGCAAGGCTGCCGCTGCCAAGAAGTAGCGAGCCCACAGCGCCGGTCTCCGGTGCCCCCTTCGCCGGGGCACCGGGGCCGGCGCTTTGCGGTGCAGCCATTGTTCGTCGTACACACGTCCCCATGCCCCGGCCGGGCAGGGGGCATTTCAGGGAGCCGGAGATGTTCGAGGCGGTCGAGGAACTGGTCGGGGAGCACGCCGACCTGGAGAAGAAACTCGCGGATCCGTCGATCCACGCCGACCAGGCGGGCGCGCGCAGGCTGAACAAGCGCTACGCCGAGCTGGGCCCGATCGTCGCCACGTACCGCTCCTGGAAGCAGACCGGCGGCGACATCGAGACGGCGCGCGAACTCGCCGCCGACGACCCGGACTTCGCCGCCGAGGTCAAGGAGCTGGAGAAGCAGCGCGAGGAGCTGACCGAGAAGCTGCGCCTGCTGCTCGTTCCGCGCGACCCCAGCGACGACAAGGACGTCATCCTCGAGATCAAGGCGGGCGCGGGCGGCGACGAGTCCGCCCTGTTCGCCGGCGACCTGCTGCGCATGTACCTGCGCTACGCCGAGCGCGTCGGCTGGAAGACCGAGATCATCGACTCCACCGAGTCCGAGCTCGGCGGCTACAAGGACGTCCAGGTCGCGGTGAAGGCCCGCGGCCAGATCGAGCCCGGCCAGGGCGTGTGGGCCCGGCTGAAGTACGAGGGCGGGGTGCACCGCGTGCAGCGCGTGCCCGCGACCGAGTCCCAGGGCCGTATCCACACCTCCGCGGCCGGTGTCCTCGTCACCCCCGAGGCCGAGGAGGTCGACGTGGAGATCAACCCCAACGACCTCCGGATCGACGTCTACCGGTCCTCGGGCCCCGGCGGCCAGTCCGTCAACACCACCGACTCAGCGGTGCGCATCACGCACATCCCGACCGGCGTCGTCGCCTCCTGCCAGAACGAGAAGAGCCAGCTGCAGAACAAGCAGCAGGCCATGCGTATCCTGCGCTCCAGGCTGCTCGCCATGGCGCAGGAGGAGGCGGAGAAGGAGGCCGCCGACGCCCGCCGCAGCCAGGTCCGCACCGTCGACCGCTCCGAGAAGATCCGCACGTACAACTTCCCGGAGAACCGCATCTCGGACCACCGCGTCGGCTTCAAGGCGTACAACCTGGACCAGGTCCTGGACGGCGACCTCGACGCGGTCATCCAGGCCTGTGTCGACGCTGACTCGGCCGCCAAGCTCGCCGCCGCCGCGTAAGGCTCCGTACCAGCCGTACCAGGCCCGTACACAGCACCGGAGGACCAGCGTGAACCTGCTGCTCGCGGAGGTGGCCCAGGCCACCCAGCGGCTGGCCGACGCCGGCGTGCCCTCGCCGCGCAACGACGCGGAGGAGCTCGCCGCGTTCGTGCACGGCGTCAAGCGGGGCGAGCTGCACTCCGTGAAGGACTCGGACTTCGACGCCCGCTACTGGGAGGTCATCGCGCGCCGGGAGCAGCGCGAGCCGCTCCAGCACATCACCGGGCGCGCCTACTTCCGGTACCTGGAACTCCAGGTCGGACCCGGGGTGTTCGTGCCGCGCCCGGAGACGGAGTCGGTCGTCGGCTGGGCCATAGACGCCGTACGGGCCATGGACGTCGTCGAGCCGTGCATCGTGGACCTGTGCACCGGCTCCGGCGCCATCGCGCTCGCCCTCGCCCAGGAGGTGCCGCGCTCGCGCGTGCACGCCGTGGAGCTGTCCGAGGACGCCCTGCAGTGGACCCGCAAGAACATGGCGGGCTCCAGGGTCGACCTGCGCCAGGGAGACGCGCGGGACGCGTTTCCGGACCTCGACGGACAGGTCGACCTGGTGATCTCCAACCCGCCGTACATCCCCCTCACCGAGTGGGAGTACGTGGCCCCGGAGGCCCGGGACTACGACCCGGAGCTGGCCCTGTTCTCCGGCGAGGACGGCCTGGACCTCATCCGGGGCATCGAGCGCACCGCGCACCGGCTGCTGCGCCCCGGCGGTGTCGTCGTCATCGAGCACGCCGACACCCAGGGCGGCCAGGTGCCGTGGATCTTCACCGAGGAGCGGGGCTGGGCCGACGCGGCCGACCACCCCGACCTGAACAACCGCCCGCGCTTCGCGACCGCCCGCAAGGCGCTGCCGTGAGCATCCCTGAGACTCTTTTCCCGCAGCAGTACGTGTACGAGGAGGCCAGCTGACAATGGCACGGCGATACGACACCAACGACGCGACCGACCGCGCGACGGGTCTGCGTGAGGCCGCGTCCGCCGTCCGCCGGGGCGAACTCGTGGTGCTGCCGACCGACACGGTGTACGGCATCGGCGCCGACGCGTTCTCCGCGGAGGCCGTGGCCGACCTGCTCCAGGCCAAGGGCCGGGGCCGCAACATGCCCACGCCCGTCCTCATCGGCTCCCCGAACACGCTGCACGGCCTCGTCACGGGCTTCTCCGAGATGGCGTGGGAGCTGGTGGACGCGTTCTGGCCGGGGGCCCTCACGCTCGTCACCAAGCACCAGCCGTCGCTGCAGTGGGACCTGGGGGACACCCGGGGCACCGTCGCCGTGCGGATGCCGCTGCACCCGGTCGCGATCGAGCTGCTGACGGAGGTCGGGCCGATGGCGGTCTCCTCCGCGAACCTCACCGGCCACCCGGCGCCGGAGACGTGTGACGCCGCGCAGGAGATGCTCGGCGACTCCGTCTCCGTCTACCTGGACGGCGGCCCCACCCCCGGCAACGTGCCGTCGTCGATCGTCGACGTCACCGGCAAGGTGCCCGTGCTGCTGCGCGAGGGCGCCCTGTCGCCGGAGGAGCTGCGCAAGGTCGTACCCGACCTCGAGGTGGCGAATTGACGGCCCCTGACGCGGGGCGTGGCATAGGCAACGGGGACGAGACGGGGGACCTGGCCCAGCCGGGTCCGCCCCGCGACACCTTCCGCATCCTCCACGTCAGCACCGGCAACGTGTGCCGCTCGCCGATCACCGAGCGGCTGACCCGGCACGCCCTGGCGGACCGGCTCGGCGACCCGCTGTGGGGCGGGGTCATCGTCGAGAGCGCGGGCACCTGGGGCCATGAGGGCGCGCCCATGGAGGCGAACGCCGAGGCGGTCCTCGCTGACTTCGGGGCGGACGCCTCCGGGTTCGTGGGGCGGGAGCTGCTGGACGAGCATGTGATCAGGGCCGACTTGGTGCTGACCGCCACGCGGGACCACCGGGCGCAGGTGATCTCGATGGGGCACTCGGCGGGGCTGCGCACGTTCACGCTGAAGGAGTTCACGCGGCTGGTGCGCGCGATAGACCCGGCCACCTTGCCGCCCCTGGAGGACGGTGTGGTCGCGCGTGCGCGGGCGCTGGTGCGGGCCGCGGCGGCTCTACGCGGGTGGCTGCTGGCGCCTACGGCGGAGGCGGACGAGGTGTACGACCCGTACGGGGCGCCTCTGCCGTTCTTCCGGTCGATCGGGGACGAGATCCATCAGGCGCTGGAACCGGTGGTGACGGCGCTGACGGGGGTGCCTGCGCGGACGTAGGGTGCCGTGGCTTTTCGGCGCCCGGGGGTGTGCAGTGCCCGGGGGCGGTTGCCCGGGGGGAGGGCGCGCGAACCGGCGCTACGGAGTGCCTCCCCCAAGCTCTTCGAGCAGGGGGTACCCCCAGCGCCCACCCGTGCCGCCCCTGGGGGTCCCCCCAGGCCGTCAAGGCTCCGGGGGAGGCACGACTGCCCGCAGTTATGGCAGCTGCGGCGGCACGACTGTTCTCAGCGGCGTGAAGCCGCAGTCGCCGTGGCCACAGAACGCCCCGAGTTCCCAGGCGCCTCCGATACCGGGCGTCTCAGCCGCCCCCGGCCTACATTGGTCCTACGTCCCCGTCGTCGCCCGGGAGCTCACCATGGCGGTCATCCCCACCCTCGAGGCCGATGTCCTGCGGCGGCAGGACCCCGAGATGGCCGAGCTCCTGCTCGGGGAGCTGGCGCGGCAGTCGACGACCCTGCAGCTGATCGCCGCCGAGAACTTCAGCTCGCCGGCGGTGCTCGCCGCCCTCGGGTCCCCGCTCGCCAACAAGTACGCCGAGGGATACCCCGGTGCCCGGCACCACGGCGGGTGCGAGATCGTCGACGTCGCCGAGCGCCTCGCCGTGGAGCGGGCCAAGGCACTCTTCGGTGCTGAGCACGCGAATGTGCAGTGCCACTCGGGATCGTCGGCGATGCTCGCCGCGTACGCCGCCCTGCTCCGCCCCGGCGACACCGTGCTCGCGCTCGGGCTGCCGCACGGCGGCCATCTCACGCACGGCTCGCCCGCCAACTTCTCCGGCCGCTGGTTCGACTTCGTCGGATACGGCGTCGAGGCGGAGTCCGGGCTCATGGACCATGTGCAGGTGCGCGCCCTGGCTCGTACGCACCGCCCGAAGGCCATCGTGTGCGGGTCGATCGCCTATCCGCGCCACATCGACTACGCCTTCTTCCGAGAGGTCGCCGACGAGGCGGGGGCGTATCTCATCGCCGACGCCGCGCACCCGATCGGGCTCGTGGCCGGGGGAGCGGCGCCCAGTCCGGTGCCGTACGCCGACATCGTCTGCGCCACCACCCACAAGGTGCTGCGCGGCCCGCGCGGCGGCATGATCCTGTGCGGAAGCGAACTGGCCGAGCGCGTGGACCGGGCCGTCTTCCCGTTCACCCAGGGCGGCGCGCACATGCACACCATCGCGGCCAAGGCCGTCGCGTTCGGGGAGGCGGCGACGGACGGCTTCGCCGCTTACGTCCACCGGGTGGTCGCCAATGCCAGGGCGCTCGCGGCGGGACTGGCCGCCGAGGGGCTGCACATCACCACCGACGGTACCGACACACACCTGATCATCGCCGATCCGGCGCCGCTGGGCGTCGACGGCCGCAGCGGGCGCGGGCTGCTCGCCGCCGCCGGGATGGTCCTGGACTGCTGTGCGCTGCCGCACGGCGACGCCCGCGGCCTGCGCCTGGGCACCGCGGCGCTGACGACCCAGGGCATGGGCGAGGGCGAGATGGCGTATGTGGCGGCCCTGTTCGCGTCCGTGCTGCGCCGCGAGACGGGGCCCAGGACGGCACGGGGGAAAGTGCGGGATCTCACCGAGGGATTTCCGCCGTATCCCGGGCGATGAGGGGTAGGCGCGCGTTATACACAGCCACACGTGCAACCATCTTCGCTACCCGTGAGTCCTCAACCATATGCACGCGAAGCTAGGGTGTGGGGCTGAGGACGCCCAGCGAGACCTGTGGGGAAGCCCGTGCGTGAATACCTGCTGACGCTCTGCATCACGGCTGCGGTGACGTATCTGCTGACAGGGCCGGTACGCAAATTCGCGATCGTGGCAGGAGCGATGCCGGAGATCCGGGCCCGGGACGTGCACCGGGAACCGACGCCCCGGCTCGGCGGGATCGCCATGTTCTTCGGCCTGTGCGCGGGCCTGCTGGTCGCCGACCACCTCAAGAACCTCAACGAGGTCTTCGCCAAGTCCAACGAGCCTCGGGCGCTGCTCTCCGGAGCGGCCCTCATCTGGCTGATCGGTGTGCTGGACGACAAGTTCGAGATCGACGCCCTGATCAAGCTGGGCGGGCAGATGATCGCCGCGGGTGTGATGGTCATGCAGGGTCTGACCATTCTCTGGCTGCCGGTCCCGGGCGTCGGCACGGTCTCGCTCACCCCCTGGCAGGGCACCTTGCTGACCGTGGCGCTGGTCGTCATCACGATCAACGCGGTCAACTTCGTCGACGGTCTCGACGGTCTCGCCGCCGGCATGGTGTGCATCGCGGCGGCGGCGTTCTTCATGTACGCGTACCGGATCTGGTACGGCTACGGGCTCGAGGCCGCCGCCCCCGCCACCCTCTTCGCGGCCGTCCTGATGGGCATGTGCCTGGGCTTCCTGCCGCACAACATGCACCCGGCGCGGATCTTCATGGGTGACTCGGGATCGATGCTGATCGGGCTCGTGCTCGCCGCCGGCGCCATCTCGGTCACCGGGCAGGTCGACCCGGACGCGATGAACCTCTTCTCCGGTTCCGAGCGCGCGACGGTCCACCAGACCGTCCCCGTCTACATCCCGCTGCTGCTCCCGCTGACGATCATCGCCGTCCCGGCCGCGGACCTGGTCCTCGCGATCGTGCGCCGTACCTGGCGCGGCCAGTCCCCGTTCGCCGCCGACCGCGGTCATCTGCACCACCGGCTGCTGGAGATCGGGCACTCGCACAGCCGTGCCGTGCTGATCATGTACTTCTGGTCGGCGCTCATCGCCTTCGGCACCCTCGGCTACTCCGTGAACTCCGCGTCCATGTGGATCGTGCTCGGCATCGTGGTGCTCAGCGCGGTCGGTCTGGTGCTGCTCCTGCTGCCGCGGTTCACGCCGCGCGCCCCGCAGTGGGCCGAGTCCTTCGTGCCTCCGCGCTACCGCCGTCGGCGCGGCACCGCCGCGAAGCCGCTGCCGGCCGCCGCGTACGCCGAGAGCGGGCCGGCACGACAGGAGGAGTGCCGCACCCCTGCGGTCGCAGGGGTCTCGGGAGTCAACGGAGCCACTGCCATCGGCGCCCGTGCGCGGATGGAGCGGCGCCGGGCGGAATCGTCACGCTGACGTGCAAGGTAAGAATCTGGCGAGCGCGTTGCCATTCCGTGGGGGTGCAAAGCGCCGCAATACCAGACAAGGCGCCGCCGCGTCCGCGCAGACGGGCAGATTCACTCTCATGTGTGACAGTTGGCACACCACCTAGGTAAAGACCGCATCAAATAGTTTGTGATACGGTTCACGAGAACCCCGGGATAGAGCCGGAGGGTCCGGATGCGACGGCCCCTCGGCGTGCGGACCCCGCTCGGCCCGGGACTACGCTCGTCCATGACGACACCCTGCCCCCTGTGAAAGCGGAGTTGCCGCCATGCCGTCCAATGACGCCCGGAACCTTCTGCAGATCGCTGTGCCCACAGCGTCTGCCGGCGCGGTCGCCGTCGTTGTCAGCGGTGTTGTCGCGGGCGGCAAGGGAGCGATCGGGGCGGCCGTCGGCACAGTGCTCGCCGTCCTCTTCATGGGCATCGGGCTCTACGTCCTGCAGTGGACGGCGAAATCGCTCCCGCACCTGTTCCAGGCCATGGGGCTGATGCTCTACATGGCCCAGCTTCTGCTGCTCCTGATCTTCGTGGGCCTCTTCAAGGGCACTTCTCTCTTCAACCCCAAGACGTTCGCGCTCGCGCTCGTCGTCACCACGGTCGTGTGGATGGCCGCGCAGGCGCGTGCGCACATGAAGGCCAAGATCTTCTACGTCGACCCGGACTCCCAGGAGAGCAAGAAGCCCGAGAAGACAGGGCCCACGTCGTGAGGGGTAGGGCCGGGATAAAGACTTGTGAGATCTCCTGCTATCGTCCGGTGCCAACTGCGGCATCGTGGGCGCGGGCATCTGAGCTGACGCCTGCTCAATCGCGAGGCTCGATGCCCCTCAGCCGCCCCCACATCCGTAACACCAGTCCGGTGCCGATCCGCGGCTGCGCGCCGCGCCGACACAACGAGGTTGCCGTACCCATGCGTCACGCCGAAGGAGCCCGCGGTGAGTGCTGACCAGACCCAGCTCGCCTTTGACTGGAGTTGTCGGGTCCTGTCCGACAACGGGTGCGGTTTCCCGGCCCCTGGCCTGCAATCCTTCTTGTTCAAGCCGCTCGCCACGGTCGGAGGCTTCGAGTTCAACAAGGTGATGCTGCTCGCGCTCGTCACCACTCTGCTCATCGTGGCCTTCTTCTCGGCAGCCTTCGGCAAGGCCAAGGTCGTCCCGGGCAAGCTGCAGATGATCGGCGAGGCCGGTTACGACTTCGTCCGCCGCGGCATCGTCTACGAGACGCTGGGCAAGCGGGAGGGCGAGAAGTACGTCCCCTTCATGGTCTCGCTGTTCTTCTTCATCTGGATCATGAACGTCTGGTCCGTGATCCCGCTGGCCCAGTTCCCGGTCGCCTCGGTGATCGCGTTCCCGATGGTCCTGGCGGCGATCGTCTACATCACGTGGGTCGCGCTCACCTTCAAGAAGCACGGCTTCGTCGGCTTCTTCAAGAACGTCACCGGATACGACAAGTCGCTCGGTGCCGTGCTGCCGCTCGTCATGGTCATCGAGTTCTTCTCGAACCTCCTGGTCCGCCCGTTCACGCACGCCGTGCGACTGTTCGCCAACATGTTCGCCGGCCACCTGATGCTGGTCATGTTCACCGTGGCCTCCTGGTACCTGCTGAACAGCTGGCTCGTCGTGGGCGCCGGTGTGTCGTTCATCATGACCATGGCCATGATCTGCTTCGAGCTCTTCGTGCAGGCCGTCCAGGCGTACGTCTTCGTCCTCCTGGCCTGTTCCTACATTCAGGGCGCTCTCGCCGAGCACCACTGAGCCACACCGCACCCAACCCCTGGTCGTCCGGTGGCCAACCCCCACCGGTCCATGAAAGAGAAGGAAGAACCGGCATGTCCGCTCTTGAGACCCTCGCCGCCGCCACCGGTGTCCACGGTTCCGTCGGCTCCATCGGCTACGGCCTCGCGGCCATCGGCCCCGGCATCGGCGTCGGCATCATCTTCGGCAACGGCACCCAGGCCCTGGCCCGCCAGCCCGAGGCCGCCGGTCTGATCCGTGCCAACCAGATCCTGGGCTTCGCCTTCTGTGAGGCGCTCGCCCTCATCGGCATCGTTATGCCGTTCGTGTTCGGTAAGTAATCATCTTCTTACTGACACGAATCGACGAAAGGCACTGATGTGATCGCCAACCTGGTACAGCTGGCGGCCGAGGAGACGGAGCAGAACCCGCTCCTCCCGGCCGGTCCCGAGCTGCTCGTCGGCACCATCGCCTTCGCCATCGTGTTCTTCTTCTTCTGGAAGAAGCTGCTTCCGAACATCAACAAGGTTCTGGAGGAGCGTCGCGCGGCGATCGAAGGCGGCATCGAAGAGGCCGACGCCATGAAGGTCGAGGCCCAGAGCGTGCTCGAGCAGTACAAGGCTCAGCTCGCCGAAGCCCGGCACGAGGCCGCGCGGCTGCGCCAGGAGGCGCAGGAGCAGGGCGCCGCCCTCATCGCCGAGATGCGCGCGGAAGGCCAGCGGCAGCGTGAGGAGATCATCGCCGCCGGTCACGCGCAGATCGAGGCCGACCGCAAGGCCGCCGCGCAGAACCTGCGGCAGGACGTCGGCAGGCTCGCCACCGAGCTGGCCGGCAAGCTCGTCGGCGAGTCCCTCGAGGACCACGCCCGGCAGAGCCGCGTGATCGACCGCTTCCTCGACGAGCTCGAGGAGAAGGCCGAGGCCGCGCGATGAACGGAGCGAGCCGCGAGGCCCTGGCAGCCGCACGCGAGCGTCTCGACGCGCTGACGGACTCCACGTCCGTGGACGCGGCGCAGCTCGCCGACGAGCTGGCCGCCGTCACCGCGCTGCTCGACCGCGAGGCGTCGTTGCGCCGGGTCCTCACCGACCCGGCGCGGGCCGGCGAGGCCAAGGCAGGGCTGGCCCAGAGCCTGCTCGGCGGCCAGGTCGGCGGGCCGGTCGTGGACCTGCTGTCCGGCATGGTGCGCTCGCGCTGGTCGCAGTCGCGTGACCTGGTGGACGCGCTGGAGGAGCTGGCGAACCTCGCCGACCTCACCGCCGCCGAGAGGACGGGCGCGCTGGACGACGTCGAGGACGAGCTGTTCCGGTTCGGCCGGATCGTCTCCTCCAGCACGGAGCTGCGCGCCGCGCTCACGGACCGTGCCGCCGGCACCCCGGCCAAGATCGAGCTGCTGCACCGGCTGCTCGGCGGCCGCGCCCACGTCACGACCGAGCGTCTGGTCACGCGCCTTGTGACCGCGCCGCGGGGACGTAGCCTGGAATCGGGAATCGAGTCCCTGTCCAAGCTGGCCGCCGCCCGCCGTGATCGCGTGGTCGCCGTCGTGACCTCGGCGGTCCCGCTGAGCGACTCCCAGAAGCGGCGCCTCGGTGCCGCGCTGGCCAAGCTCTACGGCCGCCAGATGCACCTCAACCTGGACGTCGACCCCGAGGTCGTCGGCGGGATCCGGGTGCAGGTCGGTGACGAGGTCATCAACGGTTCGATCGCGGACCGACTCGAGGACGCCGGCCGCCGCATGACGAGCTAGCACCAACTCCATACGCAGTACTACGGCCCGGGTTGGGCCGTGCAGAGGATGCAGAGTTTCTGGGGGGCGCCCCCAGAACCCCCACAGAAACTTCGGGCCCAACAAGGAGAGCAGGGAACCCAGATGGCGGAGCTCACGATCCGGCCGGAGGAGATCCGGGACGCGCTGGAGAACTTTGTCCAGGCGTACAAGCCGGACGCGGCCTCGCGCGAGGAGGTCGGCACTGTCACGTTCGCCGGTGACGGCATCGCGAAGGTCGAGGGCCTGCCCTCGGCCATGGCCAACGAGCTGCTGAAGTTCGAGGACGGCACCCTCGGCCTCGCCCTCAACCTGGAGGAGCGGGAGATCGGTGCCATCGTCCTCGGTGAGTTCAGCGGCGTCGAGGAGGGGCAGCCGGTGCAGCGCACCGGTGAGGTGCTCTCCGTGGCAGTCGGCGAGGGCTACCTCGGCCGCGTCGTCGACCCGCTCGGCAACCCGATCGACGGCCTCGGCGAGATCGAGACCGACAGCCGCCGTGCCCTCGAGCTGCAGGCTCCGGGCGTCATGGTCCGTAAGTCGGTGCACGAGCCGATGGAGACGGGCTACAAGGCCGTCGACGCGATGACCCCGATCGGCCGTGGTCAGCGTCAGCTGATCATCGGCGACCGCCAGACCGGCAAGACCGCCCTGGCCGTCGACACGATCATCAACCAGCGCGACAACTGGCGCTCGGGCGACCCGAAGAAGCAGGTCCGCTGCATCTACGTCGCCATCGGCCAGAAGGGCTCCACCATCGCGGGCGTCCGCCGCTCGCTGGAGGAGAACGGCGCGCTGGAGTACACGACCATCGTCGCCGCCCCGGCGTCCGACCCGGCCGGCTTCAAGTACCTGGCGCCGTACACCGGTTCTGCCATCGGCCAGCACTGGATGTACCAGGGCAAGCACGTCCTGATCATCTTCGACGACCTGTCGAAGCAGGCCGACGCCTACCGCGCCGTGTCGCTGCTGCTGCGCCGCCCGCCGGGCCGTGAGGCCTACCCGGGTGACGTCTTCTACCTGCACTCCCGTCTGCTGGAGCGCTGCGCCAAGCTCTCCGACGACATGGGTGCCGGTTCGATGACGGGTCTGCCGATCGTCGAGACCAAGGCCAACGACGTCTCGGCGTTCATCCCGACCAACGTCATCTCCATCACCGACGGCCAGTGCTTCCTGGAGTCCGACCTGTTCAACGCCGGCCAGCGCCCGGCCCTGAACGTCGGTATCTCGGTCTCCCGCGTCGGTGGCTCGGCCCAGCACAAGGCGATGCGCCAGGTCTCCGGCCGTCTGCGCGTGGACCTCGCCCAGTTCCGTGAGCTGGAGGCGTTCGCCGCCTTCGGTTCCGACCTGGACGCCGCGTCGAAGGCGCAGCTGGAGCGCGGTTCGCGCATGGTCGAGCTGCTGAAGCAGAACCAGTACGAGCCGATGGCCACCGAGGACCAGGTCGTCTCGATCTGGGCCGGCACCAACGGCCGTATGGACGACGTTCCGGTCGCCGACATCCGCCGCTTCGAGAAGGAGCTCCTCGACTACCTGCACCGCAAGGAGCAGGGTCTGATGACCTCCATCAAGGAGGGCGCCAAGATGTCGGACGACACCATCCAGGCGATCGACGACGCCGTCGCGGAGTTCAAGAAGCAGTTCGAGACCTCGGACGGCAAGCTGCTCGGCGAGGACACCCCGGCCGCAGCCGCCAAGTGACGTAAGGAAGGGACCTGACTCATGGGAGCCCAGCTCCGGGTCTACAAGCGTCGCATCCGATCCGTCAGCGCGACCAAGAAGATCACGAAGGCGATGGAGATGATCGCCGCCTCGCGCGTCGTCAAGGCGCAGCGCAAGGTGGCGGCCTCCACGCCGTACGCGACCGAGCTGACGCGCGCGGTATCGGCGGTCGCCACGGGGTCGAACACCAAGCACCCGCTGACGACGGAGTCGGAGAACCCGACCCGTGTCGCGGTCCTGCTCCTCACGAGCGACCGCGGCCTGGCCGGCGCCTTCAACTCCAACGCCATCAAGACGGCGGAGCAGCTGACCGAGCGGCTCGAGCGGGAGGGCAAGCAGGTCGACACGTACATCGTCGGCCGGCGAGGTGTGGCCCACTACAACTTCCGTGAGCGCAAGATCGCGGAGTCGTTCACGGGCTTCACCGACGACCCCTCGTACGCGGACGCCAAGAAGGTCGCGGCCCCCCTGATCGAGGCCATCGAGAAGGACACGGCGGACGGCGGCGTGGACGAGCTGCACATCGTCTACACGGAGTTCGTGTCGATGATGACGCAGTCGGCCGTCGACGCCCGCCTGCTGCCGCTGAGCCTCGACGAGGTGGCCAAGGAGGCAGCGCCGAAGGGCGACGAGATCCTGCCGCTGTACGACTTCGAGCCGTCGGCGGAGGACGTCCTCGACGCCCTGCTGCCGCGGTACGTGGAGAGCCGTATCTACAACGCGCTTCTCCAGTCGGCCGCTTCGAAGCACGCCGCGACGCGGCGCGCGATGAAGTCGGCCACCGACAACGCCGGTGAGCTCATCGAGACGCTCACCCGGCTTGCCAACGCGGCCCGTCAGGCCGACATCACCCAGGAAATCAGCGAGATCGTCGGTGGCGCGAGCGCCCTGGCCGACGCGACCGCGGGGAGTGACTACTAATGACCACCACTGTTGAGACGGCCACGGCGACGGGCCGCGTCGCGCGGGTCATCGGCCCGGTCGTCGACGTGGAGTTCCCCGTCGACGCGATCCCGGACATGTACAACGCCCTCCACGTCGAGGTCTCCGACCCGGCGAACGCGGGCGAGAAGAAGACGCTGACCCTGGAGGTCTCCCAGCACCTGGGTGAAGGCCTGGTCCGCACGATCTCGATGCAGCCCACCGACGGGCTGGTCCGCCAGGCCACGGTGACCGACACCGGCGCCGCCATCTCCGTCCCGGTCGGCGACTTCACCAAGGGCAAGGTGTTCAACACCATCGGTGACGTCCTGAACGTGGACGAGAAGTACGACGGCGAGCGCTGGCCGATCCACCGCAAGGCGCCGAACTTCGACCAGCTCGAGTCCAAGACCGAGATGTTCGAGACCGGCATCAAGGTCATCGACCTGCTGACCCCGTACGTCAAGGGCGGCAAGATCGGTCTGTTCGGTGGTGCCGGCGTCGGCAAGACGGTGCTCATCCAGGAGATGATCTACCGCGTCGCCAACAACCACGACGGTGTCTCCGTGTTCGCCGGTGTCGGCGAGCGCACCCGTGAGGGCAACGACCTCATCCAGGAGATGTCCGAGTCCGGCGTCATCGACAAGACCGCGCTGGTCTTCGGTCAGATGGACGAGCCGCCGGGCACCCGTCTGCGTGTGGCCCTCGCGGGTCTGACGATGGCGGAGTACTTCCGCGACGTCCAGAAGCAGGACGTGCTGTTCTTCATCGACAACATCTTCCGCTTCACCCAGGCCGGTTCCGAGGTCTCCACGCTGCTCGGCCGTATGCCGTCCGCGGTGGGTTACCAGCCGAACCTGGCCGACGAGATGGGCCTCCTGCAGGAGCGCATCACCTCGACCCGCGGTCACTCGATCACCTCCATGCAGGCGATCTACGTCCCCGCCGACGACCTGACCGACCCGGCCCCGGCCACCACGTTCGCCCACCTCGACGCGACGACGGTTCTGTCCCGTCCGATCTCCGAGAAGGGCATCTACCCGGCCGTGGACCCGCTGGACTCCACGTCCCGCATCCTGGACCCGCGTTACATCTCCCAGGACCACTACAACGCGGCCATGCGCGTCAAGACGGTCCTGCAGAAGTACAAGGACCTCCAGGACATCATCGCGATCCTCGGTATCGACGAGCTCGGCGAGGAGGACAAGCTCGTCGTCCACCGGGCCCGTCGCGTGGAGCGCTTCCTGTCCCAGAACACCCACGTCGCCAAGCAGTTCACCGGCGTCGACGGGTCGGACGTGCCGCTGGACGAGTCGATCGCCGCGTTCAACGCGATCATCGACGGCGACTACGACCACTTCCCGGAGCAGGCGTTCTTCATGTGCGGTGGTATCGACGACCTGAAGAAGAACGCGAAGGAGCTGGGCGTCTCCTGACGGTCGCCTGCGGCGGGCTCGAACCGGGCCCGTCACAGGTACCGCCTCTTGGTGAGAGGGGTGGAGAAGCGTCCCGCGGGCTTGCCCGCGGGGTGCGGTCCGCCCCTCTCCGTACGCCTACTAGAATTCAGACCAACACCCGGCGACCGCCGGGTGGTGACCCGAGGAGCCACCCTTGGCTGCTGAGCTGCATGTCGAACTGGTCGCCGCCGACCGTCAGGTCTGGTCCGGCGAGGCCACCCTGGTCGTCGCGCGCACCACGTCCGGCGACATCGGCGTCATGCCCGGTCACCAGCCGCTGCTCGGTGTGCTGGAGTCGGGCCCGGTGACCATCCGTACGAGTGATGGTGGAACGGTCGTCGCCGCGGTGCACGGCGGTTTCATCTCGTTCGCGGACAACAAGTTGTCGCTGCTGGCCGAGGTCGCCGAGCTGTCGGACGAGATCGACGTCCAGCGCGTCGAGCGAGAGCTCGAGCGCGCCAAGGCGGAGGACGACGCCGTCGCCGAGCGGCGCGCGGATGTCCGCCTGCGGGCGGCACAGGCGGCGCGCTGACCGGGGGTACCTCCCAGGCCGTCTAGGCTCTGGGGGAGCGCTTGCTATGACGTGACTCAGCCGCGGTTGGCCCGGAGTGATCCGGTGCCGGCCGCGGCTGAGGCAAATCGGGGTGTTTTTTCCGTTCCGTTACCTAGGAGACGAGGAGGTCGGTGTCGATGGTCCTCGCTCTGAGCGTGTGCGGAGTGGTCGTGGCACTCGTACTGGTGGGGCTGTTCGTCTTCGGCCTCAGGCGCCGCCTCATCCAGCGCTCCGGCGGCACCTTCGACTGCAGCTTGAGGTGGAACGTCCCGGAGGAGCCCGACACCAGCGGCAAGGGCTGGGGATACGGCGTGGCCCGCTACAACGGCGACCGCATCGAATGGTTCCGCGTCTTCTCCTACGCCCCGCGCCCGCGCCGTGTCCTGGAGCGCTCGGCGATCGAGGTGGCCGGCCGGCGCGATCCCGAGGGCGAGGAGGAGCTGGCGCTGCTCTCCGACGCGGTGGTCCTCGCCTGTCACCACCGGGGCACCCGTCTGGAACTGGCGATGAGCGAGGACGCGCTGACCGGGTTCCTGGCGTGGCTGGAAGCCGCACCTCCCGGACAACGAGTGAATGTGGCGTAGACGCATTCACCCTCCCCCAAACGAAGTCCGGGGGAGGGTGAATACCGTTCAGACCCTTCGCTCAGGTTTACGACAGCCCGTTGCTGAGGGCGCTCACCAGCTCACCATTGCTGGTGTCGCCGCTGAACTCCCAGAAGAAGGCGCCGCCGAGACCCTGGTTCTTGGCCCACGCCATCTTCGTCCCGATGGTGGCCGGGGTGTCGTACGACCACCAGTTGCTGCCGCAGTGCGCGTACGCCGTCCCCGCGATGGTGCCGGTGGCCGGGCAGGACGTCTTGAGCACCTTGTAGTCCTCGATGCCCTGCTCGTACGTGCCGGCCGCTGGGCCCGTGGCCGTGCCGCCCGGTGCGTCCTGGGTGACGCCGGTCCAGCCGCGGCCGTAGAAGCCGATGCCGACGAGGAGCTTCTTGGCGGGCACACCGATCGCCTTGTACTTGGCGATCGCGTCGGCCGTGGTGAAACCGGCCTTCGGGATGCCGCTGTAGGACGTGAGCGGGGAGTGCGGGGCCGTGGGGCCCTGCGCGTCCCAGGCGCCGAAGAAGTCGTACGTCATCACGTTGTACCAGTTCACGTAACTCGAGGCGCCCGCGTAGTCGGCGGCCTCGATCTTGCCGCCGGAGGAGCCGTCGGCGGTGACGGCCGCGGTGACCAGAGCGGAGGAGCCGAACTTGGCGCGCAGCGCGGCCATCACGTTCTTGAAGGCCGCAGCGCCGCTGGTGTCACAGGACAGGCCGCAGGAGTTCGGGTACTCCCAGTCGATGTCGATGCCGTCGAAGACGTCGGCCCAGCGCGGGTCGTGCACCAGGTCGTAGCAGGACTGGGCGAAGCCCGCCGGGTCCTTGGCCGCGTCCGCGAAGCCGCCGGACCAGGTCCAGCCGCCGAAGGACCACAGCACCTTGAGGTTCGGGTACTTGGCCTTCAGCTCCCGCAGCTGGTTGAAGTTGCCGCGCAGCGGCTGGTCCCAGGTGTCGGCGACGCCGCTGACGGACTGGTCGGCGGTGAACGCCTTGTCGTAGTCGGCGTAGGAGTCGCCGATCGCGCACTTGCCGCCGGTGACGTTGCCGAAGGCGTAGTTGATGTGCGTGATCCTGGACGCGGACCCGGACGTCACCAGGTTCTTGACGTTGTAGTTGCGGCCGTAGATGCCCCACTCGGTGAAGTAGCCGAGCTTGACCTTGTCGCCGGTGGTCGGGGGAGTGGTGGTGCCCCCGGTGGTGTGCACGGCGACCGCGCCGCTGACCGGACCGGTCTGGCCGGCGGTGTCGCGGGCCTGGACGGTGTAGGAGTAGTCGGTGCCGGCGGTCAGGCCGGTGTCCGTGTACGAGGTGGCCGTCACGGTGGCGACGGCCTTGCCGTCGCGCAGGACGTCGTAGTTCTTGACGCCCTTGTCGTCGGTGGCCGCGCCCCAACCGAGCTTGACCGAGGTGTCGGTGATGCTCGAGGCGGTGGGGGTGCCGGGCGCGGAGGGTGGGTTGTCGCCGGGGACGGTCGTGCCGCCGTCACAGCTGCCGCCGCTGAGCTTGCAGTTGGACGGTGAGCCGGAGCCGCTGCCGTTGAAGCCGAAGGAGACGGAGGCGCCGGGGGCGAGGGTGCCGTTGTAGGACTTGTTCTTGGCGGTCCAGTGGGTGCCGGAGTTGGTGACGTCCGCGTCCCACGCCGAGGTGACGGACGTGCCGGAGGGGAAGTCCCACTCGACGGTCCAGGAGTTGATGGTCGTGGAGCCGGTGTTCTGCACCGTCCACTTGCCTTCGAAGCCGGTGCCCCAGTCCTGCGTCTTGGCATAGGTCGCGGTGGCGGTCGAGGCGGCCTGGGCGGGGCCTGCGGCGAGTCCGACGAGCCCGGCCAGCGGGAGCAACAGGGTCGCGAACCCTGCCGCGGCTCTGTGTCTGAAGCGCATGCTGCGCCTCCCTGTCTTGGGGATGGGGAGTGGTGGGCATGACTGAGCCTTCACGCCCAGGGTGCCGCGAGAATAGAAAGGTCTGGACCAGAGGTCAATAGGTCTGGACCACTGCGCGACAGGGGTGCTAGATCCCCAACTCCTGCGCCAGGACCGCCGCTTGGACCCGGCTTGTCGAGCACACCGTCGCGCTGGACGAGAGACACGGTGACCCTGCCCGGGCGGGCGTGCTTGAGGGCGTTGGTCAGCGACTCCTGGACGATCCGGTACGCGGCCAGCTCCACGGGCGCCGGGACCCTCTCATACTCGGCATCGAGGGTGACGTCGAGTCCGTTGGCACGGGCACTGTCCACCAAGGCGGGGAGCCCGCCGAGGGTGGGGGTGGCAGCGGGTGCGCTTTCGGCGCCGCCGTCGCGCAGGATGCCGATCAGCCGACGCATCTCCTCCAGCCCGGCCACGCTGTTCTCACGGATGACGGCGAGGGCCTCCCGGGAGGTCTCCGGGCCGTCGAGGGACAGCGCGGCCGTGGAGTGGATGGCGATCGCGGACAGGTGGTTGGCGACCATGTCGTGCAACTCTCGTGCCATCCGGGCGCGTTCGGTGGTGACGGCCTGGGTGCGGTCCATCTCGGCGAGCAGGGCCGTCTGTTCGGCGCGCAGGCGTTCGACGACGGCCGTGTCCCGGTGGTTGCGCACCACCCAGCCGGTCGCGGCGGGCACCAGGCTGACCAGCCCGACGCCCGCGCCGATCAGCAGGGCCGGCGGGGTGCGCCAGAGGAGGAACGGGACCACGGAGCCCAGGACCGTGAGCAGGCCGGTGATCCACGGGATGCGGCGGGCGGAAGCGGCGCTGCCGTACAGGACGGCCGCGTACACCAGGTCGGTGTACATCACCACGGTGGCGAGGCTGCCGCGCGTCATCAGGTCCGCGACGATCGCCACGGTCCCGACGAGCAGCGCCGCCCGCGGCCGAGTACGGCGCAGCAGCTCACAGCCCGCCGTCACCACGAGCGGGAGCAGGACCGCCCATCCCGGATCCAGAACGGACATCGGGTCCTCAGGCGTCCGGCTGTACAGGCCGAGCCGGATCAGGAGCAGCCCCGCGAGCAGCCCGCCCACGGCGATCCGCACGTCGTCACGGTGCGGGCGGGGGAGTCGTACGGGCATGGGTCCATCCAACATGGGCCTTGGGCCGCCCGCGTAGTTCCCCGGGACGGCCCGGACTGCATCTTTCGATGTAGGCCGGCCTCCTCACCGCCGACGACGACCAGCCCGTCCCGGGACGGGAGCCTGTGGGGTGAGCGAGAGGAGGGAACCGTGATCGTCGGGTTGGTCGTCGCCTGCGAGGTCGGCTTCTGGGTGCTGTTGGCCGCGGGGTTGTCCGTCCGGTATCTGCTGAAGTGGCGCCGTACGAGTGTGGCGCTGCTGCTGTGCGAGCCGCTGTTGGAGGTCGTGCTGTTCGTCGTGACGGCGATCGACCTCAGGAACGGGTCGAAGCCGAGCTGGGAACACGGACTGGCGGCGCTCTACGTCGGCTTCACCGTTGCCTACGGGCACTACACGATCCGATGGCTCGACGGCCACGCGGCCCACCGGCTGCAAGGAGCCCCGCCCCCGCCGAAGCCGCCCCGGTACGGCCTGGCCCGCGCCGCACACGAGGGCCGACTGTGGCTGCGCACCCTGCTCGCGACGTCAGTGGCCTGCGCGCTGCTGCAGGGCGCGATCTGGTACGTCGGCTCCCCCGCGTCCCTGCGGGACTGGCAGTACGCGTCCCTGCGCACCCTCGGCATCCACGGGCTGATCGCCGTCACGTACCTGCTGTGGCCGAAGAAGGCCCCCGCCCAAGAGAGGCGGACGGCGACCAGGCGCTGATCCGGCGGCTTGACCCCTGCAGCCCCGGACGCCGATGCCGCCCTCTCGCAGGAGCGCCGTACGCTGACCCAGCGACAGGCGGTCCAGGGAGGGCGTATGAGCGACGCGGTCGGGGCGGTGCTGGTCGTGGACGACGACGCGGCCATCCGCCGTTCGCTGGAGCGCGGCCTCAGGCTCAGCGGTTTCCGGGTACGGACCGCCGAGGGCGGGGCCGAGGCGCTCGCCGTCATCCGGGACGCACCCCCCGACGTCCTGGTCCTCGATGTGTCGATGCCCGGTATGAGTGGCATCGCGGTGTGCACACGGCTCCGTGAGGACGGCCAGGACCTGCCCGTCCTCATGCTCTCCGCACTCGACGAGACCGCCGACCGCATAGCCGGCCTCCAGGCGGGCGGCGACGACTACCTCGTCAAACCCTTCGCCCTGCAGGAACTCGTCCTCAGGCTGCGCGCCCTGCTGCGCCGCCGCCCGCCCGCCGACCGGGACGTGCTGCGCGTGGCCGACCTGGTGATCGACCCGGCGGCCCGCACCGCCCATCGCGACGGCCGTCCACTGGAGCTGACCCGGCGCGAGTTCGAACTCCTCGAGGTGCTCGCCCGCAACGCCGGCCTCGTCCTCACCCGCGACCAGCTCCTGGAACGTGTATGGGGCTACGACTTCGACGTCCGCACCGACGCCGTCGACACCTTCGTCAGCTATCTGCGGCGCAAGCTGGAGGCGCAGGGGCGGTCCCGGTTGATCCACACCGTGCGCGGGGTGGGCTTCGTCCTGAGGGACCAGCCGTGAGGCTCTCGACCCGCATCGGACTCGCCGTGGGACTCACCGTCCCGCTCCTCGTGCTGGCCTCCGGCTGGCTGCTGCTGCGCCTGGTCGCCCGCGACCTGCACCAGGAGGAGGACCGCCATCTGCGCGTCCGGGCCGCCGCCGTCGCCCCGGACGCGCGCTCCCTGCTGCGCGCGGCCGCCGCCGACCGGCCCAAGGCCGCCGACACCCGGGAACGCCGGCTCTACACCGCCGCCCTCGACGTCGGCGTACGCGTCGTCGGACCGGACGCCACCTTCAGCGGCGGGCCGCAGCCCGACACCGCGGTCGCCCTGCCGGCCGAGGCCACCGCGCCGGTCACCGTCCGGGACGCCGGGCGCAGCTGGAGGGCCCTGTCGAAGCCGATCGAGGGCCCCCAGGTCTCCGGCACCCTGTGGGTCTTCCAGCCCGACACCGCCGACCGCACCCAACTCCGCCTCGTACGGCGCCGCGTCGTCATGACCGCCCTGCTCGCCGCGCCCCTGTCCGGCCTGCTCGCCTGGGGTCTCGCCACCGGCGCCACCGGCCCGCTGCGCCGCCTCGGCCGCCGTACCGCGGGCCTCGACCCGCGCACCAGCACCGCCCGGCTTCGCCACGAGCCGACCGGCGTGAAGGAGATCGACGAACTCGCGGCCACCCTGCGCACCGTCCTCGCCCGCTACGACGAACAGGCCGCCCGCACCGCCGAGGCCCTGGACACCGCCCGCTCCTTCTCCGCCGCCGCCTCCCACGAACTGCGCACCCCGCTGATGAGCATGGGCACCAACCTCGACATCCTCGCCGACCACCCCGACCTGCCCGAGCCGGACCGCACGGAGGTCCTCACCGACCTGCGCCGGGAGCACGCCCGGCTGCTCGGACTGCTGGTGATGCTGCGCGAGCTGGGGCGCGGGGACCTGGTGGAGGCGGAGGCGTTCCGCACGGTGGACGTGGCGGAGGCCGCCGACGCGGCGGTCGCCGAGGCCCGCCGCCGCGCCCCGGACGCCCGCATCACCTCGAGCGCGCAGCCGGGGCTCACCGTGCACGGCTGGGAGCCCGGACTGCGGCTGCTGCTCGACAACCTGCTCGCCAACGCGCTGGCCCACGGACGGGACGGGCAGGGCGGGGCGGCCGTGACGGTCGGCGTACGCGAAGACGGCCGAGAGGTGGTGATCACGGTGGACGACCACGGGCCCGGGGTCCCGCCCGAATCCCGCGCCCGGATCTTCGAACGATTCCAGCGGGGGCCGGACAGTGCCGGCTCCGGGCTCGGCCTCACCCTGGTCGCGCAGCAGGCGGCGCTGCACCGGGGGAGCGTCACGGTGACGGACGGCCCGGACGGGGCGGGGGCGCGCTTCGAGGCACGGCTGCCCAGGGCGGGCGGAGCGCTGCCCGAACGGCGGGACTGGCTGATCGGTACAGCAGGGGCAAACCGGTCACAGAGTTCCCACAAAGACGGCTCCTAGCCTCCGCGGCGTCGGACGGACGACGGGCCGTCCGGGAACGGAGGAGGACATGGACGCACGACGACGGCGCACCCTGCTCGCGGGTCTGGCCACGACCGTGCTGCTGGTGAGCGGGACCGGGGTGGCCGCGGCGGAGACGTCACCCACGCCCGCGTCCCCGCACACGGCGGAGGCGGCGCCCAAGGGCGACGGGGCGAAGGCGCTGTGCAAGCGGGTGCCGAAGATCGACCGGCGCATCGACCGCGCGCTGAAGCGGCTGGAGGGCGGCGCCGACGTGCGCGGTTCCATCGCCCGGCTGCAGCATCGCGTGGACAACGCGAAGAAGGCGGGCCACGACGAGATCGCGACCTATCTCCAGGACCGCCTCACCTCCCGCAAGTCGCTGGTGACCACGCTGCAGCAGCGGCAGAAGGACCTGGCCGGGGTCAAGACGTGGTGCGCGGACAACGACAACGGCAAGGCGGCGAGCTGATGCGAGCGCTGCGGGCGGGCGCCCCCGTGGTGGGCCTCCTCGTGGGCCTCACCGCGGGCTGCGCACGGGACCACGGCACGGCGGCCACCCCGGCGTCGTCCGGTGGCCCGTCCGCGGCCCCGTCCGCGGCCGCGTCCGGGTTCGCGGACATGCAGCAGAAGGTGGCCGCCGCGGAGTCCGCGCTCGCGCAGGCGGACCGGGACGCGGACCAGGACGGCACCGGCCGCTGAGCAGGTGGGGGTGCGGGCTCAGCGCTCCCACCGGCACGACCGGAGGGGCGTCGGGGTCAGCGTTCGCCGCCGGGCACCCACAGCACGTCCCCGGTCTCCTTGTTCGCGTACCGGGCGAGGATGAACAGCAGGTCCGAGAGCCGGTTGAGATACGTGGCCGTCAGGGGGTTCATCACCTCGCCGTGGATCTCCAGCGCGGCCCACGTGGAGCGCTCGGCGCGCCGTACGACCGTGCACGCCTGGTGCAGCACGGCCGCGCCGGGGGTGCCGCCGGGCAGGATGAACGAGCGCAGCTTCTCCAGGTCGGCCAGGAAGCGGTCGCAGTCCGCCTCCAGCCGGTCGATGTAGAACTGTTCCACCCGCAGCGGCGGGAACTCCGGGTTCTCGGCCACCGGAGTCGACAGGTCCGCGCCCACGTCGAACAGGTCGTTCTGCACGCGGGTGAGGACCTTGACGACCTCCTCGCCGAGGCCGCCCAGCGCGATCGCGGTGCCGATCACGGCGTTCGCCTCGTTGGCGTCCGCGTAGGCGGCGATCCGCAGGTCGGTCTTCGGCACCCGGCTCATGTCCCCGAGGTGCGTCGTGCCCTTGTCGCCGGTCCGCGTGTAGATGCGCGTGAGATTGACCATGCGACCAGCGTAGTTACGCCCCGGCCGTACGGAACACCCGTGTGCCCACCGTCACGGCGAGCGCCGTGAGGCCGACCGCGACCAGGACGCCGTAGAGCATGTGCGCCGTCGCGTAGGAGCCGACGTACGCGTCCCGCACCGCATCCACCAGATAGCGCAGCGGCATGAAGTGGGAGAGCACGTCCAGCCAGCCGGGGGCCAGGGACATCGGCAGCATCAGGCCCGAAAGGAGCATGGACGGCATGGTCGTCGCGTTGATGAGGGGCCCGAACTCCTGCGGCGTGCGGACGTTCATCGCCAGCGCGTACGACAGCGAGGCGCGGTGTGGATCGGGGCATTGTCAATTTCGCCACCACGTCGGACGGCACCAACTACCAGGGCCACCGTCTGTGCCGTTACCGGCGTTGGCAGGCTCGCAAACGCGCCGAACTACAGAAGAAGAACACCCGCTCGGCCACGCGCCGTCTCGCACGCCGCGCGCAGAAGGAGAAACGCCATGCCACCCAGGTGAACCACCGCATCAGCAAGGAGATCGTGTCCGTCGCGCAACGCACCGGTCGGGGCATCGCCGTCGAGCAACTCGGCGGGATCCGCGAGCGGGTACGGCTTCGCCGCGACCAGCGGGGCACCCTCTCCTCCTGGCCTTTCCACCAGCTTGGACAGCACCTGGCTTACAAGGCACGCAAGGCCGGGGTGCCCTTCCTCGAGGTGGACGCGGCCTACACCTCGCGGCGCTGCCCGCGCTGCGGCCATACCGAGCGGGCCAACCGGCCCACGCGGGACCATTTCTGTTGTCGTCGGTGCGGTCTCGCTGGTCCGGCCGACGTCGTCGCCGGGGTCAACGTGCGCCAGCGCGCACGCTCGGCGTGGGTGTTCGTCACCGCACCCGCACCCACCCCCTGAAACAGAAGGGAGCTGGGTGGATCGACCCGTGACCGTCCTGTCGTAGGGGGCAGTCGGGAGCGCGACGAGGTGTGCACGACCGAGTGCACAAGCTCGGCCGTTCACGGCCGAGAAGGTGACGCGAGGTGCTCCTGCTTCTCGACGAGATGGAGGAGCTGTTGAGCGAGAAGGTGCTCAAGTACGCCGTCCGTGCCCCGGAATGACCCGTGCCCGTGTGATGTCCGTCATGTGAGACGTGACGCGCGTTACTAACCGGTCACACCGGCCCTCACGAGCGCTAGTGTCCGCCCGAGAGGCATACACGGACAGCGCGTCAGGGGAGTCGCACAGTGGCACGGAAGCTTGCCGTCATCGGGGCCGGACTCATGGGTTCCGGTATTGCCCAGGTATCGGCCCAGGCCGGCTGGGACGTCGTCCTCAGGGACGTCACGGACGAGGCGCTGAACCGTGGCACGGACGCCATCAAGGCGTCGTACGACAAGTTCGTGAGCAAGGGCAAGCTGGAGGCGCACGACGCCGACGCGGCGCTCGCCCGCATCACGGCGACCACCGACCTCGACGCCGCCGCCGACGCGGACGTCGTCATCGAGGCCGTCTTCGAGAAGCTCGAGGTCAAGCACGAGATCTTCCGGACGCTCGACAAGCTCGTACGCGAGGACACCGTGCTCGCGTCCAACACCTCCGCCATCCCGATCACCAAGATCGCGGCGGCCACCGAGCACCCGGAGCGCGTCGTCGGCGTGCACTTCTTCTCGCCGGTTCCGATGATGCAGCTCGTCGAACTCGTCCGCGGCTACAAGACGAGCGACCAAGCCCTGGCCACCGCCCGCGAGTTCGCGGAGTCCGTCGGCAAGACCTGTATCGTCGTCAACCGTGACGTCGCCGGTTTCGTGACGACCCGTCTCATCTCGGCACTCGTCGTCGAGGCCACCAAGCTGTACGAATCGGGCGTGGCCACCGCCGAGGACATCGACCTCGCCTGCAAGCTGGGCTTCGGCCACGCCATGGGACCCCTGGCCACCGCCGACCTCACCGGCGTCGACATCCTGCTGCACGCCACCAGCAACATCTACACCGAGACCCAGGACGAGAAGTTCGCTCCGCCCGAGCTGATGCGCCGGATGGTTGACGCGGGTGACATCGGCCGCAAGAGCGGGCAGGGCTTCTACACGTACTGACACCACGGGCCCCCTCGGGGACCACCCTCCCGGGTGAATTCGGTATCGGTTCGCCAACGATCGGCAACCTGGCCGCTCTCCAGGCAGTCAGACGTTGCACAACCACAACGCGGAGTACACAGCGACGCACTCTCGGGGAGCGCATATGCACATCAGGGGCGACCACGCCGGGCTGGTCGTCGGGGGCCGCCTCGACGTCCACAGCGCGGCGGACGCCCGTACGGTCCTGCACTCGGCCGTCGACGACGGCGTCGGCGACCTGGTGCTCGACCTGTCCGAACTGGACTCCTGGGACGCCACCGGACTCGGGGTGATCATGGGGGCCCACCGGCGGGCCGGGCGGTGCGGCCGGCGGCTGGTGCTGCGCGGTGTACCGCCACAGATGCAGCGCCTGCTGGTGGCCACCCGGCTGCACCGGATCCTGGCCATCGAGGGCGGCATCGGGGTGGAGTCACTGCCCCGGGTCTGACCGGGCGGTGACGGACGGCACGGGTTTCGCCGGCGCTACGCGGGTGACCCGGAAATCAGCCCCCAGGGGTGAACGCCGACGAAACGTGCGTCGCGCGCAATCCTCACGAGACTGTGATGTCTCGGACGGCGCGGTACCCCGCCCTGTCGGAGATACTGACCGAAGGTTTAGGGTTCGGCTGCCCGCCGCCCTCAGGCCCTCGAGCGGGCACCGGACCAGAAGCGACAGCGCAGTGTGCGGCAAGGCCGGGAGGGGCTCAGGCACACGACGCTTTTGGGGGGCTTGGACCTATGGACCCGAACAACGCGGGACCCGAGCAGTACGGCCGGGACGGCGCTGGCGACGCGCCGGGCCGACGACCGCCGCGGGACCCCATCACACCCGACTTCGGACAGCCGGCACCGGCACTCGCCCGTACCGTCCAGCTCGTGACGGGCGACTTCCTGCTCACCGTCAACCCGGTCGACGGCAGCGAGATCGAGGTCTGCCCGCCCGGGGAGCGCCCCGCGCGCCCGGCCAAGTACACCGCCGACGAGCGCAGCGGCCGCGAGCGCGCCGCCAGGCCGCCCGTACCGCCCGGGCCCTCGCAGGCACGGCTGCCGCTGCTCGAGCGCCAGGAGGAACGCGAACGGCTGGTGCGGCTGCTCGCCCGCGGCCGCTCGGTCCGGCTCACCGGACCCTCCGGCTCCGGCCGCACCACGCTCCTCGACGTCGTCGCCGAGGACTGCGCGGATCTCGCGCCCGACGGCGTGGTACGCCTGACCGGCTACCGGCGCACCACCGGCGACCTGCTGTACGACCTCTTCGCCGCCGTCCACAAGGCGCCCCGGCACCGGCCCGACCGGGAGGAGCTGCTCGAGTACGTCCGCGGGATCGGCGCCGTCGTCGTCCTGGACGACCTGGAGTTCGGCGGCAGTGCGCTCGACGAGCTGCTGGACGCCACACCCGAGTGCGCTTTCCTGCTCTCCGCCACGCCCGACGTGCCCGCGCCCTCCGCCGACTCGCACGTGGAGGAGGTCTTCCTGGGCGGACTCGCCCGCGCGGGAGGCCTGGAACTCCTCGAACGCGCCGTCGGCCGCGACCTCACCGAGGAGGAGGCGAACTGGGCGGGCGACCTGTGGTTCGAGTCCGAGGGACTGCCGCTGCGCTTCGTGCAGGCCGGGGCGCTGCTCAGGCAGCGCGACCGGCAGCGGGCCGACGAGGGCGCCGTCGACGAGTTCGGCGTCTTCCAGGACGTCGACGTCCCCATCGACGCGCCCTTCGACGCCGGGGACGGCCGTGACGTGCCGCTGCCGTCGCTCGCCGAAGCGGCCGCGCCCGCCCCGCTGCTCGCCTCCCGGCTCAGCGCCTCGGCGCGCGAGACGCTGAAGTTCGCGGTCGCGCTCGGCGGAGAGGTGCCGCACCAGACGCACCTGCCGGCCCTCGTCGACGACACCCACGCGGACGCGGCGCTCGCCGAACTCGTCGGCTGCGCCCTGGTCTCCCCGGTCGGCTCCCGCTACCGGCTCGCGGCCGGAGTGCTGACCCAGTTGGAGGCCGCCGGATACGCGACCGGCGCGGAGGAGTACGCGCTCAAGGCCGCCCAGCACTACTCCTGGTGGGCCGGGCACCCTTCGGTCACGCCCGAGAGGGTCTCCGCGGAGGCCGACGCCATACTGGCCGCGCTGACCGCCCTGGTGCCGGTCACCTCCCCCAAGCTCTCGCCTTCGCTCGAGCAGGAGGGACCCCCATCGCCCGCCGAGGGCGAGGACAGCGCGGCGGTACGACTGGCCCGGCAGGCGGCGCCCGCGCTGGCCGCGGGGCTGCACTGGGGCGCCTGGGAGCGGGCACTGCGCTCCGGCGCGGAGGCGTCCCGGCTGGCCGGTGAGGTCGGGGAGCAGGCCTACTTCCACCACGAGCTGGGCATCCTCGCGCTCTGCGGCGGACAGCTCGACCGGGCCCGGGCCGAGTTGGAGGCGTCCATCGGGCTGCGCGGCGCCCTCGCCGACAAGCGCGGCACGGTCGCGGGGCGGCGTGCCCTCGCGCTCGTCGCCGACCGGTCCGGTGAGACGCCGCCCGGTGTGGAGCCGCCCGCCGAACCGACGCCGCCGACCGGCTTCCTGGTGCCCACGCCCTCCGGTGACATGGGGGCCCTGCTCACCCAGCAGGCGCCGGTCCGCTCGTCCGGCGGCCTGCGAGGCGTGGCCAAGGGCACCCGGCGCAACCTGGTGGCCGCGGGCGCGGGCGCGGCGCTGGTCGCGGTGCTCGGCACGGTGGTCACGCTCGGCATGACGTCCAACAACGACGGCAAGTCCCCGGCGGACCAGGTCCGCGTGGGCCCTTCGGCAAGCCAGGGCACGGAAGGCGGGAGCTTGGGCGCGGACAAGGCGGGCGACGACTCGGGCGGCAAGGCCGGTTCGGGCTCGGTGGGCGCGGCGACGGCGAAGGCTCCCGGCGAGGCCGGCACGCCCGGTACTACGGGCAGTCCGACGCCGGGCACCTCGGATCAGCCGTCGAGCGATCCGACGGGTACGCAGGGGGCGACTCCGCCGAAGTCGACCTCGAAGCCGCCGTCGAAGCCGACTCCGCCGAAGTCGTCCATGCCGACGCCCTCCAAGTCGTCGTCGAGTCCCCCGTCGCAGGGTCCGACGCAGGCACCCACGCCCACCTCACCGACACCGACGACCTCGGCCCCGCCTAGCACGTCCACGTCCGCGAGCGGCCCCGCCTCCAGCGCCCCTGCCACGTCAAGCAGTTCCGCAAGCGCCCCCACCACCGGCTCCGGCACCCCGAGCAGCACCGGCACGGTGATATAGCGCCCCGGCGACGTAAGAGGGCCGAGTCCGCCTCCCGGACCCGGCCCTCCGTCGCCGTACCGTCCCTCGGGACGAACCCCCTCAGAACAACCGGAGCTTGTCGTCCTCGATGCCCCTCAGGGCGTCGTAGTCCAGCACCGCACAGCTGATCCCGCGGTCCGTGGCCAGCACGCGGGCCTGCGGCTTGATCTCCTGGGCCGCGAAGATGCCGCGCACCGGCGCGAGGTGCGGGTCGCGGTTCAGGAGCTCCAGGTAGCGCGTGAGCTGTTCCACGCCGTCGATCTCGCCGCGCCGTTTGATCTCCACCGCCACGGTCTGCCCCTCGGCGTCCCGGCACAGGATGTCCACCGGCCCGATCGCCGTCATGTACTCGCGGCGGATCAGCGTGTAGCCCTCACCGAGGGTCTCGATGCGGTCGGCGAGCAGTTCCTGAAGGTGTGCTTCCACGCCGTCCTTGATCAGCCCCGGGTCGACGCCGAGTTCGTGCGAGGAGTCGTGGAGGATCTCCTCCATCGTGATGATCAGTTTCTCGCCCGACTTGTTGATCACGGTCCACACGCCCTCCTCGTCGCTCGAACCCTCCTTCAGCGTGCAGGGCGGCGACATCCAGTTGAGGGGCTTGTAGGCACGGTCGTCCGCGTGGATCGAGACGCTTCCGTCCGCCTTCACCAGGATCAGGCGGGGAGCGGAGGGGAGGTGGGCGGTGAGACGGCCCGCGTAGTCGACGGAGCACCGGGCAATGACGAGACGCATGGTCGGCAACGCTACTCGACGCCCCCGTCCGCACGCGATTCGACCATGTGCGGGCCGGCCCCCGGGGCTCCTCCCTTTTTCCCGAGTTGCCCCCGTTCGGCAATGGCTTGTTGTGTGCCCAGTGGGATTTCGCTGTGTTCGCATTTTCCTGGTGCCGTCATCGGCGGTTGCCTACCGTAGTAAACGGGAGGTCGCGAAGTGTGTACACAACGTGTTCGATATCGCGAACTCCCTTACCTGTCCATCAACCCCTGTTGTCTCGGGGTGCGAGAGGAGAACCCATGTCGCTCGACGTCTCACCGGCCCTGCTCGAACAGGCCGAGCGAGGCGAGGTCGACGAAGCCGATTTCGTCGACTGCGTCCGGACCTCCCTGCCCTACGCGTGGGAGATGATCAGCTCCCTGGTGGCCCAGCTGAAGGTGGACGGCGGTGACTTCGCCGACAACCAGACGCCCCCGCCGGACGAGCAGGCACGTGGACAGCTGCTGCGCGCGCTCGCGAGCGACGCGATACGCGGTGCGTTGCAGCGGCACTTCGGAGTGCGCCTGGCGTTCCAGAACTGCCACCGAGTGGCGGCGTTCCCGCTGGACTCCTCGGTGGACGACACGCTGGCCCGCTTCACCTCGGTCCGCAGTCAGCTCCTCAACCAGTCACCGGAGCTGCGCGACTGCTGAGACCCGCAGAGTCGTACGGCTTGCCGCTCCGTACGCGGGAAGTGCATCGGTTTCGGAGCGGCAAGCTCCCGCGTAGGTAGCAAGGCGGCAAGCTCCCGCATCCGTGACCCGCCCGGTGGGTTCAGCGGAGGTGGGGGAGTACCTCGGCGCCCAGCCTGCGGACGTTCTCCACCGTCGCCGCAAGGTCGCCGGAGCCCTCGACGAGCAGCGCGAAGCGTGTGATGCCGGTCCGCTCGGAGGTCGCCGCGAGCCGGTCGGCGCACAGCCGCGGGGTGCCCACCGGGTGCAGCCCGCAGAGCAGTTCGGTGTACGCGAGCGGGTCCCGCATCGCGCGGGCCCGCCCGTCCACCGTCACATGCGCGTCGAGCCCCTGTTTCAGCCAGCCTGGCATCGCCTTCGTCAGCGCCTCGACGGCGTCGGTGCGCCGGTCGGCGATCTGGCAGACACCGGCCGAGACATGGGCGGCGCCGGCGATCGTGTCGCCGGCGACTCCTGCCGCCTGCGCGTGACTCCGCCACAGCGCGACCATGTCCGCCTTCTCCTCGTCCCCGACATGCATGCCGAGCAGCATCGGCAGCCCCCGCTCGGCAGCCAGCCGTACGCTCGCCGGTGAGGTGCAGGCGACGACGACCTCCGGGCCCTCGGCGTCCGTGAGCGACTCCGATGGGCGCGGGACGACCGGGACTTCACGGAAGGTGAATCGTTCCCCCGCGGCGGCGACGGACGGTTCGCGCAGCCAGCGCACCAGCAGATCGAGTGATTCCGGGAAGCCCGTCTCGTACGCCTTCAGCCCCGCGCCGAACACCTCCAGGTCCACCCACGGTCCGCCGCGCCCCACCCCGAGCGAGAACCGCCCACCGGAGGTGATGTGCAGCAGGGCGGCCTGCTCGCCGAGCGCCACCGGGTGCGCGGTGGACAGGACGCTCACCGCCGTGCCGACCCGGAGGCGGCGGGTGCGGCCCAGCAGGAGGGCCGCCAGCGTGATCGCCGACGGGCAGGTCCCGTACGGCACGAAGTGGTGCTCGGCCAGCCACACCGTGTCCAGGCCCGCCTCCTCGGCGGCTTCGGCCGACCGCACCGCGCGGTGCAGCGCCTCCCCCTGGCCCTGTCCCGGAAACTGGGCCGCCAGTACAAAACTTCCAACGCGCATCGCACTTCCTGCTTTCCTGGCCCCGACGCGGAGCTCCCCCATGCGGCATAACTGCCTGACATGTGCCCAAGTCACGGGTCGGCGGGGAGATTTGCGGATTGTCTGCCGAATGGGCCGATGGAAGGGGGGATCCGTGGAGTTGGTGACGTACGCCTACCCCTGTCGGCGCCGCGTAGGCTGGATAGGGCCGCTGCTCCCTGTATAGCCCTGTGAGGTGTCCCGTGTCCCCGCGTCGCAACCGACCCAAGGGCCCAGGCTCGTCCGGCCGGAGCGCGGACGACGACAGGGAGCGGTACGGCGGCTGGCAGTCCACCGAGAGCTGGCAGGGCGAGGAGTGGAGCGTGCGCCATGTGGCGGGCGCGAGCGCCGAGGGCAAGACCTACCGGTGCCCCGGCTGCGACCAGGTGATCTCCTCGGGGCTCCCGCACGTGGTGGCCTGGCCCGAGTTCGCGGGGGTGGACGAACGCCGGCACTGGCACAAGTCCTGCTGGAACGCGAAGGACCGCCGCACCACGCGGGTGCAGCGGTCCCGTAACGCGCCGAAGTACTGAGGCCCGGGGCCCGGGGCCTACACGTCCCGCCGCTCCAGCAGCAGCCAGGCGCCGGCGAAGGCGACGGCCGCGAGGCCGAGGACGATCCACACCGGCTCCCAGCCCGTGGGGCCCGAGCCGCCCAGGGAGTCCCCGTACAGGGCGCTGAGCTGGCTCGGGATCGAGTACTCCAGCAGGAACCTCTGCAGGCCCCGCATCGACTCCGAGAACAGGAACATCGCGATGACCAGCGGGGCGAGCACCAGGCCGATCATGATGGTGATGGCACCCGCCGAGTGCCGGATGACGGAGCCCACGAACAGCGAGAGCAGGCCGAGCAGCGCCACGTACAAGCCGATGCCGACCGTCCCCTTCAGCCATTCCGTGCCGGAGGGCTGGGCCAGGCCGTGGCTCCTCAGCATGGCGGTCTGGAGGATGCCGACGAGCAGGGCGGACACCGTCGTGATCACGAACGCCACGGCGGAGAAGACGATCGCCTTCGCCAGCAGCACCCTGGTCCGGCTCGGGCACGCGGTCATGGTCGTCCGGATCATCCCGGTGCCGTACTCGGAGGCGGTGGTCAGCACGCCGAGCGTGATGATGCAGATGCTGCCGGTGAGGACTCCGCCGATGCCGAGGCCCAGCGGTGAGCTGCCCTCCAGGTGCGCGTCCGAGGCGGCGGCGATGGCGGCGAACAGCGTCCCGATGCCGATCATCAGGACGAGGAACACACCCAGCGTCCACATCGTGGAGCGCACCGACCTGATCTTCGTCCACTCCGAGGCGAGCGCGTGTCCGAGGTGGGTGCGCACGACCGGGATCGGCGAGGTGTAGGTGGGGTACGCGGAACCGGGCGCCGCCTGCCAGGTGGGCGCGGCCTGCGACATGGGGGGCTGGGGCGTGCTCATCGGGCGTCCTCGGACTTGGTCGGGTCGGCAGCGGCGGTGGCGTCGGCGGCGGGCGCCTGCGCGGGCGGGGCGGCGGGGGCCGGTGCCTGGTTCTGGGGCGCCGGCTGGGCGTAGGGGTTCGGCTGCTGCCCGGCGGACGGTGCGGCCGGGGCGGCGTACGGCCCCGTGGGCGGCTGCCCGGGCTGCCCAGGCATGGAGAACGGCTGTCCGCCCTGCTGCGGCGGCGGTGGCGCGTACCAGCCGGGCTGGCCCTGGCCCGGCACCGGCACCGGGACCGGCGGCTGGACGCCGGGCGGCACCGGCTGCATCAGGCCCGCCTTCTGGTCGATGCTCGAGCGGTAGTCGACGGCTCCCTGCGTCATCCGCATGTACGCCTCCTCGAGCGAGGCCTGGTGCGGCGACAGTTCCCACAGGCGTACGTCGGTGTCGTGCGCGATGTCGCTGATGCGGGGCAGCGGCAGCCCGGTGACCCGCAGCGCGCCGTCCTGCTCGGGCAGCACGTGCCCGCCCGCCTCGGTGAGCGCGGCCGTCAGCTTCTCCCGCTGCTGAGGCTCGGTGTCGGGGGTGCGGACACGGGCGAAGTCGGCGGAGTTGGCGGAGATGAAGTCCTTGACGCTCATGTCGGCGAGCAGCTGCCCGCGCCCGATCACGATCAGGTGGTCGGCGGTGAGCGCCATCTCGCTCATCAGGTGCGAGGAGACGAAGACCGTACGGCCCTCCGCCGCGAGCGACTTCATCAGGTTGCGGACCCACAGGATGCCCTCGGGGTCGAGGCCGTTGACCGGTTCGTCGAACAGCAGCACCTGAGGGTCGCCGAGGAGCGCGGCGGCGATGCCGAGCCGCTGCCCCATGCCGAGCGAGAAGCCCTTGGACCGCTTCCCGGCCACCTCCTGCAGGCCCACGACGGCCAGCACCTCGTCCACGCGGCGGGCCGGGATGCCGGAGAGCTGGGCGAGGGACAGCAGATGGTTGCGGGCGGCCCGGCCGCCGTGCACGGCCTTGGCGTCGAGCAGGGCGCCGACCTGGCGGGGCGCGTTGGGCAGCTTGCGGTACGGGTAGCCGCCGATCGTCACCGTCCCCGAGGTCGGGTTGTCCAGGCCGAGGATCATCCGCATGGTCGTCGACTTGCCCGAGCCGTTCGGCCCGAGGAAGCCGGTGACGGCTCCCGGCCGCACCTGGAAGGAGAGGTTGTACACAGCGGTCTTGTCGCCGTAGCGCTTGGTCAGGCCGACTGCCTCGATCATGCTCCGCACCCATCGCAAGGTTCAGCACAGCGGGGCGCACGCCCCCCGTAAGGGTTAGGAGGATATCGGGGCGCTGACGGTTCCGCCCAAGGGCAGGTAAAAACCACCCGCGGTCAGGCGTCGCGTCGTTTCAGCAGGACACAGCCGCCGGCGAGCGCCGCGATCACCCACAGCGCCATGATCCCGAGGCCGCCCCAGGGCCCGTACGGGGTGTCGTCTCCGGCCGTGGGGACGACCTGCAGGATCCTGCTGCCCGCCTGGTCCGGCAGGAAGCGGCCGATCTTCTTCGTCGCGGAGACATGGCCCAGGATGTTCGAGATCAGGAAGAAGAACGGCATCAGGATGCCGAGCGACAGCATGGGCGAGCGCAGCATCGTGGCGACCCCCATCGAGAACACCGCGATGAGCGTCATGTACAGCCCGGCGCCGATGACCGCTCGCAGCACCCCGGGGTCGGCGATCGACGCCCGGTGCGGGCCGAGCATCGCCTGGCCGAGGAAGAAGGCGACGAAACCGGTGACCAGGCCGACGACGAGGGCGAGCGCGGTCGCCACCGCGATCTTGCCGGACAGGAAGGTGCCGCGCTGGGGGACCGCGGCCAGCGAGGTGCGGATCATGCCGGTGCTGTACTCGTTCGACACGACCAGCACTCCGAACACGATCATCGCGAGCTGACCGAGGCTCATCCCGGCGAAGCTGATGAACGTCGGGTCGAAGGTGAGCCGCTCCCGCGGGCTCATGCTGTCGAACTCGTTCCGGGTCAGCGCCGAGATCAGCATCCCGAGGGCGACGGTGACGACCAGCGCGACGGAAAGCGTCCACACCGTGGACGCCACCGACCGGATCTTGGTCCACTCGGACCTGAGGACCTGCACGCGGACCTGGACCTGGGTGGCCGCCATGGTCAGGCTCCCCTCTTCCAGTCGGCGCCCCACTCCCCGGCGGGCGCGTCCGCGCGGGCGTGGTACTCCACCGACGCGGCCGTCAGTTGCATGAACGCCTCCTCCAGCGACGCCTGCCGGGTGCTCAACTCGTGCAGCACGATGTGGTGCCGGGCCGCCAGTTCGCCGATCAACTCGGCCTTGCCGCCGTCCACCTCCAGCGCCCCGCTGCCCGTCTCGACGACCGTGATGCCCGCCTCGCGCAGGACGTCGAGCAGCCGCTCGCGCTGCGGGGAACGAATGCGCACATACGCGCGCGAGTTGCGCCGGATGAAGTCGGCCATGGAGGTGTCGGCGAGCAGCCGGCCCTGTCCGATGACCACCAGATGGTCGGTGGTCAGCGCCATCTCGCTCATCAGGTGGCTGGAGACGAACACCGTCCGCCCCTGTGCCGCCAGCGATTTCATCAGGGTCCGGATCCAGTGGATGCCCTCGGGGTCGAGGCCGTTGACCGGCTCGTCGAACATCAGGATCCGGGGATCGCCGAGCAGCGCCGCCGCGATGCCGAGCCGCTGGGCCATGCCGAGCGAGAAGCCCTTGGCCTTCTTGCGGGCCACGGAGGTCAGCCCCACCGTGTCCAGGACCTCGTGCACCCGGGAGGTGGGGATGCCGTTGCTCTGCGCCAGGCACAGCAGATGGTTCCAGGCGCTGCGCCCGCCGTGCACGGCCTTCGCGTCGAGCAGGGCGCCGATGGACCGCAGCGGGTTCTTGAGCTGGTCGTAGTGCCTGCCGTCGATACGGACGTCGCCGGCGGTGGGGTGGTCGAGCCCGAGCACCATCCGCATGGTGGTGGACTTCCCGGCGCCGTTCGGACCGAGGAAGCCCGTGACGACGCCCGGTCTGACGGTGAACGTGAGGCCGTCGACCGCCACTTTGTCGCCGTACCGCTTGGTCAGCCCCTCGAGCTCGATCATGCGGCCCACGCTAAAACGGCGCAAAGCCCCCCGCCACTTGAGTGGCGGAGGGCTTCGCGGATGTTCAGACGCCGTACGGCCCGATGTTACCGGGACTGCTGCGCCGGGACCCCGCGGGAGATCGGCTCGTCCTCGGCCGGCGTGCCGGTCGCGGCGACCGCGGCGCCCGTGAGCGTCGCCAGCATCTCGCGGACGTTGGTGAGCTGGGCGTTGATGGAGTCGCGACGGTTCGTCAGCGCCGCCAGCTCGCGCTCGGATTCCGAACGGATGCGGTCGGCCTTGGCGTTCGCGTCCGCGACGATGTCCTCGGCCTGGCGCTGGGCCGTCTCCACCGTCTGGCGGGCGCGGCGCTCGGCGTCCGTGCGCAGCTTCTCCGCCTCCAGGCGCAGCTGCTCGGCGCGGTGCTCGATCTCCGCGAGGCGCTTCTCCGCCTTGGCCTGACGGGACGCCAGGTCCCGCTCGGACTGCTCACGCCGCTTGGCGAGGTTCGTCTCGAAGTCCGCGGCGGCCTGCGCGGCCTTGGCGCGGGTCTCCTCGAAGAGGGCGTCCGCCTCCTCGCGCTTGGACTGCGCGTCCTTCTGCGCCTCGGCACGCAGCTGAGAGGCCTCGCTCTTGGCCTTCTCGACGATCCGGACGCCCTCGTCCTCGGCCTTGGCCTTGCGGTCCGTGGCGAACGACTCCGCGTCGTTGCGCACCTGCTGGGCGGCCGACTCCGCGAGTTCGCGGTGCTGCTCGGCGGCGCGGCGGGCCTCCTCGCGCAGGTCCTTGGCCTCTTCCTCGGCGAGGCGGAGGATCTTCTCGACGCGCGCGCCGAGACCCGCGTAGGACGGCTCCGCGTCGCTGACGGCGGCCTGGGCGTTCTGCGTCTCGAGGTGGAGCTCCTCGATGCGCTTCTCCAGGGCGGTGATGCGGGCGAGAGCACTGTCACGGTCGGAGACGAGCTTGGAGATCCGTTCGTCCACCTGAGCGCGGTCGTACCCACGCCGCACAAGCTCGAAGCCGTAGGGGGAAGTGTCGCTCATGGGGTTCCTGTCGAATGAGACCGGTGAGGTGATAGGGGAATCCTAGGGCGCAAAGCGGCGTGTCATCGAGCGGATGCGTGTTTGATCTGGAGAATGACACTCCTTTTGAGTGGCTGAGATGTCGGGGGGCTTGCCAGGAGCTGTACGAAGCCCCCCGTCAAGCATAGAACGGCGCTTCTGGCTAGCCTTCTGACGTCTTGCCACCCGAACGGGGTGCACCCACGGTGGCGCCCGCCTTGACCCCCGAGTCCTTGCCGGCGGACGGCGCCTCGAAGGACTCGAGGGCCTCCAGGACGTCCTGGACACGGGAGATCTCCGCGTTGATGTCCTCCCGCCGGCGCACCAGGATCTCCAGCTCCCGCTTGCCCTCCTCGACGGCCTTGCGGGCCTCGCGGATCGCCTCGGCCTTGATCTGCTCGGCCTCGGCGACCAGCGTGGCCTTCTTCTGCTCGGCCTCCTTCAGCAGCCCCTCGGCCTTCTTCACGGCCGCGATACGGACCTTGCCCGCCTCGGAGTCGGCCTCCGACAGCAGCTCCTTCGCCTGCGCCTTGGCCTTCTCCAGCTGCTCCTCGGCGGCCTTGACCAGTGCGTCGCACCGCTCGCCCGCCGACTTCATCGCCTCGGCCGACTCGCGCCGCGCCCGCTCGTGCAGCTCCTCGATCTCGGTGGTGATGCGCTCGCGCAGCTCCTCCGCGCGCTCCCGGATCTGGGTGGCGTCCCGGCGCGCGCCGACGAGCAGTTCGTCCGCGTCCGCCCGCGCCCGCTCCACCAGGGTGTTGCCCTCGACCGTCGCCTCGGCGACCAGACGGTCGGCCTCCGTGCGGGCGGCACCCACCATCGTGTCGGCCTGCGCCTCGGCGTCCGCGGTCGTCTTGCGAGCCGTCTGCTGGGCCTCCGTGAGGAGCTTTTCGGCCTCGGCGGCGGTCTCCGTGATGAGCTTGTCCACCTGCTCGGCCGCCTCGGAACGCCGCTTGTTGGCGTCCTTGCGGGCCTCGTCCAGGGTGCGCTCGGCCTCCTCGCGGGCCGCCGTCGTGATCCGCTCGGCCTCCGCCTCCGCGTCGGCCTTGACCCGCTCCGACTCGGTGCGGATCCGCTCGGCGTGCGCCTGCGCGGAGCCGACCGTCTCGGCGGCCTCGGCGCGCAGCCGCTCCGCCTCGTCGGTGGCGTCCGACAGCAGCTTCTCCGCCTTGGCCACGGACTCCGAGCGCACCCGCTCGGCCTCGGCGGCGGTGTGAGTGGTGAGCCGCTCGGCCTCCGCGCGCGCCTCGGTGATGAGGGTGTCCGCCTGCGTGGCCGCGTCCGACCGGATCCGGTTGGCGTCCTCGCGCGCCTCCGCACGGGCGCGAGCCGCCGCCTGGTCGGCCTCGGCGAGAGTGTCCGATGCCTCGGTCCGCACGCGCTGCGCGTGCTCGGCGGCGTCCGTACGGAGCCGCTCCGCCTCGGCGATCGCCTCCGTAACCGTCCGCTCCGCCAGCGCCTTGGCGGCCTCCGACTCCTCGGTGGCCTGCCGCCGGATGCGGTTCGCGTCCTCGGTGGCCCGCTCGCGCTCCGCGTAGGCGTCGGAGCGGACCCGGTCGGCCTCCTCCTGCGCCTCGGTGCGCGTACGCTCCGCCGCGTGCTCGGCGGCCGAGCGCAGGCCGCTGATCTCCTCCTGCGCCTGCTCGTGCAGCCCGGCCACGGAGTCCCGCACCTGCTGGGCGTGCTGTTCGGCCGCCGACACCATCTCCGTGGCGCGCCGGTCGGCCTCCTCCACCAGCCGTACGGCCTCGGCCTGGGCCTCCTCGACCCGGGCGCGCGCCACCGCGAGCAGCTCCTCGCTCTGCTCCCGGGCGCGCTCGCGCTCCTGGTCGGCCTCCTGGCGGGCGGCGCCGAGGAGTTCCTCGGCCTCCCGGCGGCGCCGGGCGGCCTCCTCCTGGGCGGCAGCCAGCGTCTCCGAGGCCTCCGTGCTCAGCCGCTCGGCCGCGGCCTGCGCCTCAGCGCGGACCCGGTCGGCGGTGTCCTGCGCCTCCGTCTTCAGCCGCTCGGCCTCGGCCGCCGCCTCCGAGCGCAGGCGGACGGAGATGGCCTCGCCCTCCGCGCGCGAGGCCGACGCGTCCGAGGCGGCCTCCGTGCGCAGCCGCTCGGCCTCGGCCTCGGCCTGCGCCTGCAGCGTACGAATGCGCTCGGAGGCCTCCGTGCGCAGCCGGTCGGTCTCCTCGGCGGCCTCCCGGCGGATCCGCTCCGCCTCCGCACGGGCGTCGGAGAGGGCCTGCTCGGCCGAGGCGAGCCGCTGCTCGGCCTCCGACTGCAGGCGGCCCAGCTCCTCCGCGGCCTCCGTGCGGCGGGCCTCCACGGCCCGCTCGGTCTCCTCGCGCAGGGCGCGCGCGACCTTCTCGGCCTCCTCCTTGATCGCGTCCGCCAGCTCGACGGCCTCGGCGCGCTGGGTCTCGACCTCCCTCCGGGTGCGCTCCAGGGCCTCCTCGGCCTGGCGGCGCAGCATCGAGGCGCGCTCGATGGCCTCGGTGCGGACCTTCTCGCTGTCGGCGGTGGCGGTGGTGCGCAGCTCGTCCGCGTCGGCCTTCGCCTTGGCGAGCAGCTCCTCGGCGGTCTTGGCCGCCTCCTCGATCTGCTGGACGGCCTCGCGGCGCGCCTCGGCGCGGATCTTCTCGCCCTCGGCGACCGCCTCGGCGCGCAGATGCTCGGCCTCACCGCGCAGTCGGCGGGCCTCCTCCTGCAGCTCGACGGTCTTGGCGCGGTACTCCTTGGTGTCGTCCTTGGCGGCGCCCTTGAGCTGCTCCGCGATGTCGTGCGCCTCGGCGCGCAGCCGGTCCGCCTCGGCCTCGGCCTCCTTGCGGATCCGGTCGGCCTCCTCGGCGGCGGCCTTGGTGGTCGCCGCAGCGTCCTGAGACGCCTTGTTGAGGACCTCCTCGGCCGTACGGGCCGCCTTGCCGAGCTGGGAGGCGGTCTCCTCGGCCGTGATCGTGCGGGCCTTCTCGGCGGCCTCCGCGACGATCTTCTCGGCCTCGGCGCGCGCGTCCGCGACGACCTGCTCGGCCTCGGCCTTCGTGGCCTCGGCCTCCTTGGTGGCCTCGCTGACGAGCCGGGCGACCTGCTCCTTGGCGGTACGGGTGCGCTGCTCGCCCTCCGTCTCGGCGCTCGAGAGCGCCTTGGCGGCGGCCTCCTTGGCCTCCGTGACGACCTTGTCGGCCTGGGCGCGGGCCTCGCGCAGCGCGGCCTCCGCCTCGGCCATCCGCTGCTCGGCGGCCCGGCTCAGCTCTGACGCCTGACGGCGGGCGGCCTCGGACTCGCTGGCGGAGCTGGAGCGCAGCTGCTCGGCGTGGTCGGTGGCCTCCTGCGCCTGGGTGGAGGCGGCGTTCAGCAGCCGCTCGGCGTCCGCGCGGGCGCGGCGCAGGATCTGGTCGGCCTCCGCGCGGGCGGACTCGGCGTCGCTCTGCAGCCGCTGCCGGGCCTCGGTGACCAGCCGCTCGGCCTCGGCGCGGGCGGCGGCGAGGGCCTGCTCGGCCTCGGCGCGGGACTCCTCGACCAGGCGGCGGGCCTGGGCCTCGGAGCGGGCGCGCAGCTGCTCCGCCCAGGCCACGTTCTCGTTGACGTGCGACTCGACGGTCGCCCGGCGCTCGGCCAGCTCCTGGTCGAGCTGCTGGCGGCGGGCGACCGCCTCCGCGTGCAGCTCCGCCTGGAGACGGGCGGCCTGCTCGGCGTGCTCCTGGAGGATGCGCTGGGTCTGCGCACGGGCCTGGCTCAGCTCGCGCTCGGCGTCCGCCCGCAGCTGGTCCGCCTGCATCTGGGCGGTGCGCAGCATCTGCTCGGCCTGGTAGCCGATGTCGGCCCCGTCGTACGCGGGACGGGACATGAGGGTGCGGCGCGCCTCGTGCAGCTTGGCGCGCAGCACCTCGACCTGGTAGCCGAGGTCCTCGGCGTGCTGGATCGCCTTTTCCCGCTCGGTCTTCAGCCGCTCCATCTCGGCCTCGAACCGAGAGAGGTGGTCGACGTCAGCCGCCGGCTCTCGCTCCTGGCGTTCGTAGCCCCGCACTGCGCGGTCCCATCCGTCCCCTGGTCGCAAGTCTCTCCAAACGAGCTCCGTCCATCCGCCGAACGGGGCCCCCGGGGAATGGTGTCAGATCAACGGCGGAGCATGGGCTGCTGCCCCGGCGCTCGTCCCCCGAAACCCGGACCCCGGCACGTCCCGCCGGTGTCACGGCGGGACCCGGTCGCCCTGGTGGAGCGGCGACCGCCCCCAACCCTACCGGCCCCTATGTACGGGAGTCAGTGCTCAGGTGTCTCAACGGCCGCCGATGTGACCAGTTCTGTGAGAACGCCGTGGCAGTCCTTGGGATGCAGGAAGGTGATCCGCGAGCCCATGGAACCGCGTCGCGGCTCCTCGTACAGCACCCGCACGCCCTTGTCCCTGATCTCGGCGGAGTCGCCGTCCACGTCCGCCGTGCCGAAGGCGATGTGGTGCACGCCCTCGCCGTTCTTCGCGAGCCACTTGGCGACGGTGGAGTCCTCGCGGATGGGTTCGAGCAGCTGCAGGTAGGAGGCGCCTCCGTCGTCCGTGTCGTTGATCTTCAGCATGGCTTCGCGGACACCCTGCTCCTCGTTGACCTCGGTGTGGAACACGGAGAAGCCGTACGTCGAGGTGTAGAACTCGACGGTCTTCTCGAGGTCGAAACAGGCGATTCCGATGTGGTCGATACGCGTCAGCATGGATTCAGTGCAGCGCTCCTCGGGTGGTTACGCAACGTGCGCGCGATCACACTGACAGCCCGGTGACGGTTTGCCCTACCGCTCAGTACATTCGA
Source organism: Streptomyces sp. NPDC051104 (assembly GCF_040682835.1). NCBI lineage: Bacteria > Bacillati > Actinomycetota > Actinomycetes > Kitasatosporales > Streptomycetaceae > Streptomyces > Streptomyces sp. NPDC051104. The sequence goes on along the minus strand of NZ_JBFBBS010000001.1, from coordinate 38,284 downwards.
AGTAAACCCTCGTTCACTCCTCGGCTGTGCAGGCCGGTAAGGGGATCGCAGCTCATGTCTGGAACGAACAGCACGACCAGCGTCATCGTCGCGGGTGCGCGCACCCCGATGGGGCGGCTGCTCGGCTCGCTGAAGTCCTTCTCCGGAGCCGACCTCGGCGGCTTCGCGATCAAGGCCGCCCTCGACCGTGCGGGGATCGGTGGCGACCAGGTGCAGTACGTCATCATGGGCCAGGTGCTGCAGGCCGGGGCTGGGCAGATCCCGGCACGTCAGGCCGCGGTCAAGGCGGGCATCCCGATGAGCGTCCCGGCCCTGACGATCAACAAGGTGTGTCTGTCGGGCCTCGACGCGATCGCCCTTGCGGACCAGTTGATCCGTGCGGGTGAGTTCGACGTGGTGGTCGCGGGCGGCCAGGAGTCCATGACCAACGCCCCCCACCTGCTGCCGAAGTCCCGCGAGGGCTTCAAGTACGGTGCGGTCCAGATGCTGGACGCGATGGCGTACGACGGGTTGACCGACTCCTTCGAGGGCGTCGCCATGGGCGAGTCGACCGAGAAGCACAACACCCGTCTCGGCATCGCCCGCCAGGAGCAGGACGAGATCGCGGCCCTCTCCCACCAGCGGGCCGCCGCCGCCCAGAAGAACGGCGTCTTCGAGGCGGAGATCACCCCGATCGAGATCCCGCAGCGAAAGGGCGAGCCGGTCGTCTTCGCCAAGGACGAGGGGATCCGCGGCGACACGACGGTGGAGTCGCTGGGCAAGCTGCGGCCGGCGTTCAGCAAGGACGGCACGATCACGGCCGGCTCCTCCTCACAGATCTCGGACGGTGCGGCGGCCGTGGTCGTGATGAGCAAGGCCAAGGCGCAGGAGCTGGGCCTGGACTGGATCGCGGAGATCGGCGCCCACGGCAACGTGGCGGGGCCGGACAACTCCCTGCAGTCGCAGCCGTCGAACGCGGTCCTGCACGCCCTGAAGAAGGAGGGCCTGGAGGTCGCCGACCTCGACCTGATCGAGATCAACGAGGCCTTCGCGGCGGTGGCCGTGCAGTCAATGAAGGACCTTGGGGTTTCCACCGAAAAGGTGAATGTCAATGGCGGTGCCATTGCCCTGGGTCACCCGATCGGGATGTCCGGCGCCCGGCTCGTCCTGCACCTCGCCCTGGAGCTGAAGCGGCGCGGTGGCGGCGTGGGCGCGGCGGCGCTGTGCGGGGGCGGCGGCCAGGGTGACGCGCTGATCGTGCGGGTACCCAAGGCCTGAGCACCCTCGAACCGACCTCTTTGCGTGAACGCGTGAACGGAGCTGTGATGCAGGACGTCTCCTCGCTGGTGGCCCAGGCCAGGGAAGGCCGGCCGCGGGCCGTGGCCCGGCTGATCTCCCTGGTGGAGGGGGCGTCCCCGCAGCTCAGGGAGGTCATGGCGGCGCTGGCCCCGCTGACGGGCAACGCATACGTGGTGGGCCTCACGGGGTCGCCGGGCGTCGGCAAGTCCACGTCCACGTCGGCGCTCGTGACCGCGTACCGCAAGCAGGGCAAGCGGGTCGGCGTGCTCGCCGTCGACCCGTCCTCGCCCTTCTCGGGCGGCGCGCTGCTCGGCGACCGGGTCCGGATGTCGGAGCACGCCTCCGACCCCGGCGTGTACATCCGCTCGATGGCCACGCGCGGCCACCTGGGCGGCCTGGCGTGGGCCGCTCCGCAGGCGATCCGGGTCCTGGACGCGGCGGGCTGCGACGTGATTTTGGTGGAGACGGTCGGTGTCGGCCAGTCGGAGGTCGAGATCGCCTCCCAGGCGGACACCTCGGTCGTCCTGCTGGCCCCCGGGATGGGGGACGGCATCCAGGCCGCGAAGGCGGGCATCCTCGAGATCGGTGACGTGTACGTCGTCAACAAGGCCGACCGGGACGGCGCGGACGCCACCGCGCGCGAGCTGAACCACATGCTGGGCCTGGGCGAGTCGCGGGCCCCCGGCGACTGGCGCCCGCCGATCGTGAAGACGGTCGCGGCCCGCGCCGAGGGCGTCGACGAGGTCGTGGAGGCACTGGAGAAGCACCGGGCGTGGATGGAGGAGCGGGGCGTCCTGGCGGAGCGCCGGCTGTCCCGCGCGGCCCACGAGGTCGAGACGATCGCCGTGACGGCCCTGAGGGAACGCATCGGCGACCTCCACGGCGACCGCCGCCTGAGCGCCCTGGCGGAACGGATCGTGGCGGGGCAGCTGGACCCGTACCGGGCGGCGGACGAACTGGTGGCGGGGCTTACGCAGGGCTGACGGAAAAGTGTGTGGTCCGCACTCGGGTGCGTTGATACCTTGATCCGCATGTTCCGCCTCTTGGCCTAGGACCCGCCCAGGACCGCGATCGACGAGCAGCAGTCGCTCTGGTCGTCGCGGCATTCCGGCGTTGCTTCATCGCCTCGAGCCGAGGAACTTCCGCGTGTCTGCGCCTCCTTCCGCTGCTTCCGTGCGGCCCTCCTACGCCGCCGTTCTCCGTGCCCCGCACGTCCGCCGCACCCTCGCCCTGGTGGCACGGCTGTCGTACGGGACGGCTCCCCTCTCCGTGATGCTCGCCGTGACCCGGGCGAGCGGGTCGTACGGCGTGGCCGGGACGGTCCTGGCGCTGTTCGGGGCCACGACGGTCCTGCGTCACCGCTGAGGGCGGCGTTCGTCGACCGCTACGGGCCCCGGCGGGCGCTCCTGTCGATGGCCCTGCTGTACGCCTGCGTCCTGAGCCTGCTCGCGGCGGCCGGCGGCCCGGTGCCCCGGCGCTGCTGCTGGGCGCCCTGGGCACCGCCGCCGGGGTCTTTCCGCCTCCGCTCGGGCCCACCGTGCGGGCCGTGTGGAGCGCCCTCTTCGACGACAGCCGGCTGGTGCAGCGGGCGTACGGACTGGATGCCGTGGTCGAGGAGCTGACGTTCGTCGCGGGCCCGCTGCTGGTCGGCACGGCGGTCCGGTATGCGCCACTGGCGGCCGGAGTGGCGCTGAGCGCGCTGTTGGTGACGGCCGGGACGATCGCCTTCGTCACCTCCCCGGGGATGGCGCGTGCGCGGCCGCCCGCGGGGACACCGGCGCGCCCGATGCACGGGCAGCTGCGGGGTGTGCGGGGACTGGCGCAGCCGGTGCTCGTGGCCGCTGGCGCCGGACTGGCCGTCGGTGCGCTGGACCTCCTGGTCATGGCGTTCGCCGAGCAGCGTGGGTATGGCGACGACGTGGTGGCCTGGGTGCTCGCGGCACTGTCCGCGGGCAGCGCGGTCGGCGGGCTGCTGAACGGGGCGGTCGAGTGGCGGGGGAGCGCTCGGGTGCGCCTGCCGCTGCTGGGCGCGGGTCTGGGCCTGGCGGTGGCGGCGGCGGGGCTCGCACCGTGCCTCGGCGCCCTCACGGTGACGGTGATCTGCGCGGGCCTGTTCATCGCCCCGGCCCTGACGACGTCGTACCTGCTCGCGGACGAGTCGTCCCCTCCGGGGTTCCGCACCCAGGCGGGTGCCCGGGTGAACATGGCCGTGAACGGCGGCATCTCGGCCGGCTCCGCAGCGGTGGGGGCGTTGTTGGGGCATCTGCCGCTCGGGTGGTGCTTCGCGGTGCCGGGGGCGGTCACAGTGGCTGCTGCGGGCTTGGCCGGCGGTGGCTGTCCCCGCGCCCGAAGGGGCGCGGGGAACTGCGCGACCAGCCAGAACGGGCCCGCAGACGAGCACTGACGCGCGCCCCCTACGGCTCCACCCAGCGCAGCGCTACGGCTTGCCCCGCTGCCCCCGCAGATGTTCCGCGACGGGTCGCAGGGACTTGTGGAGGTGTTCCAGGTCGTCCGGGGGCAGCAGGTCGATGAAGTGGCGCCGCACGGACGCCACGTGGTGTGGCGCGACCTTCTTCATCGTCTCCATGCCGTGGTCCGTCAGGACCGCGTACAGACCCCGGCGGTCGGACTCGCAGTTCTCCCGGCGTACCAGGTCTGCGTTCTCCATACGGGTGATCTGGTGCGAGAGGCGGCTCTTGGACTGGAGGGTGGCGGCCGCGAGGTCGCTCATCCGCATTCGCAGGCCCTCCGACTCCGAGAGGTTCACCAGGATCTCGTAGTCGTTCATCGTCAGGCCGAACGGCTGCAGATCCCTTTCCAGCTGGTAGGTCAGCAGCTTGTTGACCTCCAGGTGGGTGCGCCAGGCGCACTGTTCCGCATCCGTCAGCCAGCGCGTGGCCGTCTCGGTCTCCATGAATGAAGTCTACCTAAAAAGTTGAAAGGCGAACTAGTGAGGGTGGTGTGACTGTGCGCACGCGTTCGACGTCACACTCCGCAGACTACCGCTCACAGCCCGAAGCGACGCTGGAGGTCCCCCAGCTGTCCGGGAAGACGCGGTGTCCCCGGCTGCCCCTGGTGGCCGGGTACCCCACCGCCGCCCGGCACGCCGGGCTCCTGCGGGACCACCCCCGTGTCCTGCTCGGCCATCAGCGTCTCCGAGGACTGCAGCAGCACCGTGCCCGCCCCGACGAACTCGAACTGGTGCTCCTCGCCGGAGGCCCCGCCGAGCCCCGTCATCGCACGTAGACCGCCCCATACGCCCCTGAGATACCCATGGTCGTAGTGGTGGCACGGCGACGGGCAGTCGGCCCAGCCGACCAGAGCCTGCGGGTCCACCCGGATCGGGGGTTCCATGAACACCACCGGACCGTTGGACGCGGCCACGAACTTCCCGGTTCCGATGAGCGTGAGGAACCCCGGAATGATCGACTGCTTCAGCGACAGACTTGGCTGAAAAGCGAGCAGGTTGCCCGAGCGAATGGTCAGATTGCCATCCTCGAGGTCGAACGAATTCACGTCGAAGGCCCGGTCCGCGAGCAGCATCTTGCCCGAGCCCTCCGCCACCACCCAGTCGCTGGCGTGCAGTGGCGAATGGAACGACGTACGGACGAGACGGTCCAGACGGCCGTGCCCGATGCCGTTGAACTCCATCGAGCCGTAGTAGGCGATCATCTTGCCCTTCTGCAGGAACCACTGGCTCCCCTTGAGCTCCACGCAGAAGGTGTACTTGTTGACGTTGTCGTCGGCCGGCAGCGTCATCGGGTCGTACACGACGGGCCCCGCGCCCGGGTAGGTGGTCACAGCTTCTCCTCCGACGCCTGCACGTACACCACACCACTGCCGCTCAGCTCCAGTTGGAACGCCTCGCCGGAGCCGCGGCCCACCATGTCGCGCCAGCCGAGCGCGGTGGACAGCTTGTTCCGCACGTCACCGTGGTGCGCGACATACGCCTGGGGGTCGACGTGGACCGGGCGCTGCGGGGTGACCGGCACCTCGAAGACGCCGCCGTGCGCCATGACGGCGACCGCGCCGTGCCCCGTCAGGGTGGTCGTGAACAGGCCCTGGCCGGTGACCTGGCCCCGCACCAGCCCCATGACACCGCCCTGGGAGCCCATGAACATCGTGCCCTGCTGGAGGGTGCCCTCGAAGGCGAGCAGCCGGTCCGCCTCGACGTACAGCGTGTCGCCGGTCAGGTTGATCACCTGGATGTGGTGGCCGCCGTGCCCGAACAGCACCGTGCCGCTGCCCTCGACCGTCATCAGCGGCGTCGCCTCGTTGGCGATGCGGCGGCCGATCATCGACATGACCCCGCCCTGGCCACCCTGGATGTTGGGGGTGAAGGAGACGTCGCCCTTGTAGGCGAGCATCGCGCCGCGCTGGCTGAACAGCCGCTGCCCGGGGATCACCGTCGCCTCGATCATCTTGGAGTTCACTTCGCGGAAGGCCATGTCAGAGGTCCCCCGCGATCGTGTTGCGCTCGCTGGGCTGCACGTACACCAGTCCGTCCCCCTCGAAGCGGATCTGGAAGGCCTCACCGCCGCCCTCGCCGAGGAATGTGCGGAACGTCACGCCCGACTGGAACGACTGCCGCAGGTTCCCCTGGTGCGCGACGTACGCGCCCGGGTCGACGGTCAGCGGGTACTGCGCGCTGACCCGCAGCACCACCGCCGGGCCGTCCGACATGATCGCCGCCTGGCCGTGGCCCTCGACCGTCGTCGTGAAGAGGCCGTTGCCCTGCGAGGCGCCGCGCAGGCCGGTGAACGTCGTGCCCGTGCGCAGGCCGGCGTCCGTCGCGAGGAGGTTGCTCGACTCGACGAACAGCTTGTCCCCCTGGAGGCTGACGAGGTTGATCTCGGAGGCCCGGTCCGCGAACCAGCACGTCCCGTGCCCCTTCACCTCCATCACGGTCATCTGCTCGCCGGTGAGCCGCCGGGTCACCATCCCCCGGATCCCCTCACCGCCGCCGGTGAGCTTCTTGAAGGTCATCTGGCCGTCGTACGCGACCATGGAGCCGTTCTTCGCCTTCACGCCGTCCCCGGTCATGTCGACGGCCAGCACCTTGCTGCCTTGGAGTCGGAACATCGCCACGGAGCGAAAGGTAACGGCCGGGTGGGTGCGGCGGACAGAGCCCGAAGGTGGATCCGCACCCTGAGCCCACCCCTAGGGGTATCCGGCGGTCGGGTAAGGGATGAGTCGGCGTGTCGCCGACACCCCGTACCCCCGTGCCCGGCCCGCCGCGTCCCGGATGTCACAATGGGCGGGCGCTTGTGCGTGCGTTCACAAAGCGCCCGCCCCTTCCGGACGAACCTCCCACCGAAGGTGACCCGTGGACATAAAGACCGCCACCGCCCTCCGCCGGCTCCGCCTGGTCTCGGCCCCCGAGGCCGTCTCCTTCCTGCTGCTGCTCGTCTGCTCGGTACTGAAGCGCACCACCGACTTCAACGCCGTGCCCGTGATGGGCTCGATCCACGGAGTCCTGTTCATCCTGTACGTGATCTTCTGGGCGGACGCCTGGAACCGCACCAAGTGGCCGCTGAAGACCGCCGCCGTCTACTTCGTCCTCTCGGTGCTGCCGACCGGCGGCTTCTTCGCCGAGCGCAAGCTGCGCCGCGAGGCCGAGGACGCCGTCATCGCGGCCCGCGCCCGCAAGGAAGGGGTCGTGAACGCGTGATCGTCGCCTTCTCCGTGACGCCGCTGGGCGTCGGCGAGGACGTGGGGGAGTACGTCGCCGACGCCGTCCGGGTCGTACGGGAATCCGGTCTGCCGAACCGCACCGACGCCATGTTCACCTCGATCGAGGGGGAGTGGGACGAGGTGATGGACGTGGTGAAGCGCGCCGTCGCGGTGGTCCAGGAGCGGGCGCCGCGTGTCTCCCTGGTCCTCAAGGCGGACGTCCGTCCGGGCGTGACGGGCGGCCTCACCTCCAAGGTGGAGACGGTGGAGCGGCATCTGGCCGGCGGGTGAGGCGCCGCCGCCCGACGACGGAAAGCGCAACCCCGGCCCCAGGGCCGGGGTTTTCTTCACGCCCGCACTGCGGGACCGAGCCGGCGGCTCTCCGCTCAGCTCTCCTGCTCCACGTATTCCTTGAAGTGCTCCAGATCGCTGCGCACCAGCCGTTCGATGGCGCTCGCCTGGGCGAAGCCCCTCGGGCCGCCGAACGTCTCCCTGACCGCACCCGGGTCGTATGCGAGCCGCGCCTGTACCCGGGTGTGGTCCCTGTCGATCGACTGCAGTGAGAAGGAGCCCTTCAGCTCGGGCTCGCCCTTGGTGCGCCACTCCATCACGCGTTCCCCGCCGCGGTCGGAGACCTCCGCCTCGATCTCCCGGGCCCGGCCGCCCGCCTCGACGTCCAGATGCGCCCGGCCGCCCGCCTCCGTACGGGCGTCCCGCAGTCCGTCCACGAAGCGCGGATAATTCTCCACCCGGTGCAGGCTCTCCCAGGCCGTGTCGATCGGGACTCCCACATCCACGTGTTCTTCGAGGGTGCTCATGGCTGACCTCCGCGTTCGGTTCGTCCCCCCTCCTGCCTCCTGCTTCCAGTGTGCGCCCGGCGACAGCCCGTGGACCGAAAAGCGAGACGGGGCTGACCAGCATGTGACCGGCCGGTAAGGTCGATGGCGTGCCGAAGCCCCTCAGTCTGTCCTTCGACCCCATCGCCCGCGCCGACGAGCACTGGAAGCAGCGGTGGGGAAACGTGCCGTCCATGGCCGCGATCACCTCGATCATGAGGGCGCAGCAGATCCTGCTGGCCGAGGTCGACGCGGTGGTGAAACCGTACGGACTGACCTTCGCGCGCTACGAGGCGCTGGTACTGCTCACCTTCTCCAAGGCGGGCGAGCTGCCCATGTCCAAGATCGGCGAGCGGCTCATGGTGCACCCCACGTCGGTCACCAACACCGTGGACCGCCTGCTCAGGTCGGGCCTGGTCGCCAAGCGGCCCAACCCCAACGACGGCCGCGGCACCCTCGCCTCCATCACGGACAAGGGCCGCGAGGTCTGCGACGCGGCCACCCGGGACCTGATGGCGATGGACTTCGGGCTCGGCTGCTACGACGCGGAGGAGTGCGCCGAGATCTTCGCGATGCTGCGTCCGCTTCGCATGGCCGCCGGGGACTTCAAGGAGGGCTGACCGGCGGTCGTACGGCGCCGGGGGTGCCGGAAGATCGACGCAAACCGGCAGTTACGCTCGTAGCCATGAAAAAGAGCGTGCTGACCCGCTACCGCGTGATGGCCTACGTCACCGGTGTGCTGCTGGTCCTGCTGACCCTCGGTGTCATCGCCAAGTACATCCTCGACGTGAACGGCGCCGCCGACTTCACCCGCGTCATCGGCATCGCCCACGGCTGGCTGTACGTCATCTACCTGGTCTTCGCCTTCGACCTGGGCTCGAAGGCCAAGTGGCCGGTCGGCAAGCAGCTGTGGGTCCTGCTCGCGGGGACGATCCCGACGGCCGCCTTCTTCGTGGAGCGCAAGGTCACCCACGAGCTCGAGTCGAGGATCGCGGAGGACGCTCCCGCGGTCGCGAAGGCGTAGCGGACACCGCCGTACGGAGCCGTGCGGCGGTCTGCCGTCGACATTTACTTGGACGTCCTAGTAAATTCGAGGGTATGGACGCTGACGCCATCGAGGAGGGCCGCCGACGCTGGCAGGCCCGGTACGACGCCTCACGCAAGCGCGAGGCCGATTTCACGACGCTCTCCGGCGATCCCGTGGAGCCTGTGTACGGACCACGGTCCGGAGACACGTACGAGGGTTTCGAGCGGATCGGCTGGCCCGGTGAGTACCCCTTCACCCGCGGCCTGTACCCGACCGGTTACCGGGGGCGGACCTGGACCATCCGCCAGTTCGCCGGGTTCGGCAACGCCGAGCAGACCAACGAGCGCTACAAGATGATCCTGGACGCCGGCGGCGGAGGCCTGAGCGTCGCCTTCGACATGCCGACCCTCATGGGCCGCGACTCCGACGACCCGCGTTCGCTCGGCGAAGTCGGGCACTGCGGCGTCGCTATCGACTCGGCCGCGGACATGGAGGTCCTGTTCAAGGACATCCCCCTCGGTGACGTCACCACCTCGATGACGATCAGCGGGCCGGCGGTCCCCGTCTTCTGCATGTACCTGGTCGCCGCCGAGCGCCAGGGCGTGGACCCCTCCCTGCTCAACGGCACGCTCCAGACCGACATCTTCAAGGAGTACATCGCCCAGAAGGAGTGGCTCTTCCAGCCCGAGCCGCATCTGCGCCTCATCGGCGACCTGATGGAGCACTGCGCGTCCCGCATCCCCGCCTACAAGCCGCTGTCCGTCTCCGGCTACCACATCCGGGAGGCGGGCGCGACGGCCGCGCAGGAGCTGGCGTACACGCTCGCCGACGGGTTCGGGTACGTGGAGCTGGGGCTCAGCCGCGGGCTGGATGTGAACGTGTTCGCGCCGGGGCTGTCCTTCTTCTTCGACGCGCACGTCGATTTCTTCGAGGAGATCGCCAAGTTCCGCGCGGCGCGGCGCATCTGGGCGCGCTGGATGCGGGACGTGTACGGGGCGACGAGCGAGAAGGCGCAGTGGCTGCGCTTCCACACGCAGACGGCCGGGGTCTCGCTGACCGCGCAGCAGCCGTACAACAACGTGGTGCGTACGGCGGTGGAGGCGCTGGCGGCGGTGCTCGGCGGCACCAACTCGCTGCACACCAACGCCCTGGACGAGACGCTGGCGCTGCCGTCGGAGCAGGCGGCGGAGATCGCACTGCGGACCCAGCAGGTGCTGATGGAGGAGACCGGGGTCGCCAACGTGGCCGATCCGCTGGGCGGTTCGTGGTTCGTGGAGCAGCTGACGGACCGGATCGAGGCGGACGCGGAGAAGATCTTCGAGCAGATCAAGGAGCGGGGGCTGCGGGCGCACCCCGACGGGCAGCACCCGATCGGGCCGATGACGTCCGGGATCCTGCGGGGCATCGAGGACGGGTGGTTCACCGGGGAGATCGCGGAGTCCGCGTTCCGGTACCAGCAGGCGCTGGAGAAGGGCGACAAGAAGGTGGTGGGCGTGAACGTCCACACCGGGTCGGTCACCGGGGACCTGGAGATCCTGCGGGTCAGCCATGAGGTGGAGCGGGAGCAGGTGCGGGTGCTGGGCGCCCGGCGGGCGGCGCGGGACGAGGCGGCGGTCCGTTCCGCTCTGGACGGGATGCTGGCTGCGGCGCGCGACGGCTCCAACATGATCGAGCCGATGCTGAACGCCGTACGCGCGGAGGCGACGCTCGGCGAGATCTGCGGGGCGCTGCGGGACGAGTGGGGGGTGTACACGGAGCCGGCCGGGTTCTAGTGCCGCAACAGGCAACGTTCGCCCCGTCGCGACGCCCGGCACTCCCCCAAGCTCTCGGCTTCGCTCGAGCAGGGGGACCCCCACCCCCAAGCTCTTCGAGCAGGGGGGACCCCCACTCGCCGCACCGGCCGAAAGCCCAAGCACATCCAGTACGAGGGCTTCCGGCCGGCACTCCCCCAAGCTCTTCGAGCAGGGGGTACCCCCAGAGCACGCACCGGACGCCGCTCCTTGACGGGCGAACGTTGCCTGCCGGGGCACTAGGCGCGGTGGGCGGGGGTGGCGCCTGCTCGGTTTCGGCCCCGCCCCTACCCTTCCCCTCCCCTGGGGCTCCGCCCCCGGACCCCCGTGTCGGCCTGAAGGGCCTCGTCCTCGAACTCCCCCGAGTTCTTCGAGCGGGGGGGACCTCCGGACGGGCTGTTGGCGGTCAGCCCCAGCAACAGGACTCGGGTGAAGCTCCGCACCCACTCCTCGTCCGCCGGGCGGGCGCTCACCAGGGTGCGGTGGACCACCGCGCCCGCCACCATGTCGAAGATCAGGTCGGCCGTGCGGGCCGCCTCCTCCGGGTGGGTCTCGGGGGGCAGCTCGCCGCGGGCCGTCGCGCGGGCGCGGCCCGCCAGGACCAGGCGTTTCTGGCGGTCGACGATGGAGGCGCGGATGCGTTCGCGCAGGGCGTCGTCCCGGGTGGACTCCGCCACCACCGCCATCAGGCCGCTCTTGGCCTCCGGGCGGTCCAGGATCGCCGCGAACTGCAGCACCACACCCTCGATGTCCGCGGCCAGGCTGCCCCGGTCCGGCAGCTCGAGCTCGTCGAAGAGTTCGGCCACCGCGTCGACCACGAGTTCGTTCTTGCCCGCCCAGCGGCGGTAGAGGGTCGTCTTCGCAACCCCCGCCCGTGTCGCCACGTCTCCCAGCGTGAGCTTCGACCAGCCCAGCTCGACCAGCGCCTCGCGCGTCGCCTGCAGGATCGCGGCGTCCGCGGCGGCGCTGCGGGGGCGCCCCGGTCGGGCGGCGGACGGGCTGCTCTGCATGTCAGTGACCATATCCGGCCCCGTCGATGGCGATATCTGTGCGTCGTGAGAAGTGGTGAGGGAGATCACCGGCGGACTGGTCACAGCCACCCCCGGAGGCAGTTACGCTACGACTCGTAGCGAAAGCGTCCGCGCGCACCGCGCGTGCCGTGTTCGCGAGCGACGACCACTGGCGCCGGGTGGGGACCCGGCCGCGGAGCACGACCCGCCGGGCACTGTCCCGGGCACGGCTTTGACCATGCTTTTCACAGCGGCGTACGGAAGGGGGAGGATGTACTCATGCAGCCACGGAACATGTCCATGAGCGGAGTCGTCGACCTCGCCGCGGTGAAGGCAGCCCAGGAGGCGAAGGCGAAGGCGGAGCAGGCGCGCGCCGAAGCCGCCCGGCAGGGCGGGGGAGGGGCGGTCTCCCCGGCCGACCTCGTCATCGACGTCGATGAGGCGGGGTTCGAGAGCGACGTCCTGCAGCGGTCCACCGAGGTGCCCGTCGTCATCGACTTCTGGGCCGAGTGGTGCCAGCCCTGCAAGCAGCTGAGCCCGGTCCTGGAGCGGCTGGCCGTCGAGTACAACGGCCGGTTCGTGCTCGCCAAGATCGACGTCGACGCCAACCAGATGCTGATGCAGCAGTTCGGCATCCAGGGGATCCCGGCCGTCTTCGCCGTCGTCGCCGGGCAGGCGCTGCCCCTCTTCCAGGGTGCCGCCCCCGAACAGCAGATCCGCGCGACCCTCGACCAGCTCGTCCAGGTCGCCGAGCAGCGCTTCGGCCTGACCGGTCTGACCGTCGACCCCGACGCCGAGCCGGGCGGCGCCCAGCAGGCCCCTCAGGCCCCTCAGGCCCCGGCGGGCCCTTACGACGCGGCGCTCGAAGCGGCCGTAGAGGCGCTGGACGCGGGCGACTTGGGCGGCGCGATCCAGGCGTACAAGAACGTGCTGAGCGACGACCCGGGCAACACGGAGGCCAAACTGGGCCTTTCCCAGGCCGAGTTGCTGCAGCGGGTGCAGGGGGCCGACCCGCAGCAGGTGCGCAAGGAGGCCGCGGAGAAGCCCGGTGATGTGGCGGCACAGATCGCCGCGGCCGACCTGGATCTGGTGGGCGGACACGTGGAGGACGCGTTCGGGCGGCTCATCGAGACGGTGCGGCGCACGGCGGGGGACGACCGGGACGCCGCACGGCTGCGGCTGCTGGAACTCTTCGAGGTGGTGGGCGCCGACGACCCGCGTGTGACGGCGGCGCGGAGGGCGCTCGCGAGGGCCTTGTTCTGACCAGTCGCTAAACGCCCGGAGTTGTGATGCCCGGGTGAAAGATTTACCGACAGAGGTTGACGGCGGTCGCGCTTTACCAAATCTTGGTAATCGCGACCGCTGTTACTGCGAGTAAGGCGGGCCCGTTGTTCTGTCGGGTTCTGTCCGCTCTTCAACCGTTTCATCATCTCCCTTTGCGCCACGAAGAGTTGCCGGGCGATGCCGGGCGGTCGTCGGGCGGTTATCCGGCCGTTACTAGTGAGTAACGAACCCCCTTGCGGGGGCGGCGAGAATGCACCACGATCGGCCACGCTCGGTCCATCGCCGTACCCGACACCCAGCCGGGGCAACGGTTTTTCGTGGGTCCCCACCGGGCAGGAGCCGGCGGCAGTGGCGTCGGCTCCTGGACAGGGGGGTCTCCGCCGCGGCGGAGCCTGTCCGGAGGTTGTGCGTGATGCGTGTCAGGCGCGACCAGTGGTTGTCGCTCGGGGGTGATCGCCGGTGATTGGGGCGCGGTTCGCGCCTCCGAGCGCGGGCGCTCTCCTTCCCGAGGACGTAGCACTTCTCCCATCCCTGCCCGGCCAAGCCGCCGACCGGCAGCGAGCCGGGATCAGGAGATGTACGTCCGAGAAGGAGGAAATATGGAGTCCCAGGTGCGTGGCGGGACCAGATGGAAGCGGTTCGCTGTGGTCATGGTGCCCAGCGTGGCCGCGACAGCAGCAATAGGTGTCGCCCTCGCGCAGGGCGCTCTCGCCGCGTCGTTCAGCGTGTCGGGGCAGGACTTCAAGGTGAGCGCGGGCCAGCTGGTCGGCACCGGCTTCACCCAGTACGGCGCGCTCGACACCGGCAAGGGCCTCGACGGCAAGGACCAGGCACACCCGGTGGCGATCTCGGCGTTCAACCACGCCACCATCACCAAGATGTGCCAGTCCGTGGTCACCCCGATCCCGTTCTTGAACAAGTCGGTCACCCTGAAGCTGACCGCGGGTGACAAGGGCAAGGACGTCGAGGCGGAACAGCTCTACATCGACGTCGCCGACCTCGACTCGACTCAGGCCGAGTTCAGCAACATCGACATCGGCGTCGCGGCCGGGAGCGTCACCAAGGGCCCGAAGCCCAAGGCCGACGAGGTCCAGCAGCAGAGGACGAGCCCCTACGGGTTCGCCCAGCAGGCCGACAAGGCCGTGCTGACCGACGTGCACCAGACGGCGTGGGCGACCACCGCCGGCACGTTCAAGCTCGCCAACCTGCACATGGGACTGCAGTGGGGCAGCGGCGAGGGAATCGAGTGCTACTAGGCAGTCGGTGACGGGCGAGGGAGCCACCGGTCTCCCCCGCCCGTCGTCTCTCTGCCCTCGTCCCCCGGCCCACCCCCACCGCAGCACCTCCCCTCACCACAGCAACACCGCTCCAGGGAGCTATTCGATGAACGCCGAGTCGCCCGCGCAGAACGAGCACTATCTCCGCGTCTTCCGGCAGCGCTTCCGCGACTGGCGGGGCGCCCGTCCGTTCTGGGCCGGACTCTTCGTCCTGTTCGGCGGCTTCCCGATCATGTACTTCCCGTATGCGCACATAAAGATCGGTGCGCTGACGGTGGCGATGGCGACCACCGCGGGAGCCGGGTCCCTGATCATCGGCGTGCTCCTCGTCGTCCTGGGCTTGACCCTGTGGTTCCAGCAGCACGTACGGGTCTTCGCGGGTGTCGCGGCGATCCTGCTGGCGCTGGTGTCCATCCCGGTGTCCAACTTCGGCGGCTTCGTCGTCGGCTTCCTGTTCGCCCTCATCGGCGGGGCGATGGCCGTGGCGTGGGCGCCGGGCGCGCCGCCCGAGGCGCAGGCGCAGGAGGTCGGCATGGGCGAGGGGGGCGCCCCCCAGGCCCTCGACGGTGCGGGTCTGCCGAACGATCTGTCAGGAACGAGCCCGGCCAACGGGGCGAACAGGAGGCACAGTGCCGGCTGACGAGGTGACTCACGGGGCTGACGCGGACGCGTCCCGTGTGAGACCCGGGCCGCGCCACGCGGCCCCCAGGAAGCCGCTGTTCACCAGGTTCCACATGCCGGCCGGAAAAGCGATAGCCCTGGCGGCGATGCCGACGGCGGTCCTCATGGGGATGGGGCTCACGCCGACGCTCGCCCGTGCCGCCGACCACACGCCGTCGTCCAAGAGCCTGACGGTCGACGAGTACCAGAAGTGCGTGGAGGCCCTGGACGACTCCAAGGACGCCTCGTCCTCGCCGTCGCCGTCGTCATCCGCTTCGGCGAGCCCCTCGAAGTCCGCCGACACGCCGGAGCCGACGTCCTCGGCGTCCCCGCAGGGGAGTTCGGGGAAGGCGTCGGACACCACGTCGGGCAAGACCTCTTCGTCGGATTCAGGTTCCGACGACAAGGCCGAGCCCACGCCGTCCAAGAGCACGTCCGGTACGTCCTCCGGCGGCGGTGCGTCCACGCCGAGCCCGTCGGCCTCCGCGAGCGGCGGGAACCTGCTGGAGACGATCGGCGACGCCATCACGGGCGTCCTCACCGGCGGCTCCGGATCCGGTTCCGGCTCGTCCGCGAGCCCCTCCGCCACGCCGTCCCCCTCGGCCTCGGCGTCCGCCACGAAGGGCACCGACGCGCCGAAGGACCTGTCCGACACCGTCAAGGACACGACCGGGAAGGTCACCGGCACGGTCAAGGGCACCGTGAAGGGCGCGACGGACACGGCGACGAAGGCGGCCTCCGAGGCGACCAAGGCGGCGGGCGACACCGTGAGGGCGGCCGAGTCCGCGGCGGCGAGCCCGTCCCCGAGCTCCAGCACGTCCGCCGAGGACTGCCCGGCGGCGACCGGCGACGAGGGCGGCCTCGAGAAGATCTTGGCCCTGCCGGACAAGCCGTGGCACCTGGAAGCCAGCTCGCTGCTGCTCAAGGGCGCCGACTACCAGGGCGTCGTCAAGGTGCGCACCGCGAGCGGCACCGTCAAGAGGGTCCTGAAGTACGTCATCTCCGACGGCACCGAGATCGGCGACCTGCACCAGCTGGTCGACGGCCCCAACGGCGTGACGTACCACGTTCAGGCCGCCAAGGGATCGAAGTCCACCATCACCGGCGGCAAGACGGTGATGTACACGGAGAGCATCTCCGGCAACCTGCTCGGCCTGATCCCGGTCACGTTCAGCCCGGACAACCCGCCGCCGCTGAACATCCCGCTGATCTACTTCACCAACGTGAAGGTGACCCAGGCGGGCCAGTTCGGTGGAACGCTGACCGTCCCGGGTATGCGTCAGTACGTCACCGGCGCGAACTGAGCGCCGCTCGAGACCCGTTCGGGAGCCGCACACAGAGGGCGCCCCCCGCCGCAACGGCAGGGGGCGCCCTCGTCGTGGGTCAGTTGCGCTCGCCCAGGTGGTGGACGCGGACCATGTTCGTGGTGCCGGGGACGCCGGGCGGGGAGCCGGCGGTGATGACCACGATGTCCCCGTCGTTGAACCGCTTGAGCCTGACCATCTCCTGGTCCACCAGGTCGACCATCTCGTCGGTGCTGTTCACGAACGGCACGACGTGCGACTCCACACCCCAGCTGAGCGACAGCTGGTTGCGGGTCGACTCGTCCGTGGTGAACGCCAGGATCGGCTGGGCCGCGCGGTAGCGGGACAGCCGGCGGGCGGTGTCACCGGACTGGGTGAAGGCCACCAGGCCCTTGCCGCCGAGGAAGTCCGCGATCTCGGCCGCGGCGCGCGCCACCGAACCGCCCTGCGTGCGCGGCTTCTTGCCCGGGACCAGCGGCTGAAGGCCCTTGGAGAGCAGCTCCTCCTCGGCCGCCTGGACGATCTTCGACATCGTCTTGACCGTCTCGATCGGGTACGCGCCCACGCTGGACTCGGCGGAGAGCATGACCGCGTCGGCGCCGTCCAGGATGGCGTTGGCGACGTCGGAGGCCTCGGCGCGGGTCGGGCGGGAGTTGGTGATCATCGACTCCATCATCTGGGTCGCCACGATCACCGGCTTGGCGTTGCGGCGGCACAGCTCGATGAGCCGCTTCTGCACCATCGGGACCTTCTCGAGGGGGTACTCGACGGCCAGGTCGCCGCGGGCGACCATCACGCCGTCGAACGCCATCACGACGTCCTCCATGTTCGCCACCGCCTGCGGCTTCTCCACCTTGGCGATGATCGGGACGCGGCGGCCCTCCTCGTCCATGACGCGGTGGACGTCCTTGACGTCGTTGGCGTCCCGCACGAAGGACAGCGCGACCATGTCGCAGCCCATGCGCAGCGCGAACCGCAGGTCCTCGATGTCCTTCTCGGACAGCGCCGGCACGTTCACCGCGGCACCGGGCAGGTTGATGCCCTTGTGGTCGGAGATGACACCGCCCTCGATGACGATCGACCTCACCCGGGGACCCTCGACGTCCAGGACCTTCAGCTCGACGTTGCCGTCGTTGATCAGGATCTGGTCGCCCTTGGAGACGTCCCCCGGCAGGCCCTTGTACGTCGTTCCGCAGATCGACTTGTCGCCCGGCACGTCCTCGGTGGTGATGGTGAACTCGTCACCGCGCACCAGCTCGACCGGACCCTCGGCGAAGGTCTCGAGGCGAATCTTCGGGCCCTGCAGGTCGGCGAGGACACCGACGGCCTTGCCGGTCTCGGCGGACGCGGCGCGGACCCGGACGTACCGGCCCTCGTGATCTTCGTGCGTGCCGTGGCTGAAGTTGAAGCGGGCCACATTCATGCCGGCTTCGATCAGCGAGACGAGCATGTCGTGGGAGTCGACCGCGGGGCCGAGAGTACAGACGATTTTCGAACGGCGCATGGGGCGATCCTATCGGTTTGTTTCGCTACGGAATATTCCGTCTGGCGGAAAATACAAATGGGCGGGTTCGCGCTCAGGCGAGAGTCGTCGAATTTCTTCAGTTGCCCTTTCCGGTGCCCTCGCCGACCAGTGCGTAGGTCTGCGTGGCGATCTCCAGTTCCTCGTCGGTCGGCACCACCGCGACCGCCACCCGCGCGGACACGGGCGAGATCAGCCGCGGCTGGTCGCCGCGCACGGCGTTGAGGTCGCCGTCCACCGCAAGGCCCAGCCCCTCCAGGCCCGCGACGGCGGCCTGACGCACCGCGGCGGCGTTCTCGCCCACACCCGCCGTGAAGGCGACCGCGTCCACCCGGCCGAGTACCGCGTAATAGGCGCCGATGTACTTCTTCAGCCGATGGATGTAGATGTCGAAGGCGAGCCGCGCCTCCTCGTCGCCCTCGTCGATCCGCCGGCCGATCTCCCGCATGTCGTTGTCGCCGCACAGACCGAACAGACCGCTCCTCTTGTTGAGAAGAGTGTCGATCTCGTCCATGGACATTCCGCCAACACGCTGCAAATGGAAGATGGCGGCCGGGTCCAGGTCGCCGGAGCGCGTCCCCATCACCAGACCCTCAAGGGGGGTGAGCCCCATGGAGGTGTCCACGCACTTCCCGCCCCTGACCGCCGAGGCGGACGCCCCGTTGCCCAGGTGCAGCACGATGACGTTGACGTCCTCGGGCGCCTTGCCCAGCAGCTTCGCGGTCGCCCGGGACACATACGCGTGCGAGGTCCCGTGGAACCCGTACCGCCGGATCCGGTGCCGGTCCGCGATCTTCGTGTCGATCGCGTAGCGCGCCGCGGACTCAGGCATCGTCGTGTGGAAGGCCGTGTCGAAGACGGCGACCTGCGGCAGGTCGGGGCGCAGCGCCATGGCCGTGCGGATGCCGGTGAGGTTGGCCGGGTTGTGCAGCGGCGCGACCGGGATCAGCCGCTCGATCTCGGTGAGCACGGCGTCGTCGATGACGGTGGGCTCGGTGAAGAACATGCCGCCGTGGACCACCCGGTGGCCGATGGCGGCCAGCTCGGGCGAGTCGACGCCCAGCCCGTCCCTGCCCAGCTCCTCGGCGACCGCCTTCAGGGCGGCCTGGTGGTCGGTGATCGGCCCGTTCTGCTCCCGGGTGTCGCCCGTGGTGAGCGCCGTGTGCTTGGTCCGCGAGGTCTGCTCGCCGATGCGCTCGACGAGGCCCACGGCCAGCCTGCTGCCGTCACGCATGTCCAGCAGCTGGTATTTCACCGAGGAGGAGCCGGAGTTGAGGACGAGGACACGGGTTGGGCTCACTGGGCGGTTGCCTTCTGCTCGGAGGTCTGGGCCTGGATCGCCGTGATGGCGACGGTGTTGACGATGTCGGAGACGAGGGCGCCCCGGGACAGGTCGTTGACGGGCTTGCGCAGGCCCTGCAGGACCGGTCCGACGGCGATCGCGCCGGCCGAGCGCTGCACGGCCTTGTAGGTGTTGTTGCCGGTGTTCAGGTCCGGGAAGATCAGCACCGACGCCTGCCCGGCGACCTCCGAGCCCGGCAGCTTGGTGGCCGCGACGCTCGGCTCGACGGCGGCGTCGTACTGGATCGGACCCTCGATCTTCAGATCGCTGCGGCGCTGCCGCACCAGTTCGGTGGCCTCGCGCACCTTGTCGACATCGGCGCCGAAGCCGGAGCTGCCCGTGGAGTACGACAGCATCGCGATCCGCGGCTCCACCCCGAACTGCTCGGCGGTGGCCGCCGACTGGATGGCGATGTCGGCGAGCTGCTCGGCGTTCGGGTCCGGGTTCACGGCGCAGTCGCCGTAGACGAGGACCTTGTCGGCGAGGCACATGAAGAAGACCGAGCTGACGATCTTCGCGTCCGGCTTGGCCCGCCCGTCTCCCGCCATCGCCCCATCCGACGCGCTTCGCGCGGCCCCCTTGGTCTTGATGATCTCGAAGGCGGGCCGGATGGTGGCGGCCGTGGAGTGCACGGACCCGGACACCATGCCGTCGGCGAGCCCCTCCTGGACCATCAGGGTGCCGAAGTAGTTCACGTCGGAGACGACGTCGTACGCCAGCTCGACCGTGACCCCCTTGTGGGCGCGCAGCGCCGCGTACTTCTCGGCGAAGGCGTCGCGCAACTCCGAGGTGGCCGGGTCGATCAGCTGCGAGTCGCCGAGGTCGATGCCGAGGTCGGCGGCCTTCTTGCGGATCTGGTCGACGGGCCCGAGCAGTGTGAGGTCGCACACCCCGCGGCGCAGCAGCACCTCGGCGGCATGCAGCACCCGCTCCTCGGTGCCCTCCGGGAGGACCACCCGGCGCTTGTCGGCGCGGGCCTGCTCCAGCAGCTTGTGCTCGAACATCATCGGCGTGAGCCGGTCGCTGCTCGGTGCGGACACCCGCTTGTTCAGGTCCACGGTGTCGACGTACCGCTCGAAGAGCCCGAGCGCCCGCTCCGCCTTGCGCGGGGTGGCCGCGTTCAGCTTGCCCTCCATGGAGAAGAGCTGCTCGGCGGTGGGGAAGCTGGTGCCGGACACCGAGAGCACCGGGGTGCCCGGGGCGAGGCGCGCGGCGAGGGCGAGGACCTCGTCGCGGGGCACCTCGTTCAGTGTCAGCAGCACGCCCGCGATCGGCGGGGTCCCGGCGCTGTGCGCGGCCAGCGAGCCCACGACGAGGTCGGCACGGTCGCCCGGGGTGACCACCAGGCAGCCCGGGGTCAGGGCGGCGAGGAAGTTCGGCAGCATGGCACCGCCGAAGACGAAGCCGAGGGCGTCGCGCGCGAGGCCCGAGTCGTCGCCGAGCAGCACCTTGGCGCCGAGGGCGTGGGCGATCTGGGCCACGGTCGGCGCCGAGAGGGCGGGCTCGTCGGGGAGCACGTAACAGGGCACCGGGAGGCGGGAGTCGAGCCCTTCGGTGATCTCGTCGCGGTCCTCGCGGGCCACCCGGTTGACGACCATGGCGAGAACGTCGCAGCCCAGCCCCTCGTAGGCGCGGTAGGCGTTCGCCGTCTCGGCGCGCACCGACTCCGCGGTCTGCCGGCGCCCGCCCACGACCGGGATCACCGACGCCCCGAACTCGTTGGCGAGCCGGGCGTTCAGGGACAGCTCGTCCGGGAGCTGGGTGTCGGCGAAGTCGGTGCCGAGGACGAGGACGACCTCGTAGTCGCGGGCCACCGCGTGGAACCGGTCGACCAGTGTGGACACCAGCTCGTCCGTGCCGCGCTCGGCCTGGAGCGCGGCCGCCTCCTGGTAGCCCATGCCGTACACGGTCGCCGGGTCCTGGGACAGCCGGTACCGGGCGCGCAGCAGCTCGAAGAGGCGGTCGGGGCCGTCGTGGACGAGCGGACGGAAGACGCCGACCCGGTCGACCTGCCGGGTCAGGAGCTCCATGACTCCCAGCTCGACGACCTGGCGGCCGTCGCCGCGGTCGATCCCGGTCACGTACACGCAGCGCGTCACGCGTGCTCTCCGTTTCGTCTCTGGAGGGGGGTGGTCTTGACCGATTCCGAATGCTTTTGTGGGGTTCTGCGGAGGCTGAAAAAAATCCTCCATGCGAGTGAGCAGAACCCTCTTGACAATACCCCTGGGCGCGGATAAGGCGCCCCCCAGGTACCAGGGATCAAGGGTGGACATGCGCGATCGGCACCCGCCTGTGAGCCGTGAAACAATCGGACTGGCTCACCGGTATCGACAGCGAGCAGGAGACACAGCACGATGCGCATCGGAGTACTCACCGCAGGCGGCGACTGCCCGGGCCTGAACGCAGTGATCCGGTCGGTCGTGCACCGAGCGGTAGCGCAGTACGGCGACGAGGTCATCGGCTTCGAGGACGGCTACCGGGGCCTTCTGGACGGTCACTACCGCACCCTCGACCTCGACGCCGTGAGCGGCATCCTCGCCCGTGGCGGCACCATTCTCGGCTCCTCCCGGCTGGAGCGCGACCGGCTCCGCGAGGCCTGTGAGAACGCCTCGGACATGATCCGCGACTTCGGCATCGACGCCCTGATCCCGATCGGCGGCGAGGGCACCCTGACGGCCGCGCGCATGCTCTCGGACGCGGGCCTGCCGGTCGTCGGCGTGCCCAAGACGATCGACAACGACATCTCCTCCACTGACCGCACCTTCGGCTTCGACACCGCGGTCACCGTGGCCACCGAGGCCATGGACCGCCTGAAGACGACGGCCGAGTCCCACCAGCGGGTGATGGTCGTGGAGGTCATGGGCCGACACGCCGGATGGATCGCCCTGGAGTCGGGCATGGCGGCCGGCGCGCACGGCATCTGCCTGCCGGAGCGCCCCTTCGACCCGGCCGACCTGGTCAAGATGGTCGAGGAGCGCTTCGCCCGCGGCAAGAAGTTCGCGGTGATCTGCGTCGCCGAGGGCGCCCACCCCGGCGAGGGCACCATGGACTACGGCAAGGGCGCGATCGACCAGTACGGCCACGAGCGCTTCCAGGGCATCGGCACGGCCCTCGCGTACGAGCTGGAGCGGCGGCTCGGCAAGGAGGCCAAGCCGGTCATCCTCGGCCACGTCCAGCGCGGTGGCGTACCGACCGCCTACGACCGGGTGCTCGCCACCCGCTTCGGCTGGCACGCGGTCGAGGCGGCGCACCGCGGGGAGTTCGGCAGGATGACGGCGCTGCGCGGCACCGACGTGGTGATGGTGCCGCTGGCGGAGGCGGTGACCGAGCTGAAGACGGTGCCGAAGGACCGGATGGACGAGGCGGAATCGGTGTTCTAAGAACACCGACTCCGCTGCTGGGAGTTCCTCTCGACCGTCTCCCAGAAGATCTCCACCACGCGGTCGAGGCAGTCGCGGCCGGCCTCACCGGCGTCGGCCGCGGCGGACCCCGCGCCCCAGTTCGGCGTGGCGGTCATCCGCCCCTGGTGGTCGGCGTGCATCTCCTCGAGGACGTCCTCGACGAGCGGCCGCTCCAGGAGCAGCAGTTTGCCGACCTGGCGGACGTACGCCTGCCAGCGGGTGGTGACCGCGCCGCGCAGCAGCTGGGCGAGCCGGCCCTCGCGCCCGGTCACGGTGACGAAGTCGGGCAGGGACAGCTGGAGCACCTCGGCGAGGGCGGCGGACTGCCGGTCGTTGCCCCGCCAGGCGTCCGCGTCCTCCATCCGCACGTAGGCGAGGAGCCCGAGGCCCACGGCGTGCGCCACGTCCTCCTGCGCGAGCCCGCGCGCGAGACGGTGCTCGCGCAGGGTGCGGGGGGCGCCGACGAGTTCGCCGGGCGCACACCACAACACGCCCGCGAGCGCGGTCAGTTCGTGCGGCCTCGGAGTGGCGGCCCCGCCCTCCCAGTCGATCACGAGGTCGGGCGTGACATGGGGGAGCCCGTACGAGGAGCGCATGGTGTGGGCGACGTGCTCGGGTTCCATGCCCAGGGCCACCCGGAGGCGGCGGGCGGCGGCGGCATCGAAGGGCGGGATGGGCGGGGGCGGTTGCTGGGCCTGCGGTGGGTGGGCACAAGCTAGAGCGCCGGGACTGGAGGTGACTACGGACTGTTCAGCCATACTCACGCATCGTAGGAACGTACGGCCTCCGTCCCCTGCCCGGCCGGAGAAGCTACCGCCCCCGCTCCGCCGCCGTGACCCACCGGTACACCAACTCCGGCCGCCCCACCTGCCCGTACAACGGACTCCGCCCCGCCCGCCCCGCGTCCACCAGGTGCTCCAGATACCGCCGGGCCGTGATCCGCGAGATCCCCACGGCTTCGGCGACCCCCGCCGCCGTGAGCCCCTCCTCCGCGTCCCGCAGCACCCCCGTCACCCGCTCCAGTGTCGGCGCGCTGAGCCCCTTGGGCAGCGCCGCCGGGCCCGGCGCCCGCAGGGTGGCCAGGGCGCGGTCCACCTCGTCCTGGCCGCTCGCCTCGCCCACCGCCTCACGGAACTCCGCGTACCGCACCAGCCGGTCCCGCAGCGTCGCGAACGTGAACGGCTTCAGTACGTACTGGACGACCCCCAGGGAGACGCCCTCCCGCACCACCGCCAGGTCCCGCGCCGAGGTCACCGCGATGACGTCCGCGTGGTACCCGGCCGCCCGCAGGGAGCGCGCCAGTTGCAGGCCGTGCACGTCGGGCAGGTGCAGGTCCAGCAGGAGGAGGTCCACCTGCGTGCGCTCCAGGGCGCGGCGCGCCTCCGCTCCCGTGGCCGCCTTGCCGACCGCCGTGAAGCCCGGGACCCGGCCCACGTACATCACGTGCGCGTCGGCGGCGACCGGGTCGTCCTCCACGACCAGGACGCGGATGGGCTCGGTCATGCGTCACCTCCGGACGCGGGCGCGGTGCGGGTGCGTCTCATGCGTCACCTCCGGGCAGGGCGGCCTCGGCGCCCGGTGACGTCCGCGGAGCCGCAATGGCCGCCCCCACGGTAGGCAACGGCACCCGGGCCTCGAACTCCGCCCCGCCTCCGGGCGCCTCCGACACCGTGAGGGTGCCGTCGTGGCGACGTACCGTCTGGCGGACCAGGGCGAGGCCCAGGCCGCGGCCGCCCGGGGCGGTGGCGGGCTTCGTCGACCAGCCGCGTTCGAACACCGCCTCCGCGTGCGCGGGGTCCACCCCGTCCCCGGTGTCCGACACCCGCAGGACCAGGTCCGGGCCCTCCGTGTACGCGGTCACCGTCACCCGGGCGCCCACCGAGCCCTGGGCGGCGTCCACCGCGTTGTCGATCAGGTTGCCGAGGATCGTCACCAGGTCCCGGGAGGGGAGGGAGGGCGGCAGCAGGCCGTCGTCGATGCTGCTGTCGTCGGACACCACCAGCTCCACGCCCCGCTCGTTCGCCTGCGCCGCCTTGCCGAGCAGCAGCGCCGCGAGCACCGGCTCGTTGACCGCGGCGACCACCTGGTCCGTGAGGGCCTGCGCCAGTTCCAGCTCGGCCGTGGCGAAGTCGACCGCCTCCTCGGCGCGGCCCAGCTCGATCAGCGACACCACCGTGTGCAGCCGGTTCGCCGCCTCGTGCGCCTGCGAGCGCAGCGCCTGGGTGAAGCCGCGCTCCGAGTTCAGCTCGCCCGTCAGCGCCTGCAGCTCGGTCACGTCGCGCAGGGTGACGACGGTGCCCCGGCGTTCGCCGCCGGAGACCGGGGAGGTGTTCACCACCAGGACCCGGGTCTCCGCCAGATGCACCTCGTCGACCCGGGGCTCGGAGGACAGCAGCGCGCCCGTCAGCGGGGCCGGCAGCCCGAGCTCCGCCACCGAGCGGCCCACCACCTCGCCGCTCACCCCGAGCAGCTCCCGGCCGCCGTCGTTGATCAGTGCCACCCGGAACTGGCCGTCCAGCATGAGCAGGCCCTCGCGCACGGCGTGCAGGGCGGCCTGGTGGTAGCCGTGCATACGGCTCAGCTCGGTGGCGTTCATGCCGTGGGTGGAGCGGCGCAGCCGGGCGTTGATCACGTAGGTGCCGATGCCGCCCAGGACCAGTGCACCGACCGCGACGCCGGCCATGGCGGTCACCTGGTCCTGGACCCGGGCCGTGACCGTCTCGATCTTGATGCCCGCGCTCACCAGGCCGACGATGCGGCCGCCGTCCCAGATGGGGGTGACCGCGCGCTCGGACGGGCCGAGCGTGCCGGTGTACCTCTCGGTGAAGGTCTCGCCCTTCAGTGCGCGCTCGATATGGCCGCGGAAGTGCTCGCCGATGCGCTCGGGGTTGGGGTGGGTCCAGCGGATGCCCTGCGGGTTCATGATCGTGACGAAGTCCACGCCCGTGTGCCGCTGCACCTGGAGCGCGTAGGGCTGGAGCGACTTCGTCGGGTGGGTGGTGCGGATCGCCGCCCGGACCGACGGGGAGTCCGCGACCGAGCGGGCCACCGCCGTCGCCTGCCGGTCGGCCGCCTGGCGGGCCTGGCTGTGGTCGCTGAGGTAGGTGAAGAGCGCGTACCCGGCGACGAGCACCGCGATCAGCACGGCCTGCATGGCGAAGAGCTGACCTGCGAGGCTGCGGGGTCTCGGTATGGGGGGCACGCGCATGGGTTCAGTCTGCCTCGCCGTTCCCGCTGTCCGTATAAGCGTGAACTAAATGAACGGAAGGGTGACCGCCCTCACACGGGCGGGAGATAGTCACCGCATCCCCCGGGAGCGTGCGCCGCCTCCCGGACCCCGGGAGTGCACCTCCCGGATCACGGGAGCACGTCTCCCGGAATCCTGGGAGTACGCCTCCCGGACCCCGGGAGTACGCCTCCCGGACCCCGGGAGTACGCCTCCCGCCATCCCCCGGACGTGAGCCGCACGCCGGATCAACCGACGACGTCGTCGAGGAGGGCAGCCGTGGCCAGCACAGCCCGAACGGCACCTGCCGCGCCCGCAGCCAAGCGGGACCGCACCCACTATCTGTACATCGCCGTGATCGTCGCGGTGGCGCTCGGCATCGCCGTGGGCCTGGCCGCCCCCGATGCCGCGGTCCAGCTCAAGCCCCTCGGCACGGGCTTCGTGAACCTGATCAAGATGATGATCTCGCCGATCATCTTCTGCACGATCGTGCTGGGCATCGGTTCGGTACGGAAGGCCGCCAAGGTCGGGGCCGTCGGAGGTATAGCCCTCGGCTACTTCCTGGTGATGTCCCTGGTGGCGCTCGCCATCGGCCTGGTGGTGGGGAACGTCCTGCACCCGGGTGAGGGCCTGCACCTGACGAACGCGATCAAGCAGGCGGGCCACGCGCAGGTGTCGTCCGACGCGCTGCCGCCGGTCGACTTCGCGCTCTCGATCATCCCGACGACGTTCGTCTCCGCCTTCACCGAGGGCCAGGTCCTGCAGACCCTGCTCGTCGCGCTCCTCGCCGGGTTCGCGCTGCAGGCGATGGGCTCCGTCGGCACGCCGGTGCTGCGCGGCATCGAGCACATCCAGCGGCTCGTCTTCCGCATCCTCGCCATGGTGATGTGGGCCGCGCCGATCGGCGCCTTCGGTGCCATCGCGGCCGTCGTCGGCTCCGCCGGCCTGGACGCGCTCAAGAGCCTCGCCGTGCTGATGCTCGGCTTCTACGTGACCTGTGTCCTGTTCGTCTTCGTCGTGCTCGGCGCGGTGCTGCGGATCGTCTCGGGCCTCAACATCTTCTCGCTGCTGAAGTACCTCGGCCGCGAGTTCCTGCTGATCCTGTCCACGTCCTCCTCCGAGTCCGCCCTTCCGCGGCTCATCGCCAAGATGGAGCACCTGGGCGTCAGCAAGCCGGTGGTCGGCATCACCGTCCCGACCGGCTACTCCTTCAACCTCGACGGCACCATGATCTACATGACCATGGCGTCGCTGTACATCGCCGACGCGCTGGGCACGCCGATGTCCGTCGGCGAGCAGATCCCGCTGCTGCTCTTCCTCCTCGTCGCATCCAAGGGCGCGGCGGGCGTCAGCGGCGCCGGCCTCGCCACGCTGGCCGGCGGTCTGCAGTCCCACAAGCCCGCGCTGGTCGACGGCGTCGGACTGATCGTCGGCATCGACCGCTTCATGAGCGAGGCCCGCGCCCTGACGAACTTCGCGGGCAACGCCGTGGCCACCGTCCTGATCGGCACCTGGACGAAGGAGATCGACAAGGAGCGGGTCCGGCAGGTGCTCGCCGGACAGCTGCCCTTCGACGAGACCACGCTGCTGGACGAGGGCCGCTCGGCGGCCCCGGTCGACGAGGCCGAGGTGGCCGGGCAGGACGGCGACAAGGAGCTGGCCAAGGCGTAGGCGCTCGGCTGTGGCGGCGGTCCGGAGCCGCGGGCCGTCTGTGGCTGGTCCCCCCCAAGTTCTCGGCTTCGCTCGAACAGGAGATCCCCACCGCGGCGGAGCCGCATGAAGTCGCGCCCCGCGCCCCTTACGGTCGGGCCCCGCGCCCTTACGGTCGGGCCCCGCGTCCCTTGCGGGGCGCGTGAGCCCAGCCCTCCCGAAAGAACGCCGAGCGGTCGAGCCTCCCCCCGTGGGCCCGGCCGCTCGGTTCTTTCGTATGTCCGGACGCTTTCGGACCTCAGCCCCTCAGTGCCGCCACCAGCTCGCCGGCCCGCTCGGCGGGCACCCCCGCCGCGGTCAGCAGCGTGACCGCGGCCGAACCGCCCGCCTCCCGCGCTGCCAGCAGGCCGTCGTTCACCGCCTCCATCAGCGCGAACAGCATCTGCTCGTGCACATACGCCAGCGCCTGCGGCGGCAGCGGTGATGCGAAGACGCCCTGCTCCAGACCGCGCGCCAGGATCTCCGCGCACGCCCTGCGGACCGGTGCCAGCCGGTCGCGGATGCCCTGCACGGTGACGCTGCGCTGGGCCAGCGCCACCAGGATCCGGTAGCGGTCGGCGACCTCCCACACCGCGAGCGCAGAGCGGGCCAGCGCCTCGGCCGGGTCCGTGACGCCCTCGCGGCCCGCCGCGTGCGCCGCCGCCACCGCCTCCACCGCGCCGTCGACGAGGGTGCTGATCAGCGCCTCACGGCTCGGGAAGTGCCCGTACACCGTGCGCCGTACGACGCCCGCGGCGCGGGCGATCTGGTCCATGGACGCATCCGGGTCGCGCAGCAGCTCGGCCAGCGCGACATCCAGGATGCGGCGGCGGTTTACATCGGCCCGGCTGGCGTTACCCGTGGTCATGGCTGCCATTGTGCACGGCCCAGCGTGGTGTCCGTACGCCTCCGCATGGCCTCCATCTCCTCTATTTGCACACCGCTGTGCAATGCCGTATCTTGCACAGCATTGTGCAGTTGCACGTTGATGTGCAAGTTGCTGTGCACGTCATAGGGCGATGGAGGAGAGGAAGGCCCGCACTCATGCGTCTCGTCATGAACGAACCGGTCGAGAGGACGGACCGGCCCTACCCCCGGCGGTGGTGGGCGCTGCTCGTGCTCTGCCTGAGCCTGCTGGTCATCGTGATGGCGAACACCGCCCTCACCGTCGCCGCCCCCGACATGACCCGCGACCTCGGCCTGTCCAGCGCCGACCTGCAGTGGGTCATCGACGGCTACACCGTCCCGTACGCGGCGCTGATGCTGCTGCTCGGCGCGATCGGCGACAAGTACAGCCGACGCGGGGCGCTGGTCCTCGGTCTCGTCGTCTTCGGCGGCGGCGCCGTCTTCGGCTACCTCGCCGACAGCGCCGCCACCGTGATCGCCGCACGCGCCGTGATGGGAGTCGGCGCCGCGCTGATCATGCCCGCCACGCTCTCCCTGCTCGCCGCGACCTTCCCGCGCGCCGAACGCGCCAAGGTGATCACCCTGTGGACCGCGACCGCGGGCCTCGCCATCGCGGCCGGACCGGTCGTCGCCGGAGCGCTGCTCAAGGACCACGGCTGGTCCTCGACCTTCCTGATCAACGTGCCGATCGCCGCCGTCGCCCTGGTCGCCGCCTTCGTCCTGGTCCCGCCGTCCAAGGCCGCCCACCACGACCGGATCGACGTCGTCGGCGGACTGCTGTCGGTGGTCTGGATCGGCTCGCTCGTCTACATGATCATCGAGGGACCGCACTTCGGCTGGGGCACCAGGGCCGTCACGGCCGCCGTGGTCGCGGGCGTCGGACTCGCGCTGTTCGTCGCCTGGGAGCTGCGCCACCCGCGCCCGGTCCTGGACGTGCGCCGCTTCGCCCACCGCCGCTTCGCCGGCTCCAACCTCGCCGTCGCGCTGTTCTTCCTGGCGGTCTTCGGCGCCTTCTACTACCTCACCCAGCACCTGCAGTTCGTCCTCGGCTACGACGCCCTGCAGACCGGTGTGCGCATGCTGCCGCTCGCCGGAGCCGTGTTCGTGGGCTCGGCGCTGACCGGGTTCCTCACCCCGCGCGTCGGTATGAGGATCACCGTCACCGCGGGCATGGTCGGCGGCACGGCGGCGCTCGCGCTGCTCACCCGCGTCGACGCCGGATCCACCTACGGCGACTTCGTGCTGCCCCTGGTGATCCTGGGCCTCGCGATCGGCCTCGCGCTCTCGCCCTGCACCGACGCGATCATGGGGGCGTTCCCGGAGTCCGAGCTGGGCGTCGGCGGCGCCGTCAACGACACCTCCCTCGAACTCGGCGGCTCGCTCGGCATCGCCCTCCTCGGTTCGGTGCTCGCCAACTCCTACTCCTCGCACCTGGCCGACGCCACCGCGGGCAGCCGGCTCCCGGCGAACACGCTGGACACCGCGCAGGACTCCGTCGGCGCCGGATACGCGGTGGCGCAGGGCATCGGCGACAAGGCCCGGCAGCTCGCCGAGCAGGCCGCCCACGCGGGCAGCGCCCAGCAGGCCGCACAGCTCAAGGCGCAGGCCGGCCGGCTCGCGGACGGCGCCCGGCAGATGGCCGACGCGGTCGGCTCGTCCTTCGCGGACGCCGTCGCCCACACCAGCCTGGTCGGCGCGGTGATCCTGGGGGTCGGCACCGTCCTGGTCGCCGCGCTGCTGCCGCGCAAGAGCCGCCCCGCGCAGCCCGCTGAGGAGCAGGCCGAGGAGCGGGAACTCGTCACCGCCGAACGCCACTGACCTCGGCGGGAACCCCGCGCCCTGCCCCCACGTCTCGTAGGACATGCACTACCGTGCCGTGCCGGAACGACCGGCACGGCACCTTCATGCGGGAGGCACGGGGGCAATGAAGATCGACTGGGACCGGCGCACCTGTGCGCGCCGCGGGCATGTGACCTACGCGCCGGACGACCCCCGGCTGCGGATCCGGCTGCACGCCCAGACCGCACTCGGGGACGTGTGGCGCTGCCTGCGCTGCGGGGACTTCGTGCTCGGCGAGCCGCACGGCTCGGGGCCGGCCGGCGACGCCCCGCTCGTGCCGCGCGGCAAGGTGCTGCGCGACCTGTTCATCCTGCGCTTCCTGGCGATCGAGCGGGCCGTTCGCGGGGTGTTCATCGTGCTGGTCGCGGTGGCGGTGTGGAGGTTCAGCAACAGCCAGGACGCGGTGCGGCGGCTGTTCAACGAGTACCTGGAGGTCTTCCGGCCGGTCTTCCGGCACTTCCACTACGACCTCGACCACTCGCCCGTGGTCGGCACCATCCAGAAGTCCTTCGGCTACCGGCACTCCACGCTGATCCTGGTGTCCGGGCTGCTGCTGGCGTACGCGCTGATCGAGCTGGTCGAGGCGGTCGGTCTCTGGTACGCCAAGCGCTGGGCGGAGTACCTGACGGTCGTCGCCACCGCGGCCTTCCTGCCGCTGGAGGTGTACGAACTCACCGAGTACATCAGCGGCCTGAAGATCGCGACACTGGTCCTCAACATCCTCGCGGTCCTCTACATCGCGTTCGCCAAGCGCCTGTTCGGGCTGCGCGGCGGCCGCAAGGCGTTCGAGGAGGAGCGGCGGAGCGCCTCTCTGCTGGAGGTGGAGGAGTCGGCGGGGGTCCTGCTCGCCCCCTGAACCGTCCCGGTCGGCCCCCAGCGGCCCCGCCGCCACCGGCCCTGCCCGGGCGCCTCATGACGTCCCGGCCGCGTACCGCCAGAAGTCGCGCATCAGGGCGGGCGGGGTCGGGCTCTCCATCGCGCGCTGGGTGAGCAGGATCGCGACCGTCCCGGTGGCCGGCACGACGTGGGCGCTGGTGCCGGTGCCGCCGACCCAGCCGTAGCGGCCGGGGACGGTCCATGGATCGGAGGCCGCGATGTCCACCGAGCCGCCGTAGCCCCAGCCCTGTCCCTCGAGGAAGAGGGCGGCCCTCGCGCGCTGCACCGGGGTGAGGTGGTCGGTGGTCATCCGGCGCACCGACTCCGTGGCCAGAACACGCCGGCCGTCGGGCGTGGTCCCGCCGGCCAGCAGCATGCGGGCGAAGGCCAGCCAGTCGGCGGCCGTACCGGCGAGGCCGCCCCCGCCGGACGGGAACGCGGGCAGGCCGCTCCAGGCGCCGTCCGGGGTGTCGGCGACCTCCAGGCCGCCCGTGCCGGCGCGGCGGTAGGCGGTGGTGAGGCGGTGTCGCTCGGTGGCCGGCACCTCGAAGGCTGTGTCGGACATGCCCAGCGGCTCGAGGATCCGCTCGGCCAGCACCTCGGGCAGCGGACGGCCGGTCGCCCGGGCGATCAGCACGCCCTGGAGGTCGGAGCAGGTGTGATAGAGCCAGGCCTCGCCCGGCTGGTACAGCAGCGGGAGGCGGGCCAGCTCGGCGACCCAGGTGTCCGGGTCGGGGAGGGCGCGCGGATCCGCGCCGGGCCTCTGCACCTCGAACAGGGCCTTGACCTGGGGCAGGGAGAAGTCCGACGGGAAGCCGTACCCCGCGCGGAAGGTCAGCAGGTCCTGGACGGTGATCTGCCGGGAGGCGGGCACCACGTCGTCGAGCGGACCGGCGGGGGTGCGCACCACGGTGGGGTGCGCCAGCTCCGGGATCCATACGGCGACCGGGGCGTCGAGCGCGAGGGTGCCGTCCTCCACGAGGGTCATCACGGCGGCGGCCACGAGGGGCTTGGTGATCGAGGCGAAGCGGAAGATCGCGTCGGGCGGCATCGGCTGCGCGCCGGTGGCGTCGAGGGAGCCGACCGCCGCGGTCTCCGTACGGCCGTGCCGCTCCACCAGGGCCACGGCGCCCGGCGCCCAGCCCTTGTCGAGGTACGTCTTCAGAAGGTGGTGCAGGGTGGTCATGGGTCCGTCCGTCCGCCGTCGCCGGGTCCTGTCACAGATGAGACCGCCGGGGCGGGCCGGAGTCATCGGTGCGCGCCGGGGGAGTGGCGGGATCTTTCCCGGGGCCCGCGTGACCGTCGGCGGCGTCGCCGTGCCTGCGGCCTTGCCCTGACGTCGGCGTCAAGGACTACCGTCACGGACATGCGAATCGGCGAGCTGGCGGCGCGGGCCGGGACCACCACGCGGACCCTGCGGTACTACGAGTCGCGGGGGCTGCTGCCCGCGCGGCGCGGCGACAACGGATACCGCACCTACGACGAGCGCGATCTGCGGCTGCTCCAGCAGATCCGCACCCTGCAGGACGTCGGGTTCGACCTGGAGGAGACACGGCCCTTCGTGGAATGTCTGCGGGCCGGGCACCCGGAGGGCGACTCCTGCCCGGCGTCGCTAGCGGTCTACCGG
The DNA here is from genome assembly GCF_040682835.1 of Streptomyces sp. NPDC051104. Taxonomy (NCBI): domain Bacteria; kingdom Bacillati; phylum Actinomycetota; class Actinomycetes; order Kitasatosporales; family Streptomycetaceae; genus Streptomyces; species Streptomyces sp. NPDC051104. The sequence goes on along the minus strand of NZ_JBFBBS010000001.1, from coordinate 5,717 downwards.
CGCAAGCTGGACGAACTGGACGCGCTGATCGGGGAGCTGCGGTCGGTGCGGGAGAAGGTCGCCGGACAGCTCGCGCGCGCCGAGCAGGCCCGCGACGGACTGGCCGCCGAGGCGCTGGTTCCGGGAGGTCCGGAACCGCTGTGCGAGCTGGGAGGGCAGGAGCGGTGATCAAGGCGAATGGTGTGGCCGAGGTGACGGACGCGGACTTCGGGGCGGAGGTGCTCGCATCGGATCTGCCGGTGCTGGTGGAGTTCACCGCCGACTGGTGTCCACCGTGCCGGCAGATGGGGCCGGTGCTCAGCTCCCTGGCTTTCGAGGAGGGTGACCGGCTCAAGGTGGTCCAACTGGATGTGGACACCAACCCGGAGACCACGAACGCCTACAAGGTGCTGTCGATGCCGACCTTCATGGTCTTCAGGAACGGCGAGCCCGTGAAGGCGATGGTGGGGGCGCGGCCCAAGCGGCGGCTGCTGGAGGAGCTGTCCGACGTGCTGTGATGGTGCCCCGCAGAGCCGAAATCCCCCGAGCGCAATTGCGCTCGGGGGATTTCTGTGCGTATATTCAATGATTCGCGACTTCAATTGAAGAGGATCGCGGGAGAACTTCAGTGAGCACAGTATATCCGGGCGGGAGCTGAATTGTCAAACACCGAATTTCCGGACGATGAATTGCGGCACGAACAGGAATTCATCGACGGGTTGTACGCGCGCGTGGACGCGCTGCGCGGCGACACCGAGGGTTCCGTCGCGGACGCGCTCGCCCAGGGCGACAAGCCCATGCAGGCCCGCCTGGAACGGGACATCCTCGTCGCCGAACGCTCGGGCCTGCTGGCCGCGCTGAACGCCGTGGACGGCTCGCTGTGCTTCGGCCGTATCGACCTCACCTCCGGGACGAGCCACCACATCGGCCGTATCGGACTGCGCGCCGACGACGCCGAGCGCACGCCGATCCTGATCGACTGGCGGGCCGAGGTCGCCCGCCCCTTCTACCTGGCCACCGGGCACACCCCGATGGGCCTGCGCCGACGGCGGCACATCTCCACCGAGGGCCGCCGGGTCACGGCCCTGCACGACGAGCACCTCGACGTCGCCGACCGCGAACGCACCGGCCACGAGGACCCCGCCGGGGACGACGTTCTGCTCGCCGCGCTCAACGCGGCCCGCACCGGCCGGATGAGCGACATCGTCCGGACCATCCAGGCCGACCAGGACCGCATCATCCGCGCACCCCATCGGGGAGTGCTGGTGGTGGAGGGCGGCCCGGGCACCGGCAAGACGGCCGTCGCGCTGCACCGCGCGGCCTACCTCCTCTACGAGCACCGGGAGCTGCTCGCCCGCCGCGCCGTCCTCATCGTCGGCCCGAACCCGGCGTTCCTCGGCTACATCGGCGAGGTGCTGCCCTCCCTCGGCGAGACCGGCGTGCTGCTCGCCACGGTCGGCGAGCTCTTCCCCGGCGTGAAGGCCACCGCCGCCGACACACCGCGGGCCGCCGCCGTGAAGGGCCGCGCCGAGATGGCCGACGTGCTCGCACGGGTCGTCGCCGACCGGCAGGCGCTGCCCGACCCGGTCGTCGCCATCGAGCACGACCGGGACGTCCTCCTGCTCGACGACGGGCTCGTGAACGTGGCCCGCGAACGCACCCGCGCCGCGAAGCTGCCGCACAACGTGGCGCGCGAGCACTTCGAGGGCCACATCCTCAACACGCTGACGGACATGGTCGCCGAACGGATCGGCACCGACCCGTACGACGGCTCGAACCTCCTCGACGCGAGCGACATCACCCAGATCCGCGACGAACTGGCCGAGAACCCGGAAGTCTGGGCCGCGATCGACCAGTTGTGGCCGCGCCTGACCCCGCAGCGGCTGGTCGCCGACTTCCTCGCCGAACCGGAGGGCCATGTGTCCGACGAGGACGCGGCCGCCATCCGCCGCCCGGTCACCCGCGCCTGGACGACGGCCGACATCCCGCTGCTCGACGAGGCGGCAGAACTCCTCGGCGAGGACGACCGTTCGGCCCGCGCCCGCGCCGAACGCGAGCGCGAGGCGCAGGTGTCGTACGCTCAGGGCGTTCTGGACGTGTCGTACGCCTCCCGGACGTACGAGTTCGAGGACAAGGAGGACAGTGACCCGGAAGCGTCGGAAGTCCTGTCCGCGCACGACATCATCGACGCCGAACGGTTCGCGGAGCGGCAGGAGGAGGCCGACCACCGCAGCGCCGCCGAACGCGCCGCGGCCGACCGCACCTGGGCGTTCGGGCACATCATCGTCGACGAGGCGCAGGAGCTGTCGCCCATGGCCTGGCGGCTGCTGATGCGGCGCTGCCCGACCCGCTCGATGACCCTGGTCGGGGACCCGGCACAGACGTCCGAGGCCGGCGGGGTCGGCTCCTGGTCGAAGATCCTCGCGCCCTACGTCGAGGACCGCTGGGAGCACACCCGGCTCTGCGTCAACTACCGCACGCCCGCCGAGATCATGGAGGTCGCGGCGGCCGTGGTCCGGGCGGAGCACCCCGGCTTCGAACCGCCGAGCTCGGTCCGTTCCACGGGCGTACGGCCGTGGGCGCGCCGCGCGGTGGACGATCTGCCCGGCACGGTGGCGAAGGCGGTCGCCGAACTCACCCCTGCCGAGGGCCGGCTGGCGGTGATCGCCCCGCGCGAGCTGCACCGGGCGCTGGCCGCGCGGTTCGACGGGGTGACCGCGGGCGGCGAACCGGACCTGACCCGGACCGTGGTCCTGCTCGACCCGCGCCAGGCCAAGGGCTTGGAGTTCGACTCCGTCCTGGTGGTCGAGCCGGGACGTTACGGCACGAGCGACCTCTATGTGGCGCTGACCCGGGCGACGCAGCGGCTGGGCGTGGTGCACAGCGGGGAGCTGCCGAAGCCACTGGCGGCGGCACTGCGGGACTCGGACGACGCGCGACCGAACGCAACGGAAACGGAGATCACCGGGGCATAACAGTTCACGCTGTGATCACCGGCCGTGCACGTCCGGTGCGGTATGCGTGTCGGTATGGACGCCCAACCGTGCGCGACCGCGCCGGCCGACAGCCCGTCGCTCGCCTCGCTGCCGGTACCACCGCTGCTCACCTCGGAGTTCGACGCCGATCCCGGGGGCGTGTACGAGCGGCTGCGGCGCACCTACGGCCCGGTCGCGCCGGTCGGGCTGATGGGGGTGCCCGTGTGGCTGGTGCTCGGCTACCGCGAGGTCCTTCAGGTGCTGCGGGACGAGAGCGTGTGGCGGCGGGACGTACGTTACTGGCGGGCCCGGGCGCAGGGGTGGCTCCCGGCGGACTGGCCGCTGCTCGCGGGCTACGAAGTGCGGCAGACGATGTTCATGGACGGCGACGAACACCGGGCGGCCCGCCGCACCCACCACTCGGCGCTGCGTCCCTTCCAGGACGGGCACACGCCGCAGGGCTGGGAGCTGCGGGCCGCCGTCGCCCGCTACACGGACGAACTGATCGGCGTGCTGGCCGCCGAGTCGGGGCCGACGGGGTTCGCGGACCTCGGGGCGCAGTACACACGGCCGTTGCTGCTGATGGTGACGACGCGGCTGTTCGGCTGCCCGGTGGAGCTGGGCGATGAGCTGGTCATGGACCTGTGGCGGATGCTCGACGGCGGGCCGGACGCGGGGGCGGCGACGGGCAGGGCGCTCGCGGCCATGACCCGACTGGCGGCGCACCGCAGGGCGCGGCCTGGTGACGACCTGACCTCGTACATGCTGCTGGCCGACCCGGACCTGTCGGACGAACAGCTGGGCCGGGAGCTGTTCATGAACGCGGTCTACCTCAACGACGTCACCGGGAACATGGTGCTGAACACACTCCTGGAGGTGCTGCGGGGCAACGCCACGGTGCGGCTGAGTCTGTCGGCCGGGCAGCTGGGGGAGACCGTGAACCGGGCGGCGCTGGTCAATCCGCCGGTGGCCAACATGTGCTTCCGCTTCGCGGCGCGGGACGTGCGGCTGGGCAACTTCTGGATCCGTGCGGGCGACGCGGTGTCGCCGTCGGCGGCGGCCGCGCACCGGGACCTGCTGGTGCTCGACTCGTCCTCGTCGGTGGACTCGACGATCAGTACGCGGGCGCATCTGGGGTGGGGGGCCGGGCAGCACCAGTGCCCGAGTGCGGCGCGGGAGCTGGGCGGGATGATAGTGACGACGGCGGTGGGGCGCGTCTTCGAGCACTTCGCCCAGGCGGAACTGACGTTGCCGCCCGATCAGTTGCCGTGGCGGTCGGGGCCGGTGGTGCGGGGGCTGCGGCTGCTGCCGATCCGCTACGAGTTGCACGGGGACGTGCCGCTGCCGGGTGCGCGTGGCTCCTCCGGGGGAGCCCCGGAACCCCCGGAGGGGCCGCGCGCAGTGGAGCGGGAGGCGAGGGGGTTGCTGGCGGGGCTGCGGCGGCTGATGTTCGGCGGTCGCTGAGCCGACCGCGAGGGTGTCTCGCCCCCGCAGCCCCTGCCCTTCCCGTCCCTGGGGGCTGCGCCCCCAGACCCCCGCTCGGCCTGAGCGGCCTCGTCCTCGAACTCCCCCAAGCTGTTCGAGCAGGGGGGACCCCCAGACGGGCTGAATGATGCCGACCGGCGCTGACAGATCAGGCCTCCGGCGGAAAATCAGCCCCTCCGGCGTTTGAGGAGCGGGGGGTCCGGGGGCCGACCCCCGAACGGAGTGTGGCGCGGAGCCCCACCGGGGTCTGGGGTGGAGCCCCCGGTGGGGTCTGGGGTGGAGCCCCCGGTGGGGTCTGGGGTGGAGCCCCGGCGGGGTTGAAGGGGTGGAGCCTCTGGGGATGGGACGGGTAGGGGCGGCGGGGGCGAGAAACCTAGGCCGGGCGGAGCCAGAGCGTTGACAGCGGCGGCAGCGTCAGGCGCAGGCTGGCCGCGCGGCCGTGCCACGGCGTGGGTTCCGGTTTCACGGGGCCCGGGTTGCGCACGTCGCTGCCTCCGTACGCCGCCGCGTCCGTGTTCAGCACCTCGTGCCAGGCCGGGACGTCGTCGGGCACGCCCAGGCGGTAGTCGTGGCGGACGACAGGGGCGAAGTTGGAAACCGCCAGCAGCGGGCTCCCCTCCGCGTCGTGGCGCAGGAAGGCCAACACGTTGTCGTCCGCCGCGTCGCCCACGACCCAGCTGAAACCGGACGGTTCGGTGTCCCGCTCCCACAGCGCCGGCGTGCCGCGGTACACGGTGTTGAGGTCGCGGACCAGGTCGCGCACCCCCCGGTGGTCCGCCTCCGCCCCGTACTCCGGGTCCAGCAGCCACCAGTCCGGCCCGTGCGCCTCCGACCACTCCGCGCCCTGCGCGAACTCCTGTCCCATGAAGAGGAGTTGCTTGCCCGGGTGCGCCCACATGAAGCCCAGGTACGCACGGAGGTTCGCCCGCTGCTGCCACCAGTCGCCCGGCATCTTCGACACCAGCGACCGCTTCCCGTGCACCACCTCGTCGTGCGAGATCGGCAGCACGTAGTTCTCGCTGTAGGCGTACACCATCGAGAACGTCATCTCGTTGTGGTGGTACGCGCGGTGGATCGGGTCGTGGGCCATGTATTCCAGCGAGTCGTGCATCCAGCCCATGTTCCACTTCAGCCCGAAGCCGAGGCCCCCGAAGCCGCTCGGCCCCCGGTGGTGCGTCGCCCGGGTGACGCCGTCCCAGGCGGTGGACTCCTCCGCGATCGTCACCACGCCCGGGCAGCGGCGGTAGACGGTGGCGTTCATCTCCTGCAGGAACGCGA